>CAZBFV010000032.1:0-23566 GCA_964491345.1 uncultured Muribaculaceae bacterium
TATATGCAGAGCTAGCGCAAAAATAAGAACAAGAATAAGTACGGGCGGAGGGAGGCAGGCGGAAGGGGAGAAAAAAACATATAAAACTGCAATTAAAAAAAGAAGCGGAGTTTTAAAAAATATGGCTGATATTATTTTAGTTAAGGCTGAAAAATAAACATCATAAGACTTAACTGCTATATAAAATATTCTGCATTGCAATTCAGGGGTTTTTAAATTACAAAAACACAAAGTGCATTTCTCTGTTAATATCTATCCGGTAAAGTCAATATGCAAAAACGGCGGGGCGGGAGGGGGAGGAGGGAAAAAAAGTGCGCAGAGGAAAAAAGAGAAAAAAATGCGGGATGGAATAGAAAAAAACAAGCGGCCGGCGGATACTGCAGGATACAAAAAACACAAGAGCAGGGAAGAGAAAGAGAAAAAGGGGAAAAAGCGGGGCGGAGGGGGGGGGGAAAAAAAAGAGCAGAGGGGAAAAAAATTTATTACACTCATTTTCCCCGCCTTATAAGATGCCGTTCCTGATATTATGTTATAATCACAAAAAAATTCTGATGTAATAATAAAGCGGGATTATAAAAAACTCCATTACATTATTATATTTCTGAAATTTACAGCTGATTTGCCATTTTAAAATTTTTGACCGCTCCGGCTGCAATATTCATAAATTGCAGAAGAACAGGCGTTATCAGAACAAAATCATTCTGAATAATCACAATCACTGCCGGATGAGGAACAGACCTGCCGGAAGCAAGCACAGCAGCAGAAGTCTATAAAATTCCGGGGGCAGATTATAATACATATATTTTTAAAATTTTTTCTCCGGTTAAATTCTCTATTTCTGCAGAATTCATGGCTGTTTTATCTTTAAATTAATCATTAAGCCTGATTTTTGCACTTTAATATTCATTTTCAAATTTAAAAAACTTTCAAAATAATTATTTGCATCTGCCTGTTGTTACATAATTGTAATTATAGCATTCTATAAAATTACCGCCGTCGCAGTATGTATAGTAATAATAGACCGGATCACCGATAAGATATTCATCAGGGGAGGAGGATTCCATTACATCATTATACAGGGCTAAAATTTTCTGCTCATCCAAATTTTCTATATCTTCAAAATTCATGGCTGTTTTCTCCTTAAATCAAGCATTGAACCTGACTTTTTATTCCAATATTCATTTTCAAATTTATAGAATCCCGAAAACGGCGTAAATATCATTTCATTAAAATAAAGTTTATTGTCATATATCATCCAATCAATTCTTACAAGTTTAAATTCTTTACACAGTCTGGCCGATAAATCAGCTGCCGTTTTTAAAATATCATCCGCTTCTTGATTTTCCGCAATATAATCAGGGGCAAACTTTAAATTTATATGCTTAAAATCTTTATCATACACATCAGCTTTTCCCGGCATACAATATCTTAACTTTTCCGTTAAAGCAGTAATATTTTCAATTTCGACAGGGGCTTCATTGATATTACTGCGCAATAAAGGCTCTATTATAATCTGCGGGCTATATTTTTATACTGAAGCTCAAACTGCGCAAAATAACAAAATGACTGCTCCATCCGGCCGGAAAAATATTTTCTTACTATGTCCGTTAATGCGGGATTACTGATAAACTTTCTTTTTTATAACATAGTGCCATTTACATCCGTTTGAGGCTTTAATGATAAATGCCTGAGGCAAAACTTCAAAAGGTATATCGTTAAAATCTTTTCCTATCCGCAATACAGGTTTTAAATATTCCCCGCCAATCCGCTCTTTTACCCGGTCCAGAACCTTATCCGTCAGTTTCGTTTTTAAAGGCGTACAGTCATATAATTTAAGCCACCGGATTTTCTCGTTAAATGTCTTCGGATGTCCTGAATTCAGATTTTTCCCGGTTTTCTGCTTAAATACGGCTTTCAGCACCTCCGGATATTCACTCTCCGGCATGCCTGCATCTGTTTGTATGTATAAAAAACTTCCTGCTTTTTTTCTCTTTTTATTATTTTTTTCAGATTTTCAAACATTTTTTCTATTTTTAAATATTGTATGAGAAATCGTAAAGCATGAACGGGAGGTTAGAAAGCATAAATCCCTGACTTTATTTGCATACGAATACGGCATGGATTCGGGCAATATCTGCAGAGCTGAAAACGGTAAAATAGAGCCGAAACTTACTATGATGCGGAGAATATCCGAAGCATTGGAAATGCCCTTATCCGGACTTATTAAACAGGTTGAAACAAAACCGGGGGGGGGGAGATTTTTTCATTATCGGCAAATAAAGCTGAAAAAGGGGCTATAAAGTATAAATCAAATATCCGTTTTCAATTCCGGAGAGCATAATATCATATTTTATATGTTTTAAATTTAATAATTCCGTTACATCATCCATATTAAAAAATATAAAATAGCATTCATCTATTCTGCTGAAGAACCACATTTTATTTTTTTCATTTTCATTAATAAATCCGGCTAAAATATCATTGACATCTATGCTTTCGTCGTAGCCTAAAGAAACAATCGGTATATTTTTATTCATGCCGTAATACTTATTATAATAATCGGTAAAATATTTAAATTCATTAGTTGCAAGTATTTTTTCCCCGGAATAATTGTTTAATATGAACAAGGCAAAATTTTTCATTTCCTGCCTGTATTCTAAAGCTCTTGTTCTATCCCCCTGCCTTCTATAGTCGATTAATTTATCATAAGGCAGATTAACAAACGGAATTTTTATATGAAGCAACACTAATAAAGAAATACCCAAAAACAGATAATGAACTGTCTTATTTTTGTTAAACAGGCTGAAATCAAATACTTTTGAAGCGGCCGTCAGGCAGACCGGCAGTATATATAACACCAGTCTTTCTTCAAAGGGATACAGCTTTAAAGTATTTGTAATTACCGGAATAATTATACAAAAAGCAAACGGAAAAGCCATTTCTTTTTTATCTCTGAATAATTTTATAAATCCCGCAACTGCCGTTATTGCGAAGGCATAGCAAATATAATTATGCGTACTGCACAAAAAGTATTTGACAGAGTTCAGGTACATAGAAGGAATGTTTTTTCCGTCATACCACCAAAAGCTCCGCAGAAATTCCACATTGCCGGCGTCCGTTTTATAAGCAATAAAACTTGCAGTTAAAACTCCGGCAATAACGGAGCAGGAAGCGGGCGTTATCCGTTTTTTAATTATACATAATGAAACGGTCATTGACAAAATAATAAATGCAGAAGGAAAAGATGTAAAAATTAATAATATTGTTATTAAAGCATACAGCACACATGATATTTTCCGCTGTCCGGAGAGGAATGAATATTTCCCCGTATAAATAAAGTTATAAAACAGAAATAACAGCAAACACATCAATACATCGACCGAATACGGCTTAAACTCGGCAGAGTTATATACAAGGGGGGCTGAAACAGCAAAAAGGAATAAACCGAATATTCTGCCCGCCTTATTCTGCACGCAGATATTTATAAGAAAATAAAAAGCAGTTACGGATAGACATCCGGATATATAAGGTATAAATCTGAATGATAATTCATTAAATCCGGATATTTTAATTATAAAATAAGTAAAGCAAAGGAAAAAAGGAGGCGCTTTCTGCTGTGCTTCCAGCGGTAAAAACAGAGCATTTATTCCTCTGTCTGCAAAAGATAAGCTAAGCATTACTTCGTCCAAGCCAAATAAAGCGTTATGCAGATACAGCTCAGTTCTCAAAAAAATCCCGAATCCGATAATAAAAACACTGGCTATCGCAAATATAAAAACCTTAGTATTTTTTAATTTTTGATTTTCCATTTTCTGCCGGCAGTCTGATTTATAATAACAGGATTATAACACAAAAATACTACCGCCGGCATTATAAAGTATAAACCAAATAAGCATTTCCCCTGCTATGCATAATATCAAACGGAATATTTCTTTCATTAAGCATATTTTCCAAATTTTTTAACTCCCAGATTCTAAAGTAATTTTCATCATATCTGCCGATAAACCACATAGTATTTTTCCCCGAATTTTCATCAATAAATCCGGCCGCAATTTCATCGGCTGAGCCTCCATCTTCCCCCCATCCCAAATTATTTACAGGTATATTTTTTCCCATATTGAAGTATTTGTTATAGTATCTGACAAAATAATAAAACTCATCCGTTGATAATATGCTTATATTTTTATTATAATTTTTTAATACAAACAAGCTGACTGCTTTCATTTCCCGCCTGTATGCCATAGAGCGTTTAAAATCGTCATATCTGCTGTAATCTACCAGATTTTCCTGCGGAAAATTCCAATAAGGTATTTTAATATTAATTAATAATGCCAGAACTATACATAAAATCAATTTAAAAACTGCCTGATGTTTTCCTCTCGCAGGCAAAAATATATTATAATCAAACAGCTTCGCAATTAACAATAAAAACACGGGAAGCAAATATAAAATAAGCCTTTCTTCAAAAGGGTACAGTTTTAAAAGACTGGCAGAAACCGAAACAGATACGCATATCAATAATACAAAAGCCGGCTGTTTTTTATCTCTGAATAATATTATAAATCCGGCAGACAGAAGCAATATAAAGAAATAACAAAATTTATCGCCCGTATTTGCCGTAAAGTATTTAATACTTGTCATGCACATAAATACAAAACTTTTATTACCGCCCCACCACCAAAAATCCCTGAGAAAATTATATCCGTTTATATCCGGAAAATATACCGAAGAACCCGCAATGATTATTCCTAAAACTATAAAAACCTGCTCAAGCGTTATTTTTCTTTCAAAAATGCAGTTTGTTAAAGCCATAGAAAAAATAACAAATACGGCAGGAAAAGAAAAAAAGACCGTTAAAACAGTCATTAATGCATAGAAAACCGCCTGTTTAATTTTTCCGTTTATTATAACCGTATTTTTGGAATAAACATAATTATAATAAATTAACAGCAGAATACAAATCAAAGCATCGCCCGAATACGGCTTAAACTCGGCAGAGTTATATATAAGGGGGATTGAAACAGCAAAAAGGAATAAACCGAATATCCTGCCTGTTTTATCTTTCACAAGGGAAGCCGAAAGAAAATAAAAAGCAGTTACGGATAAACATCCGGATATATAAGGTATAAATCTGAATGATAATTCATTAAAACCGGATATTTTAATTATAAAATAAGTAATGCAAAGGAAAAAAGGAGGTGCTTTCTGCTGTGCTTCCAGCGGTAAAAATAAAGCTCCGATGCTTTATCTTCTATAAAAGATAAAGCAGTCTGCGCCTCATCCAGCCAAAACTCCGCCCTGAACAAATATAATCTTGTTCTTAAATATATTCCAAAACAAATAATTAAAACCGATAATGCCGGAAATATAAAGCCGGCTGTTTTTTTGAATTTTTGGCTTGCTGATTCTGTCATGGCAACATTATATAATAAAATTTCATTTATGAAATAAACAGAAAAAAAATTTATGCCGTCTGAAGCCCGCCCTGCGGTTTATCTGCACTCCTGATATGATTTTTCCGTATTAATATCCCATAAGGAGCATTTATTCAAATTAAAAGATATAATTTTACCGGCAGTAATTCCGCTTAATATGGAATGGTCCATGTTATTATATTTATGCTGTCCGTTTCTTCCTATACAGTAGAGATTTTGAACCGAATTAATATAAGTTTTCACCTTGCCAAAAGAATTATATGAGCCGAAATAAGACGGATATGCTTTTTTTATACGATAGACCCGGCAATCTTTAATATCTGCATTATCAGCAATATTTAATAAATTCAATTCTTTTTTTGCAAACTCAATTATTTCATCATCGCTTTTATTCCAAAACTCATCATTTTCACTGCAGAAATATTCAAGATTAATAACAAAATTTTCTTTAAAATTATTTACTATATACGGCGAAAAATTGTTCATAATATCGAGCCTGCCGGCTTTTATACAGTCATCCTGCAGATATATCCAGCTGTCAGGCGCTATGTTATTTATTGTAGGATAACCTGTATTATTTTTAAGGTTTAATTTTCCGCAGACAAAATTTGCAAGTATAAAATCTCTGTATTTTAAATTCAGTGCTGTATTTTTAATTTCTGCAGGCGCATTTTCAATACCTGATATTAAATCCTTAACGCTCATTGATGAAATAAATAAATCTCCGTTTATAACTCTAGGAAAAGCATCATTATTGCTGATTTCTACAGAATTAACCAGATTATTATCAAGATTAATTTTTATAACTTTATGATTTAAGATTATTTCACCGCCAGAATTAACAATTTTCCGTGCAATCAGATTCCACAGCTGGGAGCTTCCCAGCTTAGGATAATAATACTCATCCGCCAAAGATATTTCCTTATCAATATTAATCTTCAAAAAAGAAAAAAACGCATCCTGAAAAACTTTCATTAAGGAAATTTTTTTAATTCTCTGCTCCCCCCATTCTTTAGAAATTAATTCAGGCGGTATCCCCCATATTTTTTCGGTATAGTTTTTGAAGAATAATGAATATAATGTATTTCCGAATCTGTTTATCATAAACGTTTCAAGATTTGTTTCCTCCTGCTTATCCAGACATGATTTTAAATAACTGAAGCCTGCCTGTGCCGATTTTAACAAACCAATTGATGAAAATGTATTAAAATTTAATTTTATAGGATAATCAATAAAATGATTTTTGTAATATATTCTTGAAAATCTCTTTCTTCTCAGGAAAACATCATCTTCTGTTTCAGGATTAACTTTTGCGCCGGCGGAGATTTTAAAGCGGTTAAGAAGTTTATCGTCAGACGCCGGAAGCTCCTGTACATTTAAAAACTCCGTCTGGAATTTAAAAACTTCATCGTTCTTTGTAAAAAATCTGTGAGGACCGATATCCGTACCGTTGCCGTTTGAAAATAAAGTTCTTGAAAGCCCTCCCGCACACGAATTTTCATCTATTACAACGGGTCTGATTTTTCCCTGCGAATACTTCAAAAGCGAATAAGCACAGCTCAGTCCGGCCGGTCCGGCTCCTATAATTATTGCGGTTTTTTTTTACCTGCATTATTATCAGTCATTCTTTAACCTCCAGCAAGTATATGTTTAATTTTTCAATTAATTTGTATTTTAAATTGCGTTTTTTTAATTCCGTTTCGATAAAACTTATTTCGGGCGATACGGTGTACAGCTTAAAACTGCCGAGGAACCAAAGTTTTTCGTAATCTTTATTATTATCCAGATGCTCTGTAGCCATATCATTTAATAAAGGCAGTTTATCCTTCTTCACAACGGGATATTCATGAATATTTATTATCTTATTTTTTTTATAATACAAATTATAAAAACACAGATATACGCCTATATCGCCCGGAACTATAAACAAATCTTTTTCACTGCATTTGTCTATAACATCTCCAAGCAGGTTCTTTATATCAAGTCTTTCCTGCCTCGACTGGAAGAAAGTATCCATATTTTTTAACTGGGCATCCAAATGATGGATATTTATAATAAAAAGTATTATAAATACACATATTACGGATTTGAAAAACATTACAGCCCTGCAGATTTTTTTTGAGCATTGCACAGCGGGAAAATCAATTATTTTAATAATCATCATAATCACTGCCGGAATAAGATATAAACTGTGGCGGGTCGAAAAAGGATAGATTCTTATCAACGAAGCAAATAAAGATATGGCAAAAATAAACAAAAATAAAAATTTATCTTTATGATTTTCTTTGAATAATAAAATTAAACCCGATAGAAACAGCAGTTTAATAAATAATGTTCCGTTATTTAAAGGAAAGATATATGAAAAGAATTTTTCAATAATATAGAGAAAAGAGCTGAAAGATAAAGACCAAAAGGCAATCTCTCTTTCCCCCCCCCAATAGGAATACATATATTTATAACATTCCGGGTCGATTAAGTACAAGTAAATACAGCACAAAATAATACCAGAGAATATCCATAGAACTTTCGGATTAAAATACTTTTCTTCAATGCTTTTTGCAAAAATCACCGCAGGAATAATAAAAACGGACGGAAACGAAATCAGGACAAATATACAGCTTATTAATGAATATATGACGCTTTTCAGCAAAGCAATATTTTTAAATGAAATATATTTATATAAACATAACAAAATCAGACAGTTTAAAACATCGCTCGAATACTGCCGGAATTCCGCAGAATAATAAATCAGCCTGCTGTTGACGGCAAACATTAAAAGACCTGCCAATACTGCTGTCTTTGATTTTGAAAAATCTTTAAGCAGAATATAAAATAAAAACAGCGAAATTATCGAAGATATAAACGGAATAAAACGAAAAACCCTGAATGTATATCCGAAAACCTCTAAAAAACAAAATTCCAGCACGCCCCACAACGGCGGAATTTTTACAGCCGTATCAATGCTTTTAAAAAAGCCGAATATATTTTTGTCATAAAACAGCATCCCCAAAAGCTGTTCATCAAACCAAAACGGAATATCCGCAATATACAGCTCCGCCCTTAAAAAAATCCCGATGCAGATTATCAAGCAGAGCAATAATATAAATAATATACTGCTGTACTCTATATTAACCGCTTTTTTCATAGTATAATCATATATAAAGATTTATAAAAAATCAACAAATAATAAACATATAAAGGATATTTATGATATTAGTCACGGGCGGAGCAGGATATATAGGCAGTCATACCGTTATTAATTTATTAAACAAGGGGTATGATGTATTGATTTTTGACAGCCTTGAAAACGGTCATATTGAAATCGTAAATATATTAAAAACACTCGGAAACGTTACATTTGCCAAGGGCGATTTATGCCGGATTAATGATATTGAAGAAGTATTTTCAAAATTTAAAATTAAAGCGGTAATTCATTTTGCAGCCCATGCTCTCATTGAAGAATCCTGCAGAAATCCTCAAAAGTATTATCTGAATAATGTTTTTGGAACACTAAATCTTTTAAGTGCAATGATAAAATATAATGTCAAGAAAATAATCTTCTCATCATCCTGCAGTGTTTACGGAATCCCTGAATATCTCCCGATTGATGAAAATCATCCTCAAAATCCCATAAATCCATACGGACGTACAAAACTTACCGCTGAAAAAATACTTCAGGATTATGATACAGCTTATAATTTAAAATCCGTTATATTAAGGTATTTTAATGTTGCAGGCTGTGATTCATTAATCAGAATTGGAGAATGGCATACACCGGAAACCCATTTAATTCCGAACATTCTGCAGTCGGCAGAAAACAAAGAAAAAATCTTTAAAATATTCGGCGATGATTATGACACTAAAGACGGAACCTGCATCAGAGATTATGTAAATGCGGAAGATTTAGCGGAAGCGCATAAATCGGCATTGGATTATCTTTTAAAAGAAAACAAATCGGATATATTCAATGTGGGGACATCTCATGGAGCGAGCATAAAAGAAGTATTTGATATATGCGAAAAAACAGTAAATAAAAAAATCAGCGTTGAAATAACAAGCAGAAGAACGGGCGACCCGCCGAGCTTATATGCCGATTCTTCAAAAATAAAAAAGATTTTGGGCTGGAAACCCGAAAGAAGTTTATACAAAAGTATACAAACAGCTTTTGAATGGGAAAAATCCAAAGCGGATTTATTAAAAAAAATAACCGGACAATAACCGTCATTTTTTTGATGTCCCCCTTGTAGTCATCTGCGGAAACAAAAAGCGCCGGTTTCAAAGAGGGCGGGGCAGGAGAGGGGATGTGCAACATTGGCGGAATTATTCATATACAGACTGCAATACAGCATGATATAATTTAGTTATGAAAAAAATAATGCTAATATATCCGCCGGGCGGATTGTATCAAAGAGGAGAAGACAGATGCCAGCTTAACATCGCCAAATCATCAGCAAATTCCATGCGCGCCTGCAACGACTTAGGCTATGCTTCCGCTGTTTTAAAAAAAAGAGGATACGATATTTTTCTAAAGGATTATCAAAGCGAAAACTTATCGCTTGATAATTTAAAAGATGATATTAAAGCATATACTCCGGATGTTATTTTTTTAAGCACAACAAATCCTACTTTATTTGATGATTTAAAAATTATAAATGATATAAAAAGCTCGCATCCTGAAATTGTATTTATTTTGAAAGGCGCAGTATTTTTTAACTGCAGAGAAGAACTTTTCAAAGATATCAATTTTTCCTGTGCTGATTATATGATAGGCGGAGAAGAAGAATTTATAATCGGCGATTTAATTGATTCTCATTTTAATAATAAAAATAATCTGCCGGACATTAAAGGCATTATCTATAAACAGGACGGAAAGTTTATTATAAATCCAAATCCATGTTTTGATGAAGATTTAAATTCGCTTCCGTTCCCCGACAGATACGCAATGAATAATAAATTATATTTAATGCCTGATACCGGCGAGCCTTTGGCGACAATATCCGTATCAAGGGGATGCCCGTCATCTTGTATTTACTGCTTATCACCCGTAATTTCAGGACGCAGGGTAAGATTTAGAACCGTACAAAATGTTTTGGACGAAATAAAAGAATGCTTTTTTAAACATAATATCAGAAATTTTTTCTTTAAAGCAGACACTTTTACAATAAATAAATCTTGGACTGTCGGGCTTTGCAGATGTATTATTAACTCCGAGTTATACGGCAGAATAAGGTGGGTTGCCAATTCAAGAGCCGATACCGCCGATAAAGAAATGTTTGAATATATGAAAAAAGCGGGATGCTTTCTTGTAGCTTTCGGCTTAGAGTCAGGCTCCGATGAAACACTAAAGAAAATAAAGAAAAATACATCCGTTGAAAAAAACTATAATGCTGTTCAAACGGCAAAAAAAGCCGGACTGCAGACAGCGGGCTTCTACATTATAGGCTTCCCTTGGGAAACAAAACAGGATTTGGAAAAAACAAAAACGGCAATGCTGAAAAATAATACCGATTTTATAGAATTACATATTGCCACGCCTTTTGCCGGCACTGAATTATATAATATGCTGTATTCAAAAAACAAAATCCATAACGAAATATACGGCAAAAGCCATTTCATTTGCATCAACGCTTTTGACAGCGATTTAACGCCCGCTTATGTTGAAGATTACAGACGCAAAGCCGTTTTACAATATTATTTAAGACCGGAATATATTATTCCAAAAGTTTTATACGGTATAAAAACGCCTAAAATTCTTATTAATTATATAAAATACGGTCTGCGTTTAATTAAAAACTCCATAATAAGATAAATTTATCCATACCGGCATCTTTTCCGCCGAATCGGGCTGTGTACGGAAATCCGCTCCATAACCATAATTCTTTTGCATCTGTTTTATATAATGGAAATGCCGACAGACAGCGGATACGCTGTTTTGCGGTATTTGCTTAAAACCTTCTCAAAATTCATTCACTTCTTCTTTCTGCCTCATTTTGTTTCATTATGAACCTATATTTAAGCACCCGAAGAATACCTTAAAAATGTATAACGAAATTATGGAAATACTAAGCTGTCCGCCTTCCGATAATTCAAACATACTGCAAGACGCTTCAACATTTCTTGTCGTATATAACCAGGCAATAACTTTGCTTAAACAGCAAAAAACCTAAAGCACTATGCGAAAGCCACAGGAAGTGTTTTTCAGTCTGTCCGTAATATTATTATTATTTGCCAGGCGTACCAAGGTTCTTTATATTCGTTTCTTTGAATTTTAATTCAAATAAAAACATTCAATTTAAGCCAGCATCGCAAGCAAGACGTGTTTTTTTAAAAGCCGGCAAAATCAGATATATTAACCTTTTTTTGGAAGGGAGGAAAAAAAGGAAGTGGGGGGGGGGAAAAAAAAACAAATATAACACAAGCTGATATTAAAGGCTCCGGCATGTGTCCGGATATAATTAACGGGTATTTTCGAGCAGAAAAATCATAGCAAAAATACGGCATCCTTTACTAATGCATGCCGGAATAAAAAACAGAATAAGACTGAATGCTCTAAGAGGTTCTTATGCGGATACAGCTCTTAATCACGGAGCAAGGATATATACACAAAAACTCCGGATTATATAAAAAACAAGCTGAAACTCTTGTCTTTTAAATGGAGCGAGAGACGAGGCTCGAACTCGCGACATCTTCCTTGGCAAGGAAGCATTCTACCACTGAATTACTCTCGCATCTATGTATGTATCAACTATTATACATACATAATTTTTTATTTCAAGTATTTTTTTATTTATCAAACAATATATTAAATATATTTCTATATTTCACAGTTGTAACCGAGCCGTCTTCATGCTCTATAACTTCTTCCTGGCCTGCTTTTGCCGCTGACAGCTTAAAATAATCAAGCACAGGATTAAAATATCCCGCCTGATAAGCAAAATATATCAAAGCCAATACAACTATCCATCCGACTATTTTACCCATAAAACCGACCTTTCTCTGTTATTATCATGTTATAATTTATTTTTTGCTTTTAGTCAATATATTATCTTTTATCAAATATGGTTTTACGAAATTATAAGTCCCGCATACGGATAATATTAAACCGGCAATCCTTAACAGATTAGATATTTTAGTTTTTTTTATCAATTCTGACGCTGCATTAAATGCAGTTCCCGCCGTAAAACACAAATAACCCTTAAAAATTGCTCTCGGCATTGTAACCATATCCGTTAAATCTCTCTTATTTACAACTTTTTTACTAAAAATATCCATTATATCATCTTTATCTGTATTTTGAATTCCGGTATTTTTGTTCGTTATAACAGGCTTATCTTTTATTCCAAGGGAAACATCATTTAAAATATTCATTTTATTCTTCCTTAAAACAGAGTAATTTATACTTAATTAAATATTCAAACAAATAATTTTTTGTTATCATTAATTTATCAGATTAAAAGGTTTTTATTGTGAAATTAATAGAAAATGAATTAAATTCTTTAAATAATTATATTTTAGACTGTTTATCCGATGAAAATAATCATATTTCCAATGATATCTGCGATTATTTTAATTCAAAATCAAAAAGACTCAGGGCATCTTTAGTTTTTCTTTTTACCAAATCATTAAATTTAAAAATAACTGAGGAAATTTATAATCTTGCATGCGCCGTCGAGCTTATTCATAATTCTGCGCTCATTCATGATGACATATTAGACAATGCAGGCGCAAGGCGGGGCAGGATTTCGCTAAACTATAAACTGGGAAACAATCTTAGCGTGCTTGCAGGCGATACTCTGCTTTCAATTGCCTTAAAAGAGCTTGTCAAATGTCAAAATATGAATGTAATCAATACTTTTGCCAATTCAATATATCTGATGTGCAGAGGAGAAATAAACCAGAATTTTTCAACGGGCATACTGCCCGGATTAGATGAATACATATTAAAATCGGAGCATAAAACCGCAGAATTATATAAAGCCGCTTTAGTTTCTTCAGCTTTTATTATAAATACGGATAAAACAGATAAAATTTCCGAATTTGCCGAAAATTTCGGCATTGCATTTCAAATAAAAGATGATTTATTAAATTTTACGGAAACCGATAATGCAAAACCCGTTTTAAGCGACATCCGAAGCGGAATTTTCACCGCTCCCGTAATATTCTTAAACGAAGATGTACATGATGTTCTTGATTTATCCGAAAAAGAAATAATCAGCAAATTGCGTTCGGATAAAAAATATTTTGATAAAACAGCCGGATTAATAAAAAAATACGCTGTTCAAGCTGTTTCGGCAATAGATTTTATTCCTGATAATATATATAAACAGGAAATAATTAATTTGGCACAAAATCTTTATAAGGCATAAATATATGAACAAAGCTGTAATAAAAGAAACCGTTGAAACCGTTATATTTGTTGTAGTATCCATAATTATTATAAGATTTTATCTTGGTGAAATCAGATGGATACCGTCTGCTTCAATGAAACCGACTCTTACAGAGGGCGACAGGGTATTTATCGAAAGAGTAAGCAGATTTTATAAACCGCCTGCCAGAGGCGATATTATGGTGTTCTATCCTCCGCAGGAAAACTTATCAGTTAATCCTGTCGCTGTTTTTACACGTTTAACAGGATTTTTCTGCAATGATATCGCATATATAAAAAGAGTTATAGGGCTTCCCGGCGAAAAAGTCGAGATTGTTCAAAATAATGACGGTTCAAGCGATGTCCTTATTAACGGCAAAATTCTTGATGAACCATATATTTTAGATAGATTTGAGTATCCCGAATGCAGTGAAGATATGACCTGCGGACCTGTTATTCTAGGCGACGGCGAATATTTTATGATGGGCGATAACAGAGGTCATTCCGCTGATTCAAGATACTGGGGGGTTCTTAAACAGAACAGATTTATCGGCAGAGCCAAGCTCTTATTCTGGCCTTTCACCCATTTTAAATATTTTGGAATAAAAGAATATAAATAAATTTTTAATAAGTTTATTTCACAAAACGCTATATTTTTCTATATCTGATATGCAATATTTGAAGCATTTACTGCATCTTCGCTCAGCATGCCGTTATTTTTATCAAAATCTTCCTTAACTTTAGCGAAAACTTTATCCGTAAGTTTTTTAAGCTCTTCTTCATTACCGGCAATTTTGGAAACATAAGCATCTTCCTGCTGTTCTTTTGCTATCTCTCGTTCACTTTTTCCGGTAATTGCTTTTGTAACCCTGCCCAGCGCAAATGAGCCTAACAAACCGCCTGCAAATCCGGATACAGCGCCTATCGCCGTGCCTATGCCGGGGAATATTGCGGTTCCGACTGCACTTCCTATTGCCGTGCCTATCTGTTCGCCTGCTATAAATCCAAATGTATCGCCGGACACTCTTACTGCAGATTTGCCGAGCTGTTTAATTCCCTTTTCAGCGCCAAGTTCTTTAAAAGTAGGAACAATCTCGGAAAAAAGTTCAGCTATACCGCTGAATACAAGCATTGCGCCCGCACCGCTCGATTTTAAAAATTTACCGAATTTTCCAAACCTGCCTGTATTTTTTACTGCCGTTTTACCTGCACTGCCCGCAGTTTCCATTAACTTTTCGATTTTTCCGGATGACCGGGCTAATTTAGAACTGTTTCCGGCTATTGACTTTTCGATTTTTCCGGATTTTTTCATTAATCTTTTTGTAATTTCAGCAGTTCTCCCGCTCAATTTTTCAAATGATTTTTGTTTCATCCGGCCATCTAAAACCTTCTGCGAGGCTATATCCAGTTTAGAATTTAATTTTGAAATTTTTTCCGCTGTTCTGCCTGCCTTTTTATCTAATTTTACGGCTTCAGCAGCAAGTTTTGCCTCGCCTTTTAAATCCTGATATATATTTTTATTTGCATTTGCCGTATTTATGTAATTTCCTATCCTTGAAATCAGAGAGCCGTCCCCGCTGAATATATTTTTAAACGACTCCTGCGTAATTTTATCCAATTCAAGCATTTTAGAAGATTTTAAAGCTCCTTCAATATGCTTATTCCTCATTAAAAATTTTACAAATGGAATTCCCTCAAAAAATGCGGCGCTTGAAACAGCGCTTTTCGTCTGGCTTGTGAATGTGTCGGGAACTTCCTGTAATGCTTCATTATTTGTATATTTAACCAGCCTTCGGATATTTTCCCGTTTATCTGACGCTGTGTTCCGCACATTTGCGGTATTTGCAGTATTTACTGCATTTACGGAATTTAACAAATTTCCCATAATTATTCCCTTTATTTAAATATATAAAGTTGTTTTAAAGACTAAAATTTACCATTTATTTAAGTTTTATTAACAGATTTTTTAACAAAAGGTGTTTAAGTTTTATTAAAATGTGGAAAAGCATGTAATATAAGTCTTTAATAGAGAAAAAAGAGGTAAAATAAATGAAAAAGATTTTCTCGTTGTTTATACTTTTATTATTCGCAGCATTGCCTGTTTATGCGATGAAAGTAATTGTTAATAATAATAACGACAGGAAAGTACCGTCACGTTCTTCGGTTAAAGATTACGGTTATTACAATGGAGCTTATTCTAACGGTTATATTACAAGAAATACCGCAAAACTTACAAGAAAAGATTTAGCTGATTTAGAATTGCTAAGACACAATATAAGAGGTGAATTAATAGGCACAATATGGTACTACTATCCGAATTTGATTACGACAGCTCAAACCGAAGCGCCCAAATCAAATATTTCGGCGTCATTTAATAATCCCTATTCAAAAATCAGCACTCGTGAAGCAGCCGATTACTATGAGCTTGATACAATTTCAAGTCCGGATAAACTTATTCCCGTAGGATACGAAAAATAATATTAAAAAATTACGCTGTTCTCTTTTTATGTTTTAATCATTTTTATCCTACATCATGAATATATGTTTATTTAAAAATTCAGCTATATATCTGCCGAAAAACATTATTATATATGAGGTAACGATTAAAGCAGGACCGAAAGGAACAGCTGTAAACCCTTTTTGATTTGTTGTTTTTTTAAGATTTACTATAGAATCGGCGGCAAAGAAAATCAAAATTGCAATCAAAGCTATTGACGCATATATATTTATTGATGCTATATTTGAAACCAAAAAATAAATAAATGCAAATGCAAAAAATCCTATTAATGATATCAGCAAACGATATTGTTTATCTTTATATAAGTTCATTATAAATTGAGGCAATATCCATAAAGCCTGCAGAATTATCGAACAAAACAGAGCTAATAAAAGATACTTCCAGCCTAAAACTGCGCCTGATGCCGCAACAATGTATGTATCGCCCTCGCCGAATGCACGCCGGTTTTTTTCTATATATTCGTTTATATTCAAATTTATATCATCATCCTGCTCAATATTTTGTTCATCCGCCTGATTATTCTGCAGTTGAACTTCTCCATGTAAATCTTTATCCGTTTCAGATACGCTGCTCAGACTTTCGGCTGTATCATCAGCCTGATGCGCAGATGTTTTTTTCTTTATGAGATAATAAGACAGTTTAGCCGTAATTTCCATGACCGCAGCACCTGTTATAAGCCCCGTGACAGCAAAAGAGTAATTTTCTATGCCTTTTGAATAAACAGAATAAACAAGCGCAGCCGTTATTAATACCAGACTATGCCTGTCAAAAACAGCATTTTCTTTTATATCGGTAATTATTACAACAATTGAAGCACATAATAATATCAATAACAGCAAAGATTTAACCGAAACTCCGCAGAAGCAGTACACCAAAAGAAATATAACGGCGGTTAAAATTTCAACAACAGGATATTGAATGCTGACCCTGCATCCGCAGTTTCTGCATCTGCCCTTAAATATCAAAAAATACGATAATATGGGAATATTATCATACCATTTAATATATTCTCCGCATGCGGGGCATTTTGAAGACGGCAGAATTATCGACTCTTTAGATAAAGCTCTTAAAGCTATAACATTTAAAAAACTTCCTATGCATGCTCCCGTGATAAATACAAATAAATAAATTATTAAAACAATTTCCATCATAATTACAAATCATTTCCTTTGTTTTCTTTTTCGGAAAGTATATTTAAAAGCATATTCAGCGCTTTTTTAAGCCTCCTTGAAACCTGCATTTGAGAAATGCCAAGCCTTACTGCGATTTGAGTCTGGCTTAAATCTTCAAAATAGTTCATAATTACGACTTTTTGAAGTTTTTCATCCAGTTTTTGAATAGCATCTTTAATTAAAATCTTATCTTCCTGAAAAGTTTCAAGATTATAATGATTATCATCCGCAATTTTATCAAATAACGATAACGATTCGTCATTTCCCGTCGTAATAACCTGATCTAAAGAAATGGTCTGTTTTCTTCTCTCAACATCTATCACTTCTTTTATTTTGCCTACGGAAGTACCGAGTTCCTCGGCTAATATACTTTCGGAAGGTTCATTGCCGTCTGCATCTTTCAGCTGATGCATTAATTTATTAACACGGTAAGCAAGCTCGTAAATTTCTCTCGGAGCTTTTATCATTGATACTTTATCTCTTAAATAATGCCTTATTTCGCCGGTTATAAGATATGTAGCATAGGTTTTAAAATTATTGCTGACTTTCGGATTATACAGCTGTATTGCTTTTACAAGCCCCACGCTTCCGACCTGAATAATATCTTCAACAGGGTCGGTATTTCTTCTGGCAAGCCCTCTTGCAATTTTTTTCACCAAAGGCATGGCCGCCAGTACAATTATGTTCTGCAAATGCTTCTTTTGTTTTTCATCACGGGTGGTTTTATATAAATTCAGCCATTCACCAATTTCATCATAATTAATGGTATATTCAGGCATTAATTTTCTACCTCTTTCTCTTTTATAATTTTTAATACAATTCTGCATACATCCGCCTGTTCCGCTGTTTTACGAAATTCCCCGTTCTATCTGAATTATATCATATTATTTTAATTCAAAGGAATTGGGTAATAAATCGTTAATATAATATAATAAACATGTTCCGTCATCATTTTGAAGTATAACTTCCGTATTATATCCTTTTGCAAACTCTTTTATCCATTGTCTGCATGCCCCGCAGGGAAAACATCCGGCCGATTTCGGAGAATATATCGATATCTTGATTAATCTGCCCGTTTCTTTAGAAGCAACAGCCGTAGAGATAGCGTTTCTTTCGGCGCATAACGCAAGCCCGTAGCTTGAATTTTCTATATTGCATCCGCTGTATATATTTCCGCTTTCAAACATAACCGCAGATCCAACAGGAAATTTTGAATACGGCGAATACGAATTCTGCGAAGCCTCTTTAGCAATATTTAACAGTTCTTCATTTGGATTCATAATTAATTCCTTTTAATAACATATATTTTATAATTAAATAAAAAGTTAGAATATAGTATATTTAAATGATATAATTTATTAGTGTTTACAATAGTTAATTTATTTACTTACCGGTCAATAAGTTATATTATTATAATATAGTATTGAATTATAATTCGGATAAAGTTTCGAATTTAGTGTTTCAGCGGAGGAATATTGACTGAAAAGATTAAAATAACAGGCGGAAAGCAATTAAAAGGCGAAGTTTCAATAAGCGGTGCTAAAAATGCGGTGCTGAAACTTATGGCGGCAGCGCTTCTTGCTAAAGGCGAAACAAAGCTGTATAATGTTCCGGAGCTTACGGATGTTATTATAATGCTTAATGTTCTCGAACAGCTGGGAGCCGGAGTCAAATATAATAAAATTGAAAAGTCTATTGTCATAAATGCCGAAAATCTTACAAGCGTAAGGGCAAGTTATGAGCTTGTCAGCCGGATGAGAGCTTCATTTGTAGTTTTAGGCGCATTGGTAGGAAGATATAAAGAAGCTGTTGTTGCACTTCCGGGCGGATGCGCCATAGGGGAAAGAAAAGTCGATTTTCATATAAAAGGGCTTGAAGCATTAGGCACTGCCGTAAAAATAGAAAACGGTTATGTTCATGCAAAAGCAAAAAGATTAACCGGCGGCGATATTTATCTGGATATTCCGTCTGTCGGGGCTACGGAAAACATTATGCTTGCCGCCGTTCTTGCCGAAGGCTCTACAATAATCCAAAATGCTGCTCAGGAGCCTGAAATTGTCGATTTAGCGAATTTTCTTAATGCAATGGGGGCGGATGTCAGCGGTGCGGGTACATCCGAAATAGTTATTAACGGAGTTAAACAATCTGACCTGCACGGGGTGGAATATACGACTATTCCCGACAGAATAGAGGCAGGCACTTATATTACGGCTTTTATTGCAACAAAAGGGAAAGGAATTATAAAAAATATTTTTCCCGGTCATTTGACATTTTATACATCAAAACTTACAAAAATGGGAGCCGATATTAAGTTAATAGACCCTACTTCTATTGAAGTAAGCTGTAAAAAACGATTAGAGGCGGTAAATATAATAACTCAGCCTTATCCGGGGTTTCCCACAGACCTGCAGTCTATGGCAATGGCTTTAGCTACGGTTGCAAACGGCGTAAGCATCATTACCGAAAGTTTATACGAAAACAGATTTATGCAGGTTCCGGAGCTTAGAAAAATGGGGGCTGATATTCATCAGGAACGCAATCATGCTCTTATAAAAGGAGTAAAATGCCTTACAAGCGCTAATTTAAAAGCAAGCGATTTAAGGGCAGGCGCTTCGCTTGTTATTGCGGCTCTTATGGCTAACGGTGAAAGCATTATCGATAATATTTATCATATAGACAGAGGCTACGAGCTTCTGGAGCATAAGTTTAAAATGATTGGTGCGGATATTGCAAGGTTCAATGATGCCGAATCTGCAGTTGTTAATCAAAATAAAGGAAATTTAAGTGAAACAAAATTATAAAAGATGGTATGATCATGATCCTGTATTGCTTGAAGTAATTAATCTTTTAGAAAATTACCAGTCAGAGCTTAAAGCTCAGGCAGAAATATTTTTAAAGGAAATTGAAAAAAAAGTTTCAAAAGAAGCAATCGATAAGTTCTATGAAATGGTAAGACCTAAGGTCTGCAACAGGTGGTATGATAAAGACCCTGTTATTTCCCGCACGATAGAGTTATTGAGAGTCGTGCCTCCGGATATACAAAAAGCCACCGCCCAAAGTTTTTTAGAAACACTTAAGGATATGGGGTTATATAAAAAAGAAAGTCTTAACTAATCTAAAATTTCGCCCGTTACTATATTGACTCTGATTGGTTTAAACAGTTTTACATATAGTATCTGGTCGTCTTTTGCAGTAAAATCTTTTCCTTTTATTAATGCTTTTGCAGTTTTTGTTATTTTGTTATATTCATCATTAAAAGGTTCGCACTCTGCAACTCCCATTATTCTTGTATAATTGTTGTTTTTATTTGCGGCAGAAAGTTCAAAAAGCAGGCTTCCGTTTTTCACAAAGTATTTTGCCTTATTTATATCCAAAATTTTTCCAATAAGGATTGTATCTTTTGATAACAGTATATTATGTTCATAATCTACAATATTATTGGCAAATTTTGCACGGAACATGCTTCCTTCAACGGAGTCTTTTGAGCTTATTCCGCCTGCTACGGCTATAGGAAGAACCGTTTTTGCCGGAATTTCAGCCACATCATCGTCATATAAAACATTTTCTATGACAATTCCTCCGCCTTTTTTAGGAGTAACAGCCTCTTTTATTTTCTCTTGTCTGTATTTTTCTATAGTCTGCTTAAAATTATATAAGAACACCGACATTTCCGCACGGGTAGCATATTTATCGTAATCCAGATATCTTTGTCTTTCAGGTTTTTTTGCTATTACATTTAATACTTCTGCTTTTCCCGCTGTTACTTTAAACCAATCGGGTATATCGTCAAAATCATCATAAGCATTCCGGAGTGCATTTAACGCTTCTTTTTTCGTTATATCCTCGCTCTTTAATATATTTACCAAAAATGTAATAACATCGCTTCTTGTAACATAATCATCCGGATAAAAATAACGGCCGCCGGCAGGCTTTATAATATCCAGATTAACCGCCCGTATTATATAATTCCATGCCCAGTGATTAACATTTATATCTTCAAACGAATACATTACATCAACCGGTATATTTTCCTGTTCTGCAGCTTTTATGACCATAGAGGCATACTCTGCTCTTGTTACATATTTTGACGGCAGAAATTTATTATTCGGATAACCGCTTATAATATTTTCATCGGTTAATTTATCAATCTGCCTATATGCCCAAAAGCCCTGCGGAATATCCGAAAATTCCATTGATTTTGCATTTTCCGCATTAAAAATTAAAAGAGTTAATATAAATAATGAAAGTTTAAATTTTATATTTGCCATATAAGGTATTTTATCAGATATTATAATATTAGTGAATATAATATATTTTTGTTTTATAATATTTTTTAAATTACAGGTTAATATGAGAGATTAAAAAGGATAAAATATGCACAATTTCAGAAAAGTTGCCGATGATATATATAACATCGGAAGTTCGGACAGAAAATTAAACATATTTGAAGGTGTCTATCCTTTAAATAATGGTGTTTCTTATAATTCTTACGTCATTTTGGATGAAAAAACAGCGCTTCTTGATACGGTTGATATGCACTGCATAAAACAATTTTTTGAAAATATAGAAGCAGTTTTAAATAAAAGAACTCTTGATTATTTAATTGTCCAGCATATGGAGCCTGACCACGCCGCTTTAATCGGAGAAATTGCAAAGAAATATCCGGATGTTAAAATTGTCTGCTCCCAAAAAGCCCGCACAATGATTTTAAATTTCTTTAACATTAAAAATAAAGATAATTTTGTAATCATAAAAGAAAATGATACATTAAATTTAGGCCATCATGAGCTTGTTTTTGCTGCAGCGCCCATGGTGCATTGGCCTGAAGTTATGGTGAGCTATGATAAAACAAGCAAAATACTATTTTCGGCAGATGCATTCGGCTCATTCGGCGCATTAAACGGCAATATGTTTGATTATGAAACAAAAATCGGCGAAGAATATATTAATGAAGCAAGAAGATATTATGCAAACATTGCTGGTAAATACGGGCTTCAGGCAGAAATGCTGTTAAAAAAAGCATCTTCGCTTGATATTAAAATGATATGCCCGCTTCACGGCTTGATTTTAAGGGATAGTATCCCGATGTTTCTTGATAAATACATAAAATGGTCAAAATATGAGCCTGAAGACAATGAAGTTATTATTGTTTATTCGTCCGTTTACGGAGGAACAGAAAATACAGTGAATGTTTTAGCCTACAAATTAGCCGAAAAAGGAGTAAAAAACATAAAAATGTATGATACATCGGTAACGCATCCGTCATACATAACTGCCGAGGCTTTCAGGGTTTCTCATATCGTAATTGCGTCAACAACATATAATTCAGGTATATTTGAAACAATGGAAACATTTATAAATTCTTTAATATCGCATAATTTAAAAAACAGAAAGTATGCCGTAATACAAAACGGCTCATGGATGCCTGCCTGCGGAAATCAGATTAAAAAAATGCTTGAAAAACTGGACGGTTCTGTTTTTATTAATAATGAACAGCTTACGGTAAAATCGGCATTAAATGAACAAAATGTAACAGAACTTGAAAAACTTAGAGATAATATTGTACAATCACTTAATAAGCAAAGGAGTTTTTTATGAAAAAATATGTCTGCAAAGTATGTCATTACGAATACATTCCTGAAGACGGGGATTTAGAATTCGGCATTGCGCCTGGAACTAAATTTGAAGACCTGCCTGCGGACTGGGTCTGCCCTTTATGCGCCGTAGGCAAAGATATGTTTGAAGAAGTTGATGCCTGACTGTTAATTAAAACAAAAATAACCGCATAAATAAGTGCGGTTATTTTATATTGGAAAATGTTAAAGGTTTAGTTAATCATAATAAAGAAATACTTTAAGAATTATATTAAAAGAACCAGAAAATCTTGATTATACAGCGAAACATTATTAAAGAAGATGTCTGTCCAGTGCTGAATGGATTTTAGCAGCACAAACAATCAACAATCAAACAAGGCGGTACTTAAGAATATTTCTGCAGCGAAGTCCCAGCCTGCGAGCGGTTAAGCAATTCCAAGACAGCGGCAATTTTGCGTTCAGCAAAATAAAGCGAATGGCTT
>CAZBFV010000033.1:0-23261 GCA_964491345.1 uncultured Muribaculaceae bacterium
AACAGAAGATAAAACTGATAATCATAACAATAAGGAACAGCTTAAAAATCTTGTTGTATCAGCGGGCATAGGCTTATCCGGACTTAAAAGCCTTGCTAAGTGTATTGATATTATTATTGATGATGAAATGTATTTTAAACCGAATGATATTGAAAATTTAATTATCATTTTAAAAAACGTGATTGATAAAACATCGGAACAATTTGAAAAGATTGAAAAGTATTTGGATATTTAAAGGAGAAATTGAAAAAATGAAGTCAAAAAAATTAAACGAAGAGAAAGAAATTATGTTAAATTCACAGAAGTATAAGGAGGGAATTACAGAAATGAAATCAGAAAAATTAAACGAAGAAGAACAAATTTTGTTAAAGAATAATCTTGATAATAATCAATCCAAGAAAGAAAAAGAAAAAACTAAAACAAAAACTGAAGCTGATAATTATAACAATGAAGAACAGCTTGAAAGTCTTGTTATATCAGCAGGCATAGAATTATCCAAACTTAAAAGCCTTGCCAAGTGTATTGATATTGTTGTTGATTATGATGATGAAATTAATTTTAATCAAAATGATATTGAAAATCTGGTGATAATTTTGAAAAACATGATTGATGAAACATCGGAACAATTTGAAAAAATTGAAAAGCATTTAAATATTTAAGGTTAAATTTATCCTGATATTTTAAACTGCCTTGCTCCTCCCCGCTCCGGCAGTGGAGGAGTTTTTTGTATATGCGAAAAACATGCAGGTTGTATTTTGACTCAGCAATAGAAATAGTAAAAAATAAGCAGAAAAACCAGATAAAAATAATGCCGGATTAAAAATCAGCTTACGAGTAATAACATATTAATATTGTCTGCAGGTGCTTAATTAATGGCAGAAGTAGCATGTGAGGTGCGGACGGGGAGGGGGAAAAACATTCTATCCTGTTCATCACCTTGAACCGTATGCGGGAGGGGAGAGAGAAAAAAATAAATAATATTTATTTTATACAGCTGTATATAGTGTTTTTGTGAAATAATTATTGATTTTTAAACATGACCTTTGACGGGAGCTTAATCTAAGGCAGTGGGCGGGCGTGATTGGGGTTTTTCGATTTTTTTAAACACAACCTTTTAAATATTGGCATAATCAAGGGCGGAAATGGTACAGGGCTATTCAGGCGGGTTCGTGCAGGAGTGAACGAGAGGGCGGGGAACGGAAGCGGGATGAAAAAAAGAAAACAATATTTATTTAGTTATTATCTATAACTTTTATTATTGTATTTTTACTTCTGCCATGATTATTTAGCAATTTTAAAAAAAGGGGGTTGTTTGATTGCGGGCGGGGGGAGAGAGAAGAAGTAACATTATATCCCTTATCACTTTGAAACTGAAAGTGGCGGAGGTACAGGGCTATTCCGGCGGGTTCGTGCAGGAGTGAACGAGAGGGCGGGGAACGGAAGCGGGATGAAAAAAAGAAAACAATATTTATTTAGTTATTATCTATAACTTTTATTATTGTATTTTTACTTCTGCCATGATTATTTAGCAATTTTAAAAAAAGGGGGTTGTTTGATTGCGGGCGGGGGGAGAGAGAAGAAGTAACATTATATCCCTTATCACTTTGAAACTAAAAGTGGCGGAGGTGCGGGTATATTCAGGCGGGTGCATCATGACTATTTATTAATCATTTGACAAATATTTTTCGAAATAATAAAATACACTTGTACTTTTTGGAATCATTTTTTATAGAGAGATGCAAGCGGGAATTAACCGATGGATGGTTTTAAAAAAAATTTACTGCAATTTATGGATGGACACGATAAACGGTTTTTGATTCCTGTTTATCAGAGAAATTACGACTGGAAAATTTCAAACTGCGGGCAGTTGTTTGATGATCTTGTAAAGGTCATCAAGTCTGATAGGAATTCTCATTTCTTAGGCAGTATTGTCAGTGTACAGACCCAGAAACAACAGGAATATCTAATCATTGACGGACAGCAGAGGCTAACGACTGTTTCCCTGCTGTTGCTTGCCATGCATAATATTTTAAAGAAAGGCATAGCAGTTTCCGGTTTTCCTTTACGTGCCGATGAGCTATATAATGAATATCTTGTAGATAAATACGCACCTGAAGCTACAAGAATCAAATTAAAGCCGGGTAAAAATGATGATGAAGCATTTTACAGTTTGTTTAAGAATGAAGAATGCTACCGCAAGGATTCAAAACTGACCATTAATTATAATTATTTTTACAATCGTATTCAGAAGGGAGAAATAAATATTGATGAGCTATACGATGCTATTAGGAAATTGCAGATTATCAGTATCGAGCTGAATAATGACGATAATCCCCAGCTTATATTTGAGAGTTTAAATTCGACAGGCTTGGATTTGACGGAGGGGGATAAAATCAGAAACTATGTGCTGATGAATCAGCCAAAGAAAATACAAGATGAATTTTATGAGAATTATTGGAAGCCGATTGAACTTGCAACAAATTATGATGTCAGTATGTTTGTACGAGATTACCTGAGCATCAAGACACAGCGGACGCCGTCTATTAACAGTGTATATGAAACTTTCAAGCAGTATGCAGATGAGCCGGATATTGACATAAAGGGTCTGCTTGAGAATCTTTTTCAGTATGCCAAATTTTATGAAATTCTGCTCTATGCAAAGTCTTCATACGGCAAATTGGATGACAGGCTTGACGATGATTTGCGTTCTGCAATCAAACGTCTTAACTGGATGGAAATTACAGTAACAAGACCGTTCTTGCTGGAGGTTCTGCGTCTGTTCTTTGTTGACGAAATCCTTGTATTGGATGACCTGCATGATATTTTCGCAGTTGTGGAAAATTATATCTTCCGCAGAAATATCTGCAACAAGCCGACAAATTCATTGAATAAAATCTTTCTGAATCTGAATAAAGAGATTGTCCGGTATGACGGCACATACAGCAATTATGCCGAGAAAATGAAATATGCACTGCTCTTGAAAAAGGAAAACAGCAAATATCCCGATGACTCAGAATTTCTCAAGGCGCTTTCAGAGAAGAATATTTACAATATGCAAAGCAAGTACCGCACTTATATTATGGAAAGATATGAAAATTTCGGTACTAAGGAAGTAAAGGATGTGTATAAAGGTGTTGATGAAGGAGTATATACTATTGAACATATTATGCCTCAGAATCTGACGCCTGCCTGGATTGATGCCATTGGACAAAATTACCGGGATGTTCACTTTGCATGGCTTCATCGTATTGCTAATCTGACACTTACTGCTTATAACTCAAAATACAGCAATGAAACGTTTGATGTTAAGAAAACTCTTACAGATAAGGAAGGTCTTGGAATCGGTTTTGCCAACAGCGGGCTGAGAATGAACCAGTGGATTGCCGGAAAAACTCATTGGACAGAAGAAGAACTTATTGAACGAGATAAGCATATGTGTAATCTTGCACAGAAAATCTGGCCGTATATACATACGAAATTTAAGCCTGCAGAAAAACCGATGGACAGCGTGAGTCTTGGAGAAGATGCAGACCTCACCGGACGTGGGATTAGTAAGTTTTCCTTCAAAGGTGCGGAACAGCCGGTTGCATCATGGACAGAAGCATATACAAAAATCCTTCAAATCCTGCACCGGCAGGATCAATCAATCCTCGCCGGACTTGCCTTTTCCAATAATCCTAATGAGCCACTATCTATACATGTAGGCGCTAATTCTGATAATTTTAAAAGCAGTGCTGAAATTGCTGACGGAATTTATGTCTGGACGGGTATTAGCACAAAATATAAAATTTCTAATCTGAATAAATTTTTCAAGCTCTATAATACAGATCCTGATGATTTGATATTTTACTTAAAAGATGAAAAAGAACAAAAAACAATCGGCAGACAATTTGAAGAAGATGCTGTAAGTCCGTCCGGCATTTAATTTTGAATCAAAGTGCAGGCTGGGTTTATCTATTAATGCGAATCAGAGAAAAACAGCATTTTATAATCAAACCGGATGAGGACTGCCGGAGCTTATTCAGCAGATATTAAACACCATAAAATCAGGAATAATAAATTGCCGGACAAGTTTAGTTATAAAATTCGCTGAGGAATCTGCTGAATTAAAGGACTTTAAAAATTTTCAATAATTTTGAATAATTCGGAATTATCTTCTGTATTTAAGACATTTACAGGTATAATATAAATCTGCGTACCGTCAAAATAAGTCCATTCTTTAATAACCTTATTAAATTTAGAAGTCTTGGGATATAATAAAGCAATAGAAACATCTTTTGCTTCATTCTTGCGGATAATAGCAGAATAATTATACAATTGATATAAATCAGTCTGATTTATATTTAATTTATCATCATCTGCATTCAATTCTTTCCATTTTGCATCTAAAATAAGTCTTTTATTCCCTTTTGAAATGACAAAATCCATTTTGGTATTAAATAATTCTTTTTTTCCATAAATAAGATTGTATCTGCTATATTGCATTTTATATTCTGCCCTATCCTTAATCAAATTCTCAATATAATCTTCAAACATTTCATTTAAGGGAAATAATAATGCCGGAAGACAGGTTCTTCCATGCTCAGGCATAAAGTTATCGTGTCTTAGAAAAAATTCGGCATATTGAAGCGGTCTTTTGTAATATTCATGAAGCCTGCTAATTTCCTTTTCCTGCGTATCTTTATCAAGGCTTATGCATGGATAAACATCTTTAAGTTCAATTAAAAGCCTCCTTAATGCTGTTTTATTTTCTTCTATGTTTGTCTGCTTTATCAAATATAAACAAGCTGATTTTAAAATTCTATTTTCCGGAATATCCGGACAAAATTCGCTATATTCGGCAAAAAATCTGTTTTTAGATGTAATATTACGCTTAATATGTTCTGAAAATTTTAGTTTGCCTTTGTAATTACCCGTATTTTCAGTTTTTCTTGCATAAGATTTTTTAATTCCTTTTTTAAGTAATTCCAAAATATCTTTGCAGAAAACAGAAATAAAAATCTCTATGATACGGTTATCTTTCCGAGTGCCGATATTGGTATTTTTATTGTATTTATATTCCTTAGTAAGATTATGAGATGCAGATATAAGATTTTCAAATATTTTACGGCTGTCATCAAGATTTGTATTTTTATCTGCTTTAGGCAGTATTTCAAGATAAGTCCCGTCTTGAAGCTGTATTATTCCTGTATATTTATCAAATTTTATACATTTTTCTTTCTGAATATAATCAAATCCGCAGTCGGGGTTTTTATCCGTGCAATAATCTTTAAGTTCTTTAAAATAAGCAGGCCTGCAACAGCTTATACGGCAGGAACCATCAATATATTTTTTACATTCATTGCAATTACAGGATTCATTACATTCATAAAGACGGTCATGTTCGTATGCAGCTATTAAATTTTCAGCCGTTTCAATCATTACTGCCTTGCGCTTTGCTCAAAATATTAATGAAATTATTGTTTGTCTTAAGTTCATTTTCAGTGCAGTTTAAAACTTCTGCAACTGTTTTTGATTCGTTATAAAAATATTCATTTAACAGCGGTAATATTCTGTTTTTGTATGCTCTTTCAAGCTGTTCTTTTGTATTTACGCCCATTAAATATGAATGTCCGATTTGATGGCTGCTGTCATATTTATCAGTAATGCGTTCATTTATTTTTGTCAATAAAGTTTGTAAGTTTATGCCTTCAACCTCCTTGTTATTTAACAGTTCAGGTTCCGGCATAATTTCTTCAAAATCAAAACGGCGTCTTAATGCAGTATCAAGAAGCGAAATTGAACGGTCGGCAGTATTCATAGTTCCTATAATGTATAAATTATCAGGAACTCCGAATGATTCTTTTGAATAGGGCAGAGTGATTTTCATTTGATGTTTATTGCCGATACGCTTATCTTCTTCAATCAATGTAATAAGTTCGCCAAATATTTTTGAAACATCTCCACGGTTGATTTCATCTATAATAAGAACATACGGTTTATTGTTTTCTTTGTAATCTGCTTGTTTTTGATTATTTACAATATCTAAAACATCTTTTAACGACACATTGTTTAATTTATAAACAGTTCCGGATGTGAATTTTGCACCGCCGTTTATTTCTAAAATATTATGGTTCAGTCCCTTGGCAAGCCATTTTACATTTCTATATCTTTTATATTGCGGAAATTCATTATTCCATTTATATTGGCTTGTTATAACGCCTATTGCATCAATTGTTTTTTCAGAATAACACGATAAAACAATATCACCGATTTCCATTTTATCTGTAAAAACCTTTAATACCCTGACTCCGCCGTCATCAAATACAGTTTCATCATCAACTGTTTCGCCGTATTTGTCAAATCCAATTCTTATACGGTTATTTTCCATGCAATCTTTTCTTATATCATTATCTCCGGCTTTCATTAATGATATTTTCCATATCTTAGGATTTTTATTCAGCCCGAGATTGTTATCATTATTTTCTATTATAAGACTTTCAGCCCTTTTGCAAATTCTTTTAAAAATCCCGTCCTCTCTTATATATTTTAATTCAGAGTTTTCAAGCTCCGGTTTTATTCCTTCCACAAATTCTTCATAAGAATATGACTGGTGGAAAGTAATAAATTCAATACATTTTGTATTGTCATCAGATTTTTTATCTAATTCCATCTGAAACCTTTTTAATAAATCCTCATACTTTACAACAGTATTATCTTTGTTATTTCTATAATTATTATTTTCAGAATCATATATATATTCCCCGCCGTCAATAATACTCATTGCTTTTACAACAGTATTATATGTTTTGCCGGTTCCCGGAGAACCGTATAAAATTTGATTTAAAGGAAAGTTCATATTATCAATATCCTTGCTGTAATCTTTACTATTGACAGTATCCGCCCGCAGAGAAAATGCCGGAAAATTATTTATACCGTTTTTATTACCTGCAAGTTCCCGATAAAAAGGAATCCAAGTAAAAAACTGTATTGTTGCTATTCTGAGTCTGTTTCTGCATCCGGGCTGTATCCTGTACTATTCTCTTTTCTTTAAGATATCATAAAACAAAAAAGATAAAATTAATATGAAACAGCTTTATTGCAGATTATCAGAGGGATTGAGAACACCGGAGCGGGAAGAGTACCTGCATACTGAGGGAAAACTTCAAAACCCGCTGATACTTTTTCGATAAATTATATGTTTAAACGTGTTTTAATGCTAATATTTATCTATGAGCAACTGTAAAAGTTTTAAACCATCTGTTGATAATAATTCCAAAGTTCTTATTTTAGGCTCAATGCCCGGGGTAAAATCATTGGAAGAACAGCAATATTATGCCCACCCGCAAAATCGGTTTTGGAAAGTTTTAGGTGCTGTATGCAAAGAACCAAATTTGCATGAATTTGATTATAAAAATAAATTAAAGACCCTGTTAAATAATAATATTGCACTTTGGGATACAATAAAATCATGCAAGCGAGAGGGCAGTTTAGATTCTGATATTCAAAACGAAGTCCCAAACGATATCAGAGGTTTATTGAAAAAATATTCGAATATTCAAACAATCTGCCTTAACGGAAATAAATCATATTATACATTTAAAAAATATTTTCCGGATTTATCAGAAAAATATAATTGTCATAAAATGCCTTCAACCAGCCCTGCTAATGCCGGATACAGCATAGATATCCTAATAAAAGAATGGTCTGAATTTGTTAAATAACATCCTCCGGAGCAGTAAATGCAGACAGATATCCGGACAAATAAAAAATAGCTGGGGAGAGATTCGAACTCTCGACCTTGCGGGTATGAGCCGCACGCTCTCGCCAACTGAGCTACCCAGCCGAAAACTTATATATATATTACCATACACTCAAAAAAAAATACAATACTTTATTTTCAGCGGATTTTGATCAGCCGGAAATAAAACTGCACACAGGCAGAATCCGTTCGGTTAAAAAATTAAGCGGGCATTAAAACTTCTTCTTATGCCTGTTTTGCCCTGCCCGAAATCCGCTCTCTTGGAATTGCTTTGCGCTCGTTTTTGTCGCTGCTTATGCTTCTTGGATTTTGCTTCACGCCTTCAAGTCATTCGCTTTATTTTGCTGAACGCAAAATTGCCGCTCATTATTTCGGCGTTACTTCGAGTTTGAGCCTGCGGCTCATTACTCTACGCAAAATCCGCTATCGCAGCCGCAGCTTCAAAACTCGCTTACCGGACTCCGTCCGTCCGCAATTCCGCTTATCGGGGTTATATGTGCAGATAAAAATAAAAAATCAGAAAACATATACGAAGCGCCGTAAAATTGTTTATTGAAACTATGCCAAAGCGTGCGCCGTTTAGCACGCTTCTGGTTGAAATTAACAATTTAGGCGCAGAGTATCCGTTTGATGATTTTTATTTTTATTTCTTGTTCACATCCTTTTAATTGCTTTACAGATTTCACAAGTCAGAAATTCCGCTGTCTTGGAATTTCCTTACGGCTCAATCTAGTATCTCCGTTTCAAAAGCCTGTCGGCTTTTTGCTACTTCGAACGATTTTCGCCTTCTCGAGTCCGCTCGCTCCACTCTGCGCAATTCCGCCCGTTTCATCAGGCAGAGCCTTAATAATATGCTATGCCTGTAAAACAGCCTTTTTATAAGAAAAAACATAACTGATGTTATACCGCCGGCTGATATTCTGAAGCAGCTTCAGCCAAAAGCAAATACCCGCATATAATGCCCGAAACGCATATCACACCGGAAATTTTATTATAAAATCCGAACCCTTATTTGTATCACTCACAACTTCTATCGAACCGTTATGAAGTTCAACAATATCTTTTACTATCGCAAGTCCAAGACCCGACCCGCCTTTGCTCCTGCTTCTCGCCTTATCTATGCGGTAAAATTTCTGAAAAATTTTTTCCTGATATTCCTTTTTTATGCCTATGCCGTAGTCTTTTATATGAATTGTTATGTTGTCATCTTTTTTTAATATAACGTCGATTTTATCCGATAATGAATATCTGATTGCGTTTGTTATGAGATTTTCGATTAAGGATATTATCAAATCTTCACTGCCGTTTATATAAACATTTTCATCTTCGTAAAGATTTATTTTTACATTACTGCCTTCGAAAGAATCAATAACTTTTTTAATAACCGGATTTAAATTAAACACTTCAAATGATTTTTTTTCGTTTGTTTTTTCCGTATCAATTTCACACAGTTTTAATAAATCCTGTACAAGTTTATTCATTGTATGAAGCTGAAAATGAATAATTTTCAAACATTCTTCGTTTTGTTTTTCGTCTTTTGAATTTTCAAGCAGTTCCAGCGCCATATTTATTGCGGTTAAAGGCGTTTTCATTTCATGCGATGCATTTTGTATAAATTCATTTTTATATTCTTCCGACATTTTTAACTGCAATATCTGATTTTTCAATGTTTGTGTCATTTTCTTTACGGATACCGCAAGTTCTTCAAGCATTTTAAGTTTTGGAATTTCAATTACGGTATCAAGCTCTCCGTTTGCTATTTTCAGCACACCGTCATCAAGTTTGTTAAAAGAACTTCTCACCTGATATATAAGCTGAATTATTGCTCCTATTATAAAAAACATATATAAACCTAAAAGATACATTAAATTCTTTTGGGCTTCAATTATTTTCTCAATTACTTTTTCTTCCGAAAGCGTAAGCTCAATATAATACTTTTTGTTTCCTATAAAAAATTCGTCTACGGATATAATTTTTTTATCTTTTATGGCATGGCGGTATATTTTAAACCCTGTTGTATTTTTTAAAAGTTTACTGTCATCGCTTGCCATTTCGCTTATATTTTCAGGGTTTGAAGTCAATAACGGATTTTTATTTCCGTCAAAAATCCTAAATTCCACATCCGTAGCGTAGAAGTCTGCGCCGTACTTCTGCAGTTCGCTCAGACTGCCGTTTTTTAAATACGGCGTAACCGCCCATATTATTTGTTTCTGAAAAACATTTAATTCGTCTTTCTCCTCCTGAATGTAGGATGTATTAAACTGAATCAGGCTGAAAAAGAATATACCGCCGAATAAAACTATGGAAGAAAAAAACACAATCAGCCATTGTATCCAGTATATATCACGTTTTTTCATTTTTTAAATCCCTGAGCTTATACCCCATGCCTCTTACCGTTTCAATATAATGACCGTAATGCTTAAGTTTTTTTCTCAAATTAACAATCTGAACATCAACCGCACGCTCCGATACTTCAAACCCGTCATCCCCCCTTAAGCAGTTCAGCAGTTTTGAGCGGGAATATACATACCCTGTATTCGACATAAAAATTTCCAAAATTTTAAACTCAAAATTTGTAAGCTCTACATTCTCTCCGTCTATAAAAACGACTTTTTTTGCAGTATCTAAAGTTATTCCTTTATATGTTTTAACAGATTTTGTCAAATCAATGCTGTTTAAACGGGCTTTAATCCTTGCAACAAGAATTTTATTGCTGAACGGCTTTGCAATATAATCTACTGCACCGTTTTCAAAGGCTTTCAGTATATCCTCCTCCATCTTTTTTGCCGTAAGCATTATAATTTGTATTGTTTTAAGGTTTTCATCCTCTTTTACTTTTTTTAAAAGAGTATATCCGTCGATTTTAGGAAGCATAACATCAAGCAAAATTAAATCAGGCTTATCTTTTTGTATCATCTCATAAGCGCTTTCGCCGTCATAGGCTTTCCGGATTTTGTAAAATCCTTCCGACATCAGCACAAGTTCAATCAAACGGTTAATATGTTCTTCATCTTCCACTATTAAAATTTTAGCTTCTTTTATATTATTTTCCATATTTTCATACTATAAAATATTTGTTAGTTTTTTGTTAGCCGATATATATATAACGTTTTACAAATTCACCTATCATATACAGACTGCCCGTAACAACTTTGAGTTCTTTTCCATACAGCGCAGATTCATCAAACGGCTTTATGCCCGCAAGCCAATCAACGGTTTTTAAATAATCTTTATATGAAACAGCATTTTTATGTTTAAATTCGTAGTAATATATTTCATCATCTTTATCAAAAAGTATTTGAGCAATTTTTTTATAATCCTTCGTGCTTAATGTTGAATAAATATATATTCTCTTTTGTCTGCCGAAATATTTATCAAGACTCTCTTTTAATTTCAGCACCGCATCAGGGTTATGCGCACCGTCGATTATAATATTTTTTTCTTTGTTATATTCAAACCTTGCACGCCATTTTACAGTTTTTAAGCCCTCCATGAGTGCGGAAGAACTTATTAAACAGCCGTTGTTTTTAAGATACTCAGCAAGTTTTATCACTATTGCAAGATTTTGGCTTTGATATATTCCCTTTAATCCGGATTCGCACCTCTTTCCGTCAATTAATGCGTAATCGTTACAAATTTCCACATTATTATCAGCTTCAATAACATTTGCACCGATACGCTCCGCCTGCGATTTAATTACATTGAATCCCAAATTATCCCTGCACACAATAACCGGTGAATTTTTTTTTATAATGCCTGCTTTTTCAAAAGCAATTTCATCTGTTGAAGAGCCTAATCTGTCCGTATGGTCTAAAGATATCGACGTTATAACCGATACTTCATTCTTTTCGATTACATTTGTCGCATCAAATCTTCCTCCAAGCCCCGCTTCCAAAAACACATAATCCGTTTTATTATCAAAAAAATATTTGAATGCGCATGCCGTCAATATTTCAAACTCCGTCAATTCAATGTTGTTTTTGTCCGCTTCGCAGCAGATAAAGGAAACATATTTTGCAAAATCTTCCTTTGAAATTTCTTCATCGTTTATTTTTATGCGCTCAGTATACTCAAATAAATGAGGGCTTGTATATAAACCCGTTTTATAGCCTGCGCATTTTAAAATATTAGCGCCTGCGGCACAGACAGAGCCTTTTCCGTTTGTACCCGCCGTATGAATAATTTTTAATTTATCCTGCGGATTATTTATTAATCCAAGCAGAGCTTTTATCCTGCCTAAATCCGGATTAATATAAAATTTACCCTGAGAGGTTAATAAATCCACAGATTGATTATAATTCATTTTATCGTACTCTTTAACTGTTTTATTATTTCTTCCGCCGGATTATTTTTTGCAAATTCTTCTGCCCTGCCCTGCATTATATGCAGGGTATTTTCATTATCCGTAAGTTCTTTTATTTTGGATAAAAGATTTTCGGAACTGCATTCTTCATCCTCTAAATAAAGCGCAAGCCCTCTTCGGCACATCTCTTTTGCATTTTTTCTCTGATGGTCCTGCGATGCATAAGGATACGGAATTAAAACCGAAGCCGAACGGCATTGTATTATTTCGGTCAGGCTGAGCGAACCCGCCCTTGCTATAACCGCATCAGAAGCCTTCATCGGATACACCATTTCATCAAAATAAGGCTTTATAAGCAGATTTTTATTATCTTTAAACGCCGGATAAATTTCATTCAGCTTATTTATCACATCATCAAAATTTTTTCTGCCCGTCTGGAGTATAACATAGTTATTCATATCTTCGGTTAATGTTTTTAAAATCCCGGTCATGGCGGTATTAATTGTTTTAGCGCCTTGAGAACCGCCCGTTGCAAAAATAACCTTTTTATCTTTCGGAATATTCAGTCTTTCTCTCGCTTCCTGTTTTGAAACCGTAAAAAATACCTCTCTTACGGGATTGCCGTTAAATATTATATTTTTGGATTTTAAAACATTCTTTGAATTTTGAAATGCAACAGATACAATATCCGCTTTCGAAGCTCCAAGTTTTGAAACCAGACCCGGAACAGAGTCGCAGTCATGTATCATATACGAATGCCTTAAAGTTATTGAGGCAAAAACAACAGGCGCAGAAACATATCCGCCGGTCGTAAAAACAGCATCGGGCTTATACTTTTTCATATATTTTAAGGCTTTCAGATAGGAAAAAAAGAAATCCGCACCCCATTTAAAAAAGCCTAAAGTTAATTTACGGGGCATTCCTCTTACATTTACGGGCAGAAATTCAATATCCGGATAATTTTTGGCTATATCGTATTCCAAATTGGAAGGATTGCCTATATAATAAATTTTTTCGGTATCATCTTCTTTTAAAAGTTTTTCGGCTATTGTAAAAGCGGGATATATATGTCCGCCCGTGCCTCCGCCTGAAATAAAGTATTTTTTACCGTACATTTGGAAACCTTCTTAAATTTCTTCGTTTTGATATATTTAATAAAATACCGACCATACACATTGTTATAAACAGCGATGTACCTCCGTAGCTTATAAACGGAAGCGGAACACCCGTTGCGGGAAGCATTGAGCTTGCAACGCACATATTAATAAACCCCTGCAGGCATATTGATACGGTAATGCCGGCTGAGAGCAGTTTTCCGAAAACATCTTCACATTTATTCGATATTAATAATCCTCTCTGCAAAAAAGCGAGGAATAAGCCTATAATAAGCAGACAGCCGAGAAACCCGAATTCTTCCCCCCAGACGGCAAAAATAAAATCCGTATGCCCTTCCGGAAGCCAGCCCAGTTTTTGAACGGAATTTCCATAGCCCTCTCCAAAAAATCCGCCGGCTACAAATGCCAGCATTGACTGGATTATATTATAGCCTGCCCCGTACGGGTCTGTTTCCGGATGAAGCCATATTTCAACTCTCTGGCTTTGATAAGATTTAAGCCCCATGGCAATTATACCTATACCGCCAAATACAGCCATCGAAATAATAAGTTTTAAGCCTCCTCCCGCCGCAAAATACATAAACAGCGATGAAGCAAGCAGAATTAAAACCATACTCAAATTAGGCTGTTTAAATATTAAGCCCGTCATTATTAAGATAGGCAGATAATATCTCCACATTGTTTTATCTGTTAAATCCAAATTTCTTGAAAATGCACCCGCAAGGAGCATAATTACGGAAAGTTTTGCTGCTTCGGACGGCTGAAACTGTATAGGTCCTATAGTAAGCCATCTTGTAGCGCCGTTTACGGTTGTTCCGCAAAAATGCACGCATACAAGCAGAAAGATTATCACCCAGGCAAATTTTAAAGATATTCTATCCAGAAATTTATAATTGATATTCATAAGAAAAAACGATGCTCCGCATCCTAATATAAACCAGATAAACTGGCGCAGAACAAAAAATGTGGAATTAATACCCTCGATTATGCACTTCGGCGCACCTGCCGAAAATATTGCCAAAAACCCTATAATAATTAAGAACAGCACTATATATGCAAGTGTACTGTCATAGGGTATTTTATGTTTTTCTTCATAATTATAGTTTGGATCTGACATAATTTTTAAACACTTCTCCCCTGTGTTCATAGCTGTTAAACATATCATAACTTGAACATGCAGGCGATAAAAGCACAACCTCATCATCTAAAGTTAAAGAAATATCTACTGCCTGCTCTAATGAATCCGCATTTATAATGTTTCCTTTAAAATTATTTTTTATAATATTCTCCTTAAACCGCCCTGAGGCTTCTCCTATTAAAATAACATCAGATACGAATTTATTAACATAATCTCTGCAGTATTCCGCCAAATCGGTATTCTTATCCCTTCCTCCCGCTATCAGCGCAAGTTTCTTGCCTGTAAACGATTTTAATGCTGCAAATGAAGCCTCGGGATTTGTTGCTTTTGAGTCATTATAAAAGGACTTATTATTTATATCGGCAACATATTCAATCCTATGTTCAACGGGTTTAAAAGACATTATCCGGTTTCTTATATTCTCATTTGATATTCCGATTATTTTAGATACGGCAGCAGCACACATTATATTCTGATAATTATGCCCGCCTATAAGCGGAATATCCCGAATCTTTATTATTTCTTCTTCCTTTCTGCGTTTAAAGCATATTATACCGTTTTTTTCATAACAGCAGTTATCTTCAAGCTCTTTTGCATATATAAACTTACTGCCCGCATACCCTTTTGAAAATTCGTATATTTTTTTGTCAGCACCTGAAAATACAGCAAAATCAGGTCTTTTATATTCTTTAAACAAACCTGCTTTCGCTTCAAAATAATTTTCAAGCCCGCCGTGCCAATCCAAATGGTCGGGAGTAAATGTCAAAAAACATGCGATTTGAGGTCTGAATGAAGGCGAAAAAGCAAGCTGGAATGAACTTGCTTCACATACATAATAATCGGGATTCGTTTCTATTAATGATGTAGGAGGCACTCCGATATTTCCGCATACGGGCGCATTGTATTCACTGTTTAAAATATGCGAAATAAGCATTGTCGTAGTTGTTTTTCCGTTTGTTCCAGTTATTGCAATAAAAGGCGAAGATGCTTCCGAATATGCCAGCTCAATTTCCGAGATTACAGGAATTTTTTTCTCTTTCAACCTCTTAATAATCCCGCTTTCAGGCGGTATTCCGGGGCTTGTAACCGCTATATAGGAATCATTGATAAATTCATCGCTATGCCTGCCTGTTTCTATATGTATTCCCGATTGTTCAAGCTCTTCTGCCAAGTCTTTATCTTTTTCCCCGAGCGGTTTAAACTCCGTTAAATAACACTCCGCCCCTTTATGGGAAAGATATTTTGCAGCAGAAACCCCGCTTTTTGATAAACCTAATATTAAAACTTTTTTATTCGTCCATTTTCTTTTCATCTGTACTTCTTTCTACCGTAAATGTTTAAATAATATCACCGCAAAAGCTGAAAAAATTAATGTTATTAAAGAAAAAACAATAACGATTTTATTTTCATTCCATCCGCATAATTCAAAATGATGATGAACAGGACTCATTTTGAATACTCTTTTCCCCGTCAATTTATAACTTGCAACCTGAATAATAACAGATAATGTTTCCAAACAAAATACAATGCCTATTAACGCAGTCCAAAGTTCAAATTTTCCCATAACGGCAATCACGGCAAGCAGTCCGCCCAGCGCAAGCGAGCCTGTATCACCCATGAACACCTTTGCGGGATGCTTATTAAAATATAAAAAGCCGGCCGAAGCGCCGGATACTGACGCCGATATTATAGCCAAATCATCATTACCGGTCATAGCGCACAATATAGTACACGCAATCATTGCTATTGAAACATTAGACGAGGCAAGCCCGTCCAGACCGTCGGTTAAATTAACGGCATTAGAAACTCCGGTTATATAAAACACCGCAAACAAAGGATAGAAAAGATTTATATCCTGAATATACCGTCCTGCGCTCAGATATGTCCGACCCGACAATGTTATATAAAGTGCGGGAAGCAGAGATATTGCCATCTGCAGGAATAACTTATTTCTGGGTTTCAAGCCGGCTTTATTCTGCTTATTCTTTATTTTTCCTATATCATCCGTCAAGCCTGCAAGCATAAAGAAAATAAAAGTCATTAATACTATAAGCGCCTGAGTAGTCAGACTTTGATTCATTGTTAAAACCGCTGCCGAAGCCATGATTGACGAAAGTATAATAAATACTCCGCCTGTTGTTGGAGTGCCGGATTTTTTCGCATGGTTTGCGGGCGCATCTTCAAGAACATACTGCATATACATCTTCTTTTTTAAAAAATCTATATACACAACACCTGATAACAATGTTAAAACAAACGCTACAAGCATCGATACAACTATCAGTATATTAAATTCCATACTTATTTTTTAAGCTCCTCAATAATTTCTTCAAATTTCATAAATCTTGATGCCTTTAACAGAATATCAGACCCTTTTTTTAAATTTTGTTTCATAAATTCCGCAAGTTCGTGTTTACTGTCAAAGTGTTTTACTTTATGATTTTCAGGCTCGATATATTTTGCAAGCCGTCCTAATGTCAATACATAATCGCATTCAAACCGTTCAAGAAACCTGCCTGTTTCAATGTGATACTCTTTTTCATTAACTCCCAGCTCGCCCATATCGCCTAATACTACGGATTTAGGCATTTTTGTAAACGATAAAAAAGCCTTTAATGCCGCTTTTACCGATTCGGGGTTAGAATTATAGCTGTCGTTTATAATTTTAAACCCTGCTATATTCTGAACATCCCATCTTTTTTCTACAGGCATATATTCTTCAAGCCCTTCAGCTATAATCTGCGGGTCTAATTTCGCAAACAGCCCTGCTTCGATTACGCTTAAAGCATTTTGAATATTATGTTCGCCTGAAACATTCAGTTTATATGTATAACCTTTATATTCAAATATTGAATACTCATTCGTCATCTGCTTTATCGAAAGCTCTTTATCATTAAGCCCGAAATATATTGTTTGATGCCTGTTGTCATTAATCTGCCTGATTAACGGATTATCATGCGCAATAAGGACTCCGGAAGGCTTTAAGTATTTTGTTATTTCAAATTTTGCCTCTGCGATATTCAATAGCGACCCAAGCCTGCCTATATGGGCGCTTCCCGCATTCACGATAATTGCGGTATCAGGCTCTGCATATTTTGAAAGCAGTTCAATTTCGCCTGAACCCCGCATGCCCATTTCTATAATCAGATATTCTGCCGTGCTTTCAAGCGATGAAATCGTCTGGCACAGACCTATTTCATTATTATGATTTAACAATGATTTTACCGTTTCTCCCGCATTTTTAAATACGCAGTATAACATTTCCTTTACCGTTGTTTTTCCGCTGCTTCCCGTAACGGCGATTGTGTACGGATTTATTTTGTTTTTATAAAAACCCGCCAGCTTTAAATAGGCTTCTTTTGTATCTTTTGTGTATAAAATAATGCCGGAATTATTATATATTTTTGCTTTATTTGAAGTAAAATAACCGCAAGCACCTGCATTTAGAGCATTTTCAATAAAATTTTCCCCGTCAAAATTTTCACCTTTCAAAGGAATATATATATCTCCCTGCTTTATTGTCCTTGTATCGGTAGAAAACTCAAATTCCGCATCGGAATTTTTACATTTTATAACTTCAGGCCCCGCTGCTTTTATTATTTCCGAAAAATTTAGTTTCATACTATCCCTGCCCTTATCCGATTTTATCATAAAACTCTTTTTAATACGGGAATTATGAAAATTTATGATAAAAAATATTTTTATATTTCAAAATCCGTTTCAAATCCGCTCCGCTTATTAATTCCGCCCTGCGTCTGTTTTTCGGAATTTAAGCCTTAAAATATATCATAAAATAACACGCAGGGTTTATCCGTAATTTTATTAAAACTCAAGCGCATGAAACAGTATATCCCGCCAGTTTTTCCTTCTGCCCCGAAAAATCAGGCATTTATATAAAATGTTACATAACTTTAATATATCGGTTTAACATTTAAAAAAAACGGGAATAGTATAAATGAGTGAAATTATAATAATTTTTGGCTGAATATAATATATTTAATTTTATAAAAAATAATGTTTTTTATTTCTCTGTAAAAAATACAGCAAAATCAGCAGGTTTAATTTAACCGCAGAATATTTTGCGACGTCTGTATGACGCTGATATTTGAATGTAAAAAAAAAGAAAGGATATTTTAATTATGAATCATGCAAATACATCAAATATGAATTACTATGATAATTCTTATGTAGCCGGCGAAAATGTTATGTTAAGCGAAGATAAGACTTCCATCAGTATAATTAACACCAATTTTGTAAATAATTACACCCTTTTTAACTCTCTAACGGGACTGCAGGCAGAAGACTGGATTGACGGCTCAAAAGGCACAATTGTATTTTCAGGCTTAGATCCTAAAACGGAATACGAAGTGAGAGTCCAGAGCAAAGATGATATTCAGCCCAAGCCTGTAGTCAACCCTCATTTTGCTATCATACACGTGCTTCCTTTAGTGGATGCAGACATTATTGTTCCCGCACAAACCCCCACATTTAAGAGTGCGGACGGATGCGGCATGATTTCGATTAAAGCGGATTCAAAATACGGCTATGCGATTTTAAACGGAAATAACCAGCCGTTGTCAAATAAACAGCTGAAAATGTGGGGCATTAAAGTTACCGATGATAAAGGTTTTTTACTGCCGAGAACAGATGACGGCTACTTCTTCGGATGTAAAACAAACATGCATTTTGATGTTCCGGCAGGCGGTGAATTCAAGATGGGCGGTAAAAATCTTGAAAAAAAATATACATTCATAAACGGACCTACTTTTTCTACTCCCGGAATTTATTATAACGCTTGGTACGGTTATGTTCCTCCTTATGATGCAGGAAAAAAAGGCACATATAATTTTAATATTATTCCCGCATGCCCGTACACAACTTATACGCTGTATGATAAAGCAGGCGCAATGCAGACTCAGAAAATGGTTAAAACAGGCTCCAATAAAGTAGTCTTTAAATCCGTAAGCCCTGATAACAGCTATATAACAGGAAGTCCGCTCATTTTATAAAAATCAGCCCCATATTAAAACTCAAAATCAAGCCCGCTTATATGCGGGCTTTTATATGCAAAAACTGCGGAGCCTAAATTTTTACCGCCGGTTATTAAAGCATTTGTGATAGAATTTTAACATGATAATAAACACAGGCTCGAGAACGGATACTGTCCAATATTACTCAAAATGGCTTTTAAAACAATTTGACAAAGGCTATGTATATTCAAGAAATCCGTTATTTCCAAACAAAGTAGCAAGATATGAGCTAAGCCCCGATGTATTGGACTGCATTATTTTTTGTTCCAAAAATTATGAGCCGATTTTACCGGAAATAAATAAAATAACGGAAAAATTCAACACATATTTCCATTATACAATAACTGCTTACGGCAGGGATATTGAACCTAATGTGCCTGATATTGATAAAAGCATCGAAACATTAATCAAACTGTCTGAAATAACGGGCAGACAAAGAATAGCATGGAGATACGACCCTGTTTTATTAACAAAAAAGTACACAAAAAAAGTTCATTATCAAACATTTGAATATATGGCTCAAAAAATTTCCCCCTATGTTGACAGATGCATTTTCAGCTTCGTTGAAATGTATGGAAAACTCAAAACTAACATGCCTGAAATAATGCTTCTTAACGGAGAAGATAAATCAGATATAGCAGAACATATCGGTTTAACGGCAAAAAAATATAATATGATTATCCAAACATGCGCAGAAAAAGAAAATTACGGCAGATATGGAATTTCAGGGTCAGGATGCATTACATCTGAAATTTTAGGAAAAGCAAATAATATTACATTTAAAGAACTTAAACATAAAGGAAACCGCATAGGATGCAGTTGCGCACAAATCCGTAATATAGGCGATTATAACACATGCCCTAACGGATGCAGATATTGTTACGCAAATAAAAATCCAAAAACAGCAATGGAAAATTATAAAAAACATAATCCTGAATTTGATATGATTTCAGGAAATCTGAAAAAAACAGACGAAATAATACAAGGCAATCAAAAGTCTTTTCTTGTTAAATGCAGACAGACAAAATTATTTTACATTTAAAACCGGTTACGGCAGAATTAAGGTTTTAAAAAGTAATCTTTCAAAAATCCGCCATATCTATATCTATCCCACCTTTTTTTCCTCCCCACCCCGCCGGCTTTAATAACGCAGGATAAAGCCGGTTGCAAATTTTCTGCTTCAATAAAAACAGCAGGGCGAAACACAACCGCATCAGCTGTTTTAACCGCCGGAATATTGATTTGAATCCAGCCGGCTAATTCAAATTATCATATAAAATAATATTTTTTATAGACCTGTTTAATAAATTGGATTTTTTTAAGAATTTACATACCGCCCAAATTATTACAGCCGTAATTGAAATATAAATCCAAAAATTTGAGAGAAATATTTTGCCTGTCTGCATAAAGCCTTTCAATATTATTAAGCCTATAAAGCAAATTAAAGTACTCATCCAGGTATCATGCTCATTATATATTACTTTTTTAAGCGAAAATACATTAGCAGGCTTTATATAATTTTTTAAGGAGGGAATTATACAGTTTGTTTTATCCGCCCAGTTCGTATAAACCGAGCCGAATTTTGAAACAAGAAAATCTTCTTCTTTTAAAATAATTAAACAGTAGAATATAATCATTAAAAGAGAATTAGCAATTATAATCTGATAACAGCCCGATAACATTATAATTCCCAGAAGAATAAGAAAATTGCCCAGATACAAAGGATTTCTTACTATTGAATACATGCCTGCAGTATTAAGGCTGTCCGCTATCTGCTCCTTTCTGTTTCTTCCTGATGTATTATCGGAAGCATATCCTATAGTATAAATTCTAGCAAAAATACCCGTCATAACGACTAAAAAACAGCCTAATTCATAGCTGAAACTTACATCATACCGATTAATAAGATTTATTCCGGCAATAATGACCACTAAATAAGGAATATACTGCAGTGTCCTGTGCCTGAAACAAAAATCCCCCGCTTCGGTCAGTTTATCTTTTAATAACATAATAATAAATCCTTTCCAACTGACTAAATCCATATATTTAATAGTAAGAAAAGATTGTTAGGATTTTGTTAGCTTTTATCAGACTTTTTTTCGGGCTTCATAATAAAAATTAAAGCAATAAGCAATAAACCGCCGATGGCATATATTCTGAACGAATCAATGTAAGCCCACAATCTCGCCTGCTGAAGAAGCTGATTGTAGAGAAGTTTCTGCGCCATATATCCCGCAGTAGAAAAATCAGTATATTGCATAAAATTAGAAGTGAAAGCATTTAATCTTTCAAGGAAAATGTCATTTGTTTCGGTCAAAGTATCAATAAGCATACTTTGATGAGTTTGAGAAAACCTTGAAATAAAAGTTGCAACAAGAGAAGTTCCGACAGCACCGCCGATTGTTTTTATAAAATTTTGCAATCCGCTTGCATTAGACATTTCTTCCGGCGGAATAGCCTTGCAGGAATACGACATTATAGGCACCATGCCGAGCGCCATTCCAAATCCGAAAAAAATGTTAGGAATTGTAATGGAAGATTGGGAAATTTGAAGATTAATATCACCGAGCATCCAGCTTCCAAGCGCCAGAAAACCAACGCCGATTGCGGCAATTAATCTTGTATCCATTTTGCCGTCGAGTTTTTGAGATATTACTAATCCAATCATACATCCGACGCCTCTGGGCATCATCGTAAGACCGCTTGTATAAGAGTCATATCCCATCATTATCTGCATAAACTGGGGAACCATTGCAAGCGAACCCAGCAATATCGCATTCATTAAAGCTAAAACAACCGTACCGGTCGATAAATTCCAGTCTTTTAAAACATTCAGCCTTACTAAAGTTTCCCTGCCCTTAATCTGAGAAATAATAAAACCGATTAATCCGATAACCCAAATAACAGTCAGCCTGCATATTAAGACGGAATTAAACCAGTCAAGGTCATTGCCTTTATCCATCATTATTTCAAAAGCAACGGCAAACATAAATAAAAACAAAAGACCCCAGTAATCGGTTTTAACATTTTTCTGCCGTTTTGCATAAGGCGGGTCATATATCATTGTCTGAGCCATTGCGACTACAGCCATACCGATAGGGACATTCATAAAAAATATCCAGTGCCACGAATAGTTTTCGGTAATGTATCCGCCTATTACCGGACCTATAATCGGAGCAATTATAACCACAAGCCCGAATATAGTAACAGCCAGACCAAAATCCTTTCCTTTAAATTCTTCCATAACAATAGCTTGCGCAACCGGAATTAAAACACCGCCGCCCAGGCCCTGCAAAAATCTGCCAACAACTATCATCCCCATTGAGGTTGATATACCGCAGATAAACGAAGCAATGGTAAAAAGCGCTACCATGCTTATAAACATATTTTTTCTGCCCAGCAGTCTGCACAGCCAGTCAAGGAGGGGAATAGTCAGACAGCTTGCAATTAAATAGCTTGTCAATACCCATATTGACTCCTGGCTGCTGACGGAAAAAGAACCCGCAATATGAGGCAGGGCAATATTTGCTATGGTTTCATCCAACGCAAACAAAAACGCTGCAAGCATAGTAGGCACAATCAAAAGCCATTTTCTATAATCGATTTTGCTATGTTCATTTTCTTTTAAAGATATATTCATTTCATCAGCCATGGCATGATTATATCATAAATTTTATAATTGAGTTACTTATATAAAAATATTAAGCAATAATCTTACGGTAAAATAAAACAAAATTAAACAATGCCGGTAAAGCACCAGTTATTGCAATCTTTCTCGTCACTGCAAGAGGCGGAATTGCGGACGGATGAAATCCGGTAAGCGAGCAGCGGCGAAGCGGCTTGAAGCCGGCAGGCTTCAAAAAGCGGAGTTCCAGCCTGCGAGCGCAAAGCAATTCCAAGAGGCGGATTTTGCGCAGAGTGAAGTCGAGCGAAG
>CAZBFV010000034.1:0-23231 GCA_964491345.1 uncultured Muribaculaceae bacterium
TCAAAAAGTGAAGTCCTAACAAGCGAGCGCAGAGCAATTACAAGAGAGCGGAATTTTCTTTTGTTATTTTATTAAACATAAATATCAGCATTATGTCTAAAATAAACTTTTATAAAAAATATGATATAATAATGGAATGATAAATATTATAAAAAAATCTTTCAGAATATTAAAAAATAACATGATTTTTGTTCAGCCGTTAATGTTATTATTATTAATCATATTAGCGGTTTTAACTTATATTATCGGTGTAAAGACCATTACAGCCTCGCATTATGCTTTGTCGTTTTCGATATTTCTGCTTATATGCGCATTTTTGTCGGGCTGGTTTTATATTAACAAAGACGGGGTTTTAAATTATTCTGAAACAGATGATAAAGAAGCTGTTACGGTAAAATCGGTACAGAGTTTTAAAAAATTTTTTGAAGGTGTCGGCGCAGGTTTTGTAAATGTCTTTATCTCTATGGTGTTTATTTCGGTTGTTTACTTTGTTTCTTTCTTCTTTGTTTATAAAAGTTTAAAACATTCTATAGGCATACCTCAATTTATATATGAACTTCCAAAACTGTATAATGCAGATTCCCAGCAGGATGTTATGCAGTTTTTAAACAGCGTTGCCGATTATGATAAATTAAAGTTTGTATTGTGGATTATATGCATTAATATTGTCAGTATTGTATTAAATTTCTGCTCCGCTTTATATTATACGGTGTTGATTTTTGATGAAAAAAATATATTTGTAACTCTTTTAAATTCAATTAAGTTTTTCTTTAAAAATATTTTTTCATCTTTAGTAATAATCATATTTGCGGAATTTTTATATTTTTGCATCAGTATTTTATCTGCAGTTTTAGGTTCGAGTATTATTGCGTTTATGATTCTTATAGTGCTTTTTACAATATATTTAAATTATTATTTGCTTTTGATATTCTGTTTTTATTATGAAAAATCAAAGATTAATTGCGATAGCAGGACCGAGCGGGACGGGCAAAACCAAGCTGGCTGTTGAGCTTGCAAAAGAAATTAACGGTGAAATTATATCTGTTGATTCAAGGCAGATATATAAAGAGCTTAATATAGGAACGGCTAAACCGGATATATCAGAGCGTGGAGGCATTACTCATCATCTTATAGATGTTGCTGATGTTACAGAAAGCTATACGGCGGCCGATTTTTGCAGTGAGGCTGATAAAAAAATCAAACAGATTATCTCTGGTAATAAAGTTCCTGTCCTCGCAGGCGGTACAGGTTTGTATTACAGAGTACTGCTTCAGGATTTTGATTTGCCTCTTGTTCCGCCGGATATGGAACTGCGTCAAAAATTAGGACAAATAACCTCGGAAGAATTATATAATATGCTTCTTAATATTGATTATGAGTATGCAAAAAAGCTTCATTACAATAACAAAGTTAAAATAATCAGGGCAATTGAAGTTTGTATTAAATCGGGTATTCCGATGAGTAAAGCCCAGAAGAAAAAAAATACATCATATAATGTATATTGGTGCGGACTGAATGTATCAGACAGAGAATTTTTATATAACAGACTCAATTTAAGAGTTGATAAAATGATTAGGGCAGGATTGCTTCAAGAAGCCGAACATCTTTTTAATAAGTATAAAGATAATAAAATTTTGCTTAATACAATAGGCTATCAGGAATTTTATCCGTATTTAAAAGGGGAAAAAACGCTTGAAGATACCATTGCTATGCTGAAACAAAATACAAGACGGTATTCCAAAAGACAAATCAGCTGGTTTAATGCTAATAAAGATATCGATTGGTTTGATATTCAATCTCTTTCCGCAGATGAAATTAAAAATATAATATTAAGCCGGTTTAACAAATAAAAATTTTTATTTGAAGAATTGTAAATAATACATTTTTATTTAACAACTATTTTTTTATTTTGCATTTTAAATATATACAGATTAATTCTTCTTTTCATATAATATAAAAAAGCTCCTGCATAGGGGGCTTTTATCTTTTTTAATTAATCAGCATTCTGTTTCATAATTGTTTGTAATTTTATATATATATTTAATTATATTTGTAAAATAATCCAGTGAAACAGCGCCGTTAATTATTATATCCGAATTATTCTTTTTGGGAAGAATATATTTTTTTGAGGCTTTACGAACATAGGCAAGCTGTTTTCTTGCATTTTCTTCATTTTGACTGCGGGATGTTTCTGCTCTGTATATAAACCATTTTTCTTGTATTTCAGGGTCAATATCCACATATATTTTTATATCGAATAATTTAGAAACTTTGCCGTACAATACCGCCATACCTTCTACTACAATAATTTTTTTTGATTTTTTTTGTATTGCATTCGGAACAACTATACCTGTTCCGTTTACCAAATACTGCGGTATTTTTACATCTTTTCCCGATGATAACATTTTTAAATCCGAATATAACTGCTTCATATCAAAATTATGTGGAGAATCAACATCATAGCCCGACTCTAATAATTTATCGAATGAACCATGTTGTTTTATTAATTTTGAAATATCTCTAAAATAATTATCCGCACTGATTATTTCAACAGGCATGTTTAATTTTTCCGTAACGGATTTTATAGTATTGCAAATAGTTGTTTTTCCGCTTGCAGATTCTCCTGAAATACCTATTAATATTCTTTTGTCAGGACAGCAGATTAACTTTTTTGCAAACTTAGGGATAAAATCTGACTTTATCTGCTTAAAAACGGGTGTTCCGCTTTTTTTATCATATTCCAGAATTTGTTTGAACTTTGAATGTAAATATACACCTAATACTTCTCGTCCGGAGGAAGCAGAAAAATCGGGCTTTAATATTTTTGTTTTATTATCAAATTCTTTTTCTAACAGGAAATTCATACTTATTATAATGCTCCAAAAAAATTTTTTTTCTGTTTAATTTAAAATATTTTATCTTTTTGTAATATTTTTATTTTACATTAAACTTTTTTCTAATAAAATAATTACCCCTAAAGTCTAATGAAAATCTTTACAATATACCGCAAAATATAGAGATAAGACCTGTTATAAACATTGAAGGAGTAGAATATGAAAATTTTGTCAGGTATTATTTTATATTTAATTCTCTTTGCCAAAGAGTACAAAAAACAAACCAAAGCCCGAATGAACGGAATATTAAAACAAAAATTAACCTGTGCAGGTTTATCCGGACAGCTTAAAAAATTAATGTTTTTTATTTTATTATCTTCTTTATGTTTGAATGCCACGCCTGTTTATGCTGTTTGTCAGACCGAAAAGGCTTGCAAAATAAGCGATTTATTAATTGAAGATAATCAAAGCAGGGGTCTGGATAACGAATATCCGCAGTACCGCTCGCAGAAAGAAATAAAAAACACACAAAACAGCGGGGCGGACAATGTATATTCCAAGCCGTATAATATGCCGGAAGATATGAAAAATACACAAAATAAAGAATTAGAAACGACTATAAATGATTATTCCGGCAAAAACAGCGGTAAATAGTTCCCTGCAACCGCACTCTTTTTTTCTGCCATCCCATCCATCCATCCATCCTTCCTTCCTTCCTTCCTTCCTTCCTTCCCTTCCCTTCCCTTCCCTTCCCTTCCCTTCCCTTCCTTCCTTCCCTTAAAAAAGAAATAAAAAAACTTAATTATAGCGGTTTATATCCGGCATAATTGTTTAACTTCATTTTTCAGCCTGTACATTTTTTCTTCCCTGTCTGTTTCAAAATAGACTCTTAAAAGCGGTTCAGTACCGCTTTTTCTTATTAAAACGGTGCTTCCGTCATCTAGGTATAATTTTAATCCGTCCATAGTATTTTTTCTTATAATATTAAAATCATTTATACGGGAATATGATTTTAATTTATTAATTATGAATTCTTTATCATTATCGTTTTCTAATTTAATATCCGTTCTATCCGTTAAAAATCTGCGGTTTAATTCTTTTAAAAAGTCATTATGCAGTTCAAATAATGTTTTATTTGCGCAGGCTGTCATTTCCATTATTAAAAGGTCCGCCATTATTCCGTCTTTTTCCGGAATATGCCCTTTTATGCTTAAACCGCCCGATTCTTCTCCGGCTATTATTATGTCGTCTTTCCGCATTGCAGAACCGAGCCACTTAAAACCGACAGGTGTTTCAACGGTTTGAATATTAAGTTTTTCCGCATACATATCAAGCATTGTACTTGCTCCGACTGTTTTTGCGAGTTTCCCCGTATATTTTTTATATACGACCAGATGCTTAAGAAGCATTGCAATAATATCATCGGCTTTTACATAAGTTCCTGTTTCATCAAATACGCCGAATCTATCCCCGTCGCCGTCATTGCTTAAGCCTATCAGATTATTTTGTCTGCATAGTTCTTTTAGCTCGGGCAGATATTTTTCTTTAGGGTCGGGCATTGTGCCTCCAAAATTAATATCACGTTCAAGATTTCGTGCATTATATTCAATTTTGTTTATGTCTAAGATTTTAATAAATAATTTTCCCCCTGCGCCGTTATGACCGTCATAATTTATTTTTAAGCCTGAATTTCTTATGAGTTCAAAATTTATCAGCGAATTTATATGTTTAATATAGTCATTTTCAAACGAAACCTTTTTGTATTTTTTTACTTCCCTTTGTTTTAAAAATTTAGTATCTGAATTTGTAATTATTTCTTCAATCATTGAATCTTCTGCAGGCCCCCCGTACGGCGGAATGAATTTTATTCCCAAATATTCAGGCGGATTATGCGATGCTGTAATCATAATTGCATAGGCATTCTTGATTTTTGCCGAATATGCCAGAACCGGAGTTGCAGTTATTTTTTCGCTTATTTCTATGTCAAACCCTGAAAATGCAAGTTTTTCCGCTATATAAAACGCATATTCATCGGCTTTATTGCGGGGGTCGTATCCTATAAGAATTTTTCTGCCGTACTTATCTGTATTATATATATAATGCGCTGCCCCCCGAATAACTTTATCCGTATTATAATAATTAAAATCTTTTCCTTCTATTGCCCTCCAGCCGTCCGTGCCGAATTTAATTTCCGCCATTATTAATTTTCCTTTTATTTTTATTGTAGAATATATCTGCAACTTTATTATATATTAAATAAAGGATTGTTATATGTCCGTTATAGAATTGGAAAATATGTATTATTTAGGTCCTGACGGGTCAAATGCTCACTGCGCCGCTATGGAGTTTTTAAAGTGCTGCAATATACATATAAAATATAAACTGCCTCAAAGAACCATCAAATCCGCATTAGAACAATTATCTTCGGATTATTCCTCAATATGCGTTCTTCCTATTGAAAATTCCATTGAAGGTATTGTCCGGGAAACTATTGATAATATCCAAAAACTCAAAGACAATAATATTCTTATAAGAGGTGAAATTACCATTCCTGTTAAACATTATCTGCTTGCAAATACAAAAAATAAAAGTGATATAAAAAAAATTCTTTCTCATCCTCAGGCGCTTGCCCAGTGTGCCGATTACCTTCACAAAAATTTCCCCGATGCGGAATTAAAAGAAGTATCATCTACCGCTTATGCTGCGCAGAAGACTGCTTTGGAAAATTCGCATGATACAGCTTCAATATCTAACTATACCTGCGCTTCAATATTTAATCTCAATATTTTGGATAAGGAAATTAATGATGAACAGGATAATAAGACAAGATTTTATATTTTAGGCAGAGAAAAACTTGCTAATAATTCAAAAGGCAAAACAGCGTTAATACTTGCCACAAAAAATAAATCCGGAGCTTTATGCGAAGTGTTGTCGGTTTTTGCAAAACATAATATTAATCTTGCTTATATTGATTCAAGACCTGCTAAAAAACATCTCGGCGAATATCTTTTTTTCCTTGAACTTGAAGGCTTTGATGATGATTATAAAATAAAATCCGCTATTTGGGAACTTTATAATCACATTGAATTTATTAAAAAACTCGGAAGTTTTTATATTTTCTAAAACAAGGAAAGAGCCGGACGGCTCCTTCCTTGTTTATCAAAATTACTGCTGTTTAACAAAATTATTAAATGTTTCAGCTGATTTTGAAGCTCCATCAGCTAAATCCGGATTAATTTTTTCGGGCGTAACACCTCTAAAAAAGCCGGATATTCTGTCAAAAACATTTTTTGCACCGTTTACAATTCCATGTCCGAAACCTTTGGCCTTTTCTGCTGCATGATGAATATTATTTTGAGCCTGTGTTAAATTCGGGTTTCCTTTAGATGCTGATTGAAAGCTGTCTGAAATCATATTTTTTACTTGAGCAAACCTGCCTGATTTTGCTAAATATACGGCTCCGCCGACAACTGCTGCGCCTGCAGCCACGCCTGCAGCAACTTTTGCTGCCGTTTTAAATTTTGAATTTACTGATAATGACATTTTCTAACTCCTATATATTTTTCTCATATATCACAAATAAATAAAAACAATGAAAAATAGTTTTTGCCAAATCTCTAGTCTACTCTACAACAATCTTTACAATTTTTCAACTTTTTATTGAACAATTTGTAATATAATATAATCATTGCAGAGGATTTGATATGAAATATAAAAGCTGTCATTTAATAGAGCATGGCATATCCGTTGATGTTAATTCAATAAAGGCCTGCTGTTTATCAAGAGATTTCAATAAAGGGCTGTTAATGATAGTTCCATTTTACAATAATAACACTATTGACTGGGATAAGCTGTTTGAAATAAAAAGAAAACAGCGTTTGTATCAGCAGAAACAGGATTTGCATGCCTGCGAGGGCTGTTATAACCTTAGAGAAGAAGATTGGGATGATGAAGATTATATTTCGTATATCAATTTTGACCATTGGAGCCAATGTAATTCCAATTGCATATACTGCGGGGTGCAGACAAAAAAGCCTAATCTTCCCGGGGGGGGGGAATAATGTACTGAGAACCGTCAAGGAGCTTATTAAACAAAACAAATTCAGAAATACGGGAGAAATAACATTCCAAGGCGGAGAACCCACCATACTTAAAGAATTTAGCCAGCTTCTTGAACTCTTTATTGAAAAAGACTCAAAAGTCAGAGTTCATTCATCGGGAATTATCTTCAGCCGTGCTGTCAGAGAAGGCATAAAAAAAGGCTGTGTTACGGTTGTTATATCTCCTGATTCAGCCTCAAAAAATATTTATAAAACAATTAAACGGGTTGATAAATCCGATAAAGTCTGGGCTAATATCCGGCATTACAGACGCAGGCTTAAAGATGTCCGCCGGTTTTTGGTTAAAGTAAAGTATATTATTATCCCCGGAATTAATGATACTTTTGATGAAGTTTCATTGTTTTTAGATAAAATTAAAAAGTTTGATATAAAAAGCGTTATAGTTGATATTGAATATACTTATGCAAATACAAACACAAATAATATTTCGCCCCATGTATATATATTGATGGATTATATAGAACATTTTTGCAGAATAAATAATATTGCATACGAATTATACGATTCTGCTCTTTATGCGGACAAAAGCAGAACCTTTAAAAAAACTGATGTTTTTACTTCGGATGAGCTTAAAAAGCTGATTGAAAAACATAAGAATGATAATCTGCAAAAAAATATCAAATATACTTAACGTGTTAAATAAATCTGCTTATGATAAAATTTTATAAAGTACTTTTGGAGGTAATCAATGATAAGCACTGATGATGTAAAGCATGTTGCAAAATTGGCAAGGCTTGAGCTTACGGAAGATGAAATAATTAAATATTCAAGGCAGTTAGGCGAAATATTAAAGTATGTTGAGCAGATGAATGAAGTTAATACGGATAATATTGAACCTATGGCGCATCCTGTTCCCGTTTATAATGTTATGAGAGATGATGCGGTTAAATATGAGCAGACAAAAGAAGAAATGATGTCAAATGCACCTTATGAAGAAAACGGCTTCTTCAGAGTGCCTAAAATAAATTAAGAATTGAGGATTTATGAGTACAAAATATATTTTTGTTACGGGCGGTGTTGTATCTTCATTAGGCAAAGGAATTGTAGCCGCATCTTTAGGCCGTCTGCTGAAGGCAAGAGGCTTTAGTGTTGTAATCCAAAAATTTGACCCCTATATTAACGTAGACCCTGGAACTATGAGTCCTTTTCAGCATGGGGAAGTATTTGTTACCGATGACGGCGCCGAAACCGATCTGGACCTTGGACATTATGAAAGGTTTACGGATACTAATTTAGGCAAAATAAATAATGTTACTTCCGGAAGCATTTACCAAACGGTAATTAATAAAGAACGGCATGGAGATTATTTAGGCGCTACCGTTCAAACAATACCCCATATTACAAATGAAATAAAATCCAGAATAAAAAAAGCCACCCAGCAGTTTAAACCCGATTTTATCATTGCCGAGATTGGCGGGACTATAGGTGATATCGAAAGTCTGCCGTTTATTGAATCCATAAGGCAGTTTAGAAGCGAAGCCGGCTTCGGAAACAGTCTTTCCATCCATGTTACATTGCTTCCGTATCTTCCAGCTTCGGGCGAACTTAAAACAAAACCTTCCCAGCACAGCGTTACAAATTTAAGAAGTTACGGCATTCAGCCTGAAATCCTTGTATGCAGGACTACCAGACCTATTCCGAAAAAGGAAAAGGAAAAATTGGCATTGTTTTGCTCCGTTCCGAAAGATGCCGTTATTGAATGCAGAGATATGAAAAGTATATATGAAGTTCCGCTGGCGCTTGAAGAGCAAAATCTTGCCGGAGTTGTACTTCAGCGTTTATTTATACAGGATGTTAAGCCGGATTTAGAAAATTGGAAAAAACTTGTTTATAAAATTAAAAATCCTCAAAAGACATTTAAAATTGCTATTGCGGGTAAATATACAAAATTATCGGATGCTTATATATCAGTAGTGGAATCGCTTAAACATGCCGGTTATGAATATGATGCACAGATAGAAATTAAATGGATAAATTCCGAAGAATGTCTGAATTTTCAAAAAGCAAAAGATGCTTTATCCGATGCCGACGGATTAGTTGTTCCCGGAGGCTTTGGAATAAGAGGCATTGAAGGCAAGCTGAACGTAATAAGGTATGCAAGAGAAAACAATCTTCCGTTTTTAGGTCTGTGTTTAGGCATGCAATGCGCAGTAATTGAATATTCAAGAAATGTTGTAGGGCTTAAAGATGCTAACTCTATGGAATTTAATGAATATACCCCGTATCCCGTCATTGATTTAATGACGGAACAGAAAAACGTAGAAGGCTACGGCGGTACTATGCGTTTAGGCAGATTTGAATGCAGGATTAAGTCCGGAACAAAAACTCAGACTGCATATAATTCGGATGTCATTTGGGAAAGACACAGGCATCGGTACGAAGTGAATAACGAATTCCGCCAGCTGATTGAAAATGCGGGCATGGTTTTTTCGGGGCTTTCTCCGGACGGTATGCTGTGCGAAATTGTTGAACTGCCGAAAAATGACTGGTTTGTTGCATGCCAGTTTCATCCCGAATTTAAATCAAGACCCGAAAGACCCCACCCTTTATTTTTAGGTTTAATTAATGCCGTCGATAAAAATTATTGCTTAAAGTCAAAACAAACAGCTGATGTATAAAGAACGAAGAAAAACCGGCTTTGCACTGTGTGCGGGGTTAAGAACGGAACAGCAGGGGGAGAGGGAAAAAGCAAGAAGGAGGATAGACCGCATGGTAGTAATATAGAAAAAAAGGAGGGGGAAAAAAAATAATAGGTGCCGGGCAGGAAAGAGAAAAGACAGCAGAAAAGAAAAAAAGGAGGGAAAAACTACAGCGCATAAAATCCTCCTTTTAAGATATGAATGAAATAATCCCGAAGCATATCAGCATCATGATGATACGGCTGTTTTTTTATTTAATATATAATCAGCAGATTGAAATATCAAAAAGATGATGAAAGTTTAATTACATTTAATATGAAAGAAACGAAAACAATTATATTTTAAAAAAGCGGAATAAAGAAATATCTTTATTTCCCAAATAAGAAAAAATTGACGGTATGCACATGCAAAGAAGATGAAAAAAATTCTGCAGGAGGGGGGGAAAAAAAAATATATACAGCTTGCCGGCTTGCCCTATGTTCCGGAAAAACTATAAGTTTAACGCATTGGAATCCTTGTTGCAGATACGAATTATCGGGAAAATTAACTTTTTTATTTATTTTTGATTAAACGCTCCTGAAATTTCAAAACAATGTCAAAATCAAGCAGGATATAAATGCGGAATGCCGGCATACAGAAAAAAGCAGGAGCAGAAAATGAATAAATTTATTCTATCCGCTCAGGCGGCCGGCTTAAAAACTTAAATCCGGCTGGACATTGCAGCACCGCATAGTATGGCAAACTAACCTCATCATACTGCTACTGTCTTTTTTTATCTGCTGTATCCCCCGCATACACCGCCCGCATTATCCTTTTTTTCCTCATTTTTTTCCCGCCTTTTTTTTTCCCCCCCCCCCGGTCCCGTACGCCCCGTCGCCCTGCCTTTGAAAGCAACGGAATAAATAACTGCAGAATATTTAATCTTGTTTTTTCAAATCTCCGTAGAAGTATGAAGCTGTTGCACCGCCGTCAACAAGAAAATCCGAGCCTGTTATAAATGCCCCCTGCGGATTTAAAAGCAATTCTGCGACATTTGCAACTTCATCCGCCGTTCCCGGCCGTCCTGCCGGACATTTTGCAAACATATTTTTATAAAAATCACCTCTCGGTCCGTTAAATTCATCTACAGCCAGAGGGGTTGCAATAATCCCCGGAGAAATAGAATTTATTCTTGCTTTGCGTTTCCCCCACTTGACAGCCTCAGCCATAACTCTTTTAACATTGCATCTTTTTGCCATTTGATAAGCGTGAAGCGTATCTTTAATATTTGCGGTTTGCAGGATTTCAAGATTTAAAAGTTCTTCCGAGGGAGTCATTGCAAGCTGTTCATCTTCCTGCATAGTTAAAGCAGGCATTCTGTGTCCTGATTGGGATGAAATTGTTACACCCGCACCGCCTTCTTTTATAACTTTTCCGGTTTCTTCCAGCAAAACAGCAGTTCCGTACAAATCAACTTTTAAAATTGTTTCAACAGATGCCTGTGACGGCGAAACTCCTGCGGAATTAATCAGGGTTGAAATCTCGCCAAACTTTTGAGCTTCTTTGATTAAATTTAAAACAGAAGCTCTGTCCGATAAATCCATTTCAAAAGGAACGGTGTCAAAACCGGCATTAGTCATAATATCGGAAATCATTTTTGCGTTTTTGTAACTTTTATCTCCGATAATGATTTTTTTTGCAAAACCTGTACGGCGGGCAATAGCCATTCCTATTTGTCCGGCTCCTGTCAATATAACAACATCTTTCTGCATAACACCCTCTTTCATTTCTCTATAAATATTAGCATAAAAATTCAGCCTGAGCCTTTTTACATATAAAGCCCGCTGAACAGATAAAATCCAAAAACGGGCTTTGAAAATAATAAATTAACTGTTTCAAATCTTTTCATCCGCCGCTTTTTTGCAGGTCGGCGGGTAAAGCTGTCTTTAAAAATATTTATTATTGCGCTTTGACTGTTCCAAGTTTTTGTATATCTTCATCTGTTCTGTTTCCGTAGATTGTGATTTTTGATAATTCCCTCTCAATACTGTTAAATTCATCCTGCGTTAATTCAACATCCGCAGCGCCGAGATTTTCAATAACCCTTTCATCTTTTCTCATGCCGGGAATCGGTACGACATGAGGATTTTTATACAGCATCCAAGCAAGAGAAATTTGAGCAGGAGTTATGCCTTTTTTATCGGCAACTTCATGCAGTAAATCTAATAACGGCTGATTTTTCTCGACATTTTCAGGATTGTATCTTGTAATAACCCGTCTGACATCATCGCCTTTGTATTCCGTATTTTTAGAATACTTACCGCTTAGAAATCCGCCTGCCATAGGCGAAAATGCTACAAAACCGATGTTTAATTCTTTGCAGAGCGGAATTACATCTTTTTCAAACATACGCTCCATCATAGAATATTCGGATTGTACTGCAGTTAAAGGCGTTACCGCATGAGCTTTTCTGATTTGCTCCGCAGCTGCCTGCGACTGCCCCCATGCTTTAATTTTACCTTCTTTTATAAGTTCGCCCATCCAAAGTGCAGTTTCTTCAACGTTAGAATTTAATGGTACTCTGTGTTCATAATATAAATCTATATAATCCGTCCGGAGCCTTTTTAAACTATCTTCAAGCGCCTTTCTGACGCCTTTTCGTGTTAATTTTTCCTTTATATCCTGATTTCCTATAACAATCGGGGTAAATTTAGTTGAAAGAATTATCTTATCTCTGAATGGTTTAACTGCTTCACCAACTAATTCTTCATTTAAAAACGGTCCGTATGCTTCTGCGGTATCAAAAAGATTACAGCCCAAATCGTATGCCTTATGAATAAGCCTTATTGATTCTTCTTTAGACGGCAATGTTCCGTAACCGTGAGAAAAACCCATACAGCCCATGCCTACGGCTGAAACTTTCAAATCTCTTAATTTTCTGTATTTCATAAATTACTCCTTATTGTTTATCTGTAACACATTCTGACAGCCCGCCGAAAATTTGTCAACTTACGGGCGGTATGAAAAAACGGCTGTCAGGCGGATTAAATAACATTATCTCTTTTAATTTTCAATTTTTCTTATTATTCTTGCAGGATTTCCTGCCGAAATTGTTTTTGCGGGAACATTTTTTGTAACGACCGAACCTGCTCCGATTATAGCGCCGTCGCCTATTTCAACATCGGGCAGAATTGTGCAGTCTGAGCCGATCCAAACATTTCTGCCGATTTTAACGGGGCCTGGAGTTATATTTTGTCTTTTTTCGGGGCTGAAATCATGATTAAGCGTCGCAATGGTTGTATTATGCCCGATAAGAGTTCCGTCGCCTATTTCAATCCCCCCTTGGTCCTGAAAACGGCAGCAGGCGTTTATAAAAACATTTTTTCCTATTTTTATATTTACTCCGCAATCCGTATAAAAAGGCGGAAAAAGTCCGAATGTTTCATCAATATTGCTTTCCGTGAGTTCCGAAAAAAGTTCTCTTATTCTTTCAGGCGTGTTATATTGATTATTTATTTCAGATGTTATTCTTAAAGCTCTCCGGCTGAATTTATGCAGAGCCTTAAACAATCCGCCTGTTTGCTCTATATAAGTTCTTTCAGCCATAAGTTTTCTAAATTCCCGTGTTGTTATTTCTTTTTCTGCCGTCTGCATAATTTGCTCCTTTTATATATCTTCATTTTTATCTTCATCTTTACCAGGCTCATATAAATCTTTTCCGCCTGTTGATTTATAAAGCGAAATTGTAGAAATAATGTAATTTATTTCATTTGAAATTTTATCTTTTTCCGCAATTAAATCAATTTCTTTTTCATAAAGCACATCCAATTTAGAAGCTGAGCCTATAATTTCTCTGTCTTTTGAAAGATTATAAATTTTATTCTGTGTATTTAGCCTTTCGAGCGCTTCATTGTAATCCTTTTTAGAAGTTTTCAGTCCGGATAATGCCGTATTAACTTCTTTTATATCTTCCGCAATGGTTTTTTTGTAATTATTTAAAGCCTCGTCATATTGATATTTTTTCAGTTTCAAAAATGCAAGTTTTCTTCCGCCCGAAAAAATATCAAATGCAGGAAGAATACCGGCATTTGCAAGCTGGGTTGATGTTTTAAACAGGTCTGAAAAATTATAAGCATTTAAACCTAACTGCCCGTATATAATAAACCTTGGCAAAAGTTCTTTTCTTGCTATTCTTACATTATAACCCGCAATTTTTATACCGGCTTCGCTTTGCAGAAAATCAGGTCTCGTTTCGATTACATTAGTATCAAACTGTCCGGGTATATTGTCTAATAATTCGTTTATTTGAATATTATCAAAATCCGTTCTTGCAATTCCGCCTGCTGTTACGCATAAATATGCCCTTAATACATTTTCTAAAACTTCTTTTTTATCTTCTAAATTATTTTTTTCTTCACTCAAAACCGTTAATAGCTTTTTCTCTTTTAACACTTCATTTATTGAACATAAGCCTGTTTTATATTTTTCCTGAATTTTAGATAATATTTCATTTTGCGTTTTTATAATTTCGTCTTGGATTTCTAAAAGTTTATCGGTTTTTATGAGATTAAAATAATCGGATGCAAAATCGGATGTCAAAGAAATATATGTCGCACGCTCTGACTGCTCCGCAATTTCGAGTTTCTGCTCCAAGCTTTTTGTTTTAAGCCTGTTTCTGCCCCAGATATCTATTTCATAGCTTGCGGTCAACGGCAGGTTAAAATTGCTTTGAGAATATGAAGGAACGGACATTGAACCAAATCTTAATTCGGATGAACGGAAATCTCTCATTATATCTCCGTCAAAACTTATCTGCGGAAGTTCGCCTGCAAATTGTATTTTAACTGATTTTTCATTTTCTTTTATTTTTAATTCCGCATTTTTAAGGTCGTAATTATATTTATATAAATTGGTCAAATGTTCAATTAAAATATCGTCTTTGTAATTTTTCCACCATTTAAGATTAAGATATTCAGCGGTTTTTTTTGAATGTTCATTATCTTTAGCGGTCTGTTTTGCAGTGCAGGGAGTTATTGTTATTAATATTATAAGCGCTGTTGCAAATATTTTTTTCATCAAAACTTCTCTTTTGTATTATTGTGTTATAATTATAACACAATAATATTACGGAAACATTATAACAGGAAAATAAGAAAAAGTATGCAGAGAAGTATCCTGAAAAAAAGAATCAGAGCAAGACTTGCATCTGCCTCTGTTTTAATAAGGGCATATTCAAATCAGGTTTTTAGCGGAACGGAATTTGATATTACGCCTGAGCAGTACACTATTTTATCTTTAATTGCCGATAACGGGGAGCTGTATCAAAGGCAGTTATCCGAAATCACTCTGAAAGCTCGTGCAAACATAAGCAGAATTATCGGTATTTTAGAAGATAAAGGGCTTGTTGAAAGAGTTGCGGGTTCTAACGGCAGAAAAATTTTTAAAATAAAAGCAACTAAAAAAGGAATTGAACTGAATAAAAAAATTGAGCCTGCCGGACAAAGAATAAGAAAAGCCGTAACAAAAGGAATATCAGATAAAGAACTTGAAAACTTCCTTAATATATTGGATAAAATGTTTTTAAATATCAGAGAGAAAGTAAATCTGCAGATATAGTTAAGAGGATAAAAATGGAATACAATAGGACAGAAGATAAATTAATTGAAGATAAACGCCCCGAATATAAGAAAAAAAGAGTATATGTGCCTGTAATAATATTAATAATATTTTTAATATGCGCAGTATTTTATTCTGTTCATAATTATTACTATCAATCAACGGATGATGCATTTGTAGAAGGTCATATAATAACCGTTTCGCCGAGAATTTCCGGACAGGTGGCAAAACTGCATATTGAAGATAATCAGGAAGTTAAAAAAGGCGATTTGCTTTTAGAAATTGATGATAATGATTACAGAGTAAAATTAGAACAGTCCGAATCAAAATTATCGGAAGAAAAAGCAAAATTGGTCAATATTCAAAATCAGGTTTCAAAAACAAATTCTGAACTTGCATTTGCACGCAATGATTATGACAGATATGCAAAAATGTATGATAAGGGAATTTCATCAAAACAGGATTATGAGGCTTCAAAGACAAAATATGAAACTGCCGCTTCGGATTATAATTCCGCAAAAGCTGAAGCAGACGAAACCCTTGCCTCTATAAAAAGATTAGAAGCAGAATCTGAGGAAAACAGGCTGAATTTATCTTATACAAAAATTTATGCTGTATGCAGCGGACTTATTACAAACAAAAACGTTGAAGAAGGAATCTATGTTCAAACCGCACAGCCGGTCTTTGCAATAGTCCCCGACAAAATGTGGGTTGTTGCCAATTTTAAAGAAACGCAAATTGCAGATATGAAAAAAGGGCAGACGGTCAATATAAAGATAGACACTTTCGGCAACAAAAAATTTAAAGGCAGAATAGACAGCATCCAACGTTCTACGGGTGCAAAGGCAAGCCTTTTTCCGCCTGAAAATGCCGTCGGAAGTTATGTAAAAATAGTTCAGCGAGTTCCTGTAAAAATAATTTTTTCGGAAGATGTATCCCGATATAACATTGTACCGGGAATGTCTGTTGTGCCGGAAGTCAAAATCAGATAAGGAGCCGATTAAATAAATGGGATATGCGGTAAAACAAAAACCTTTGTGGCTGGTAGCTTTAACAATCCTTATTCCTGCATCATTTTCCTGTCTTGCAACATCTGCAACCAATGTTGCAATTCCTCATATATCAGGATATTTCGGTTCAACTGTTGATGAAGCGAACTGGATTATAACAATATATATGACCGCAAATGCTTGTCTTATTTTAATGACAGGCTGGCTTGAAAATCTGATGGGAAGAAAACTTTTCCTGAAAGTATTTATTTCGGTTTTTACAACAGGCTCTCTTTTGTGTGCTGTTGCTCCAAGCCTTAATTTTATGGTGCTGGGAAGATTAATTCAGGGAATTGGCGGAGGTCCTATGACGCCGATTGCCCAAGCAGTTTTATTATCAGTGTTTCCGAGCGAAAAAAGAAGTATTGCAATGAGTCTTTTTGGAATTGCCGTTATGGTTTTTGCCATTTTAGGACCTACTTTCGGCGGTTTTATTGTGGATAATGCAGACTGGCAGTGGATTTATTTGATTAATGTTCCCGTCGGCATAATATCCGTTGCAATGGTTCATGCTAATATTCAAGAATTAAATGAACGAAAAAAAACGGAACATGTAGATTTTCCGGGAATGATTGCACTTGTTGTCTGGCTTCTTGCAATGCAGATTGTTTTGGATAAAGGCCAGCAGTATAACTGGTTTGATTGCGTCTGGATTTGCAGTTTGTCTGCTCTTAGCGCTTCTGCGCTGGTCTTTTTTATTGTCTGGGAGCTTGAATACAAAAATCCGCTTGTAAATTTAAGAATTTTTAAAGATAAAAACTTTTTTTTCGGAACTGTTCTTTCTGCATCAATAAATACGGTTGTTTTTTCAAGCACGGTTTTAATTCCCCAGTTTCTTCAAAGCATGATGGGCTATACCGCAATGCTTTCAGGCATGGCATTAGCACCAAGAATTATATCCTCCGTTGTTATGATAATCTTAATTAATCCGATGATGAGAATATGGGATAACAGAAAGATTATTGCGTCAGGTTTTTTCTTTTTCGGCATATCGCTTTTGATGTATGCGAATATAAATCTTTTTATCTCGTTTGATTATATGGAGCTTCCGAATATTTTGCTAGGCATAGGTGTAATTTTGGTCTTTGTGCCTGTTTCATCTCTTGTGCTGGGAACATTGCCGAAATCAGAACTTTCAAACGGCGCAAGCCTGCATAATTTGTGTAAAACCGTCGTAACCGCCGGTGCAGCTTCCGTTGCAAATACTCTTACGGCAAGGCATACCCAAATGCACCAAGCATATCTGATTCATAATTTATCAAATTTTAATCCTGCATTCCGGCATAAAATATCTGCTTTAATCGGAGCTTATATAACACCGGAGGCTCATATAAAAGCAAATGCAGTTATTTATAAATCACTGCTGGAACAATCAAAAATAACGGCTTATGCAGATGTTTTTGCAATATTTGCACTTGTTGCGTTTATTATGATTCCCGTATCATATACATTAAAAACAAAGAATTGATTTTATTATTTCTTTATACCGCAGTAATTTTGACTGTTTTTGCAAAAATTGTATATCCGAAAAGAAGAAAACACAAAATCAGAATGTCTTATAAGACATCAAAGCAGGCAATGCAATAATATAATCCTGAATGAGAAATTGAGGATAAAAAGACCGTTATAAAAACAGTATAAAGGATATTTTAAATTGTTCTTTGCCTGCCTGATAAATAAAAATCATGCAGCAGTCCGTTCAAATGATGCCAAATACTTTGAAAGAACATAATATAAAAAATTTTAAAGTGTATTAAATTAAGAAAAATACATTCTTCTACGGCAAAAAAAATTTTTTCTGCTCCGCCCGCTCCGCAGACTGTATTATGTATTTAATTATTTTTGCACAGTTTTAGACTGCTCGTCTTTATTTTCTTTCTTTTTTTCAAAAAATTTAGAACTTAATTTATTGGCAATAGGAGTAATAACAACCGGTCCTAAATATCTGTAAATTAGTCCGAATATAACAAGGACTTTTAATTTATTAATTCCGGGCAGTACTTTATCCGCCTGCTCTCTTGCCGCAGATGCTTCGTACAAATCATCAACAAGCCCATTTACGGCATTTTTAGCTTCATCGGCATTTCCAAGATTATCTTTTACAGTTTTTTTAACCGAATCTTTTACCGTATTCATTTTATCCTGCGTAATTTGAAAGGCTTTAAGCTTTCCTTCTTCGCCCGCAATATTTTTCAGATGCGAACCGATTGTTTCCGTAATATCATCCAGTCCTTTTGCGAGTTCCCCTCCTGTCTTTGAAGCAACTTCGCCGACTTTCCGAAGAAGATCGTCTTTAGGCGAAGAAGTCATTTTTTCCTGAGCTTTTTTACCGAGTTCTCTATAAAAATCCCCATGCTTATTAAAATATTTTTCGGCGCCTTTCATAACGACATTTGTAATTTTATCTTCGGCAAAATAAGCGCCCGCCGTCGATACGCCTAATGTCAGCGCATCATTAATAATCATTTGGGGCTTTTGTTCTTTTTCGATTTTTTTGTTTCTAAGAGTATTTACCATATAAAATCCCGATAAAAAACAGCTTTCCATTATTAATAAATGGGTAAAAGTCTTATCAGACCTGCTGAAATTCTTTATAAAACTTTGGAAAGGTTTTGTTTTTGCAATATTGCTGTAGAAAGACGCCATGCCGTCCGTCAATCCTCCTTTAAATGACGGAGCATTTTGTCTGTTTGCATGAGTATTTTTGTTATATGAAGAATTAATACTGGTTATTTTCATTACCGTTTACCCCTGTAAATGTTTTAAAAATTTCTTGATTATTGTGCTTAATAATATTTAAATTCATATTTTTGTATGGATTTTCTTTCATACTGCTTGCTTTCTTCAGCCCCAATGCACCTAAAATTATCGGAACAAGCGCAATGGTAATCTTTGCTCTTATAGGCATGAATACGGGCTGGAATAATTTATCGGAAACATTTTTTGCCGCATTTTTGTAGTTGTTTAGTGTGTGCTGTTCCTTAATGGCATTGATTACCTCTTGTGATTTTTCGGGCAGGTATTTGGAAATCTGCTTTTTAAATGTACGTTCGGCTTTTCTGCCCATTTTTTTAAATACATCCAAATTAATTTTTCCGCCCTCTGTTAATGCTTCAAGACTGACTCCTGCAATTTCAGGTATTTCCTGAGATTTTTCTTTTAAAATATCAACTCCCTTTTTAATCACGTTTAAAGATTGCTCTTTCATTTCGGGAGGCATTTCAAATGCACCCATTTCTTTTGCTTTTTTTGTTGCTTCCGAAATAGGAGTGCCTATTAAAGCAGTAGTCCCTAAGCCTACAAGCCCTGATGAAATAGATTTTACCGCCTGATATGAACATTTGCTCTTATCTTCTTCATTATGCGCTGTTGCCATAATTGTAACCGGTCTTAATATGCCCGTTACCGCAATAGCAAATATCGCCTCCGCAACTAAAGGGTTACGGGAAGCAAAATTTGCGGCGCTGTGAAGAAAAGGAACACCGCCTTTAAAACTCACACGACCATCAGAATTATTCTTGATGGTCGTGTTTATTCGGTCAGTATTATTTTGATTATAACTATGTCGTTCTTTTAACATCCTCATGTCTTCTTTACGCACCTTGCTATGCAGATAACAGGTATTATATTTAATTGATTTTATGTCCATGATTTTTTCCAAACCTACTTTACATAAATTCTAAATCTTCAAAATTTATTTTTTGCTATTGCGAGATTTTGATTATAACAAAAAATATTCATGCCTTTTTGAAATTATTTATATAGTTTTATAAAAAATCTTATTATTACTGGATTTTGACATTTTAATCCGTATTCATATATCTTAATATTAATTTTTATAAAATTTTAAGACAAATAATTTTTTTAGGAATGTTTATAAAAATTGAGCGGGTAAACAGATATAAAAAGTAAATATGAATTTAGTTTCAAACGTAATAAAAACTCCATCATTTACATTTAAAGGTGCAGACATTAATATAAACTGTTTTTCGGATACCCACGGTGCAGTTTTGCCGGCAGATAATGCTTTAGAAACACTGCGGGAAAACAGAAACGATGTATTTTGTAAATCGGGAAAAGGCAGGGCAAATGTTACAGCAATATGCGGTGATTGGTTTACGAACGGAAATCAAAAAGGATATTTAACCAATCCGGAAAAGCCTTTAGCCATGTTTCAGCTTGATATGCTGAACGGTTTAATTTCTGGAATAAAAAACATTGCGGAAAATACATCGGCAATATTTACTCCAGGAAACCACGAATTCGACGGAGGAGTAAAACTTTTGGATAAAGTACTGTCAAATCTTGATGCGGAAATTTTGATGACTAATTTAGATATTGAAAATTCTGCAGGATTTGAAACATCCGTTAAAGAACATAAAATTATCAATCAAAAAATTTTAGAAGTGGAAGATGACAAAAGTCCCGAATTAAAACATAAAATTTTATTTTTAGGTATCAGTCCCGTTAATATGTCAGCTTACAAAAAAAATCTTGACGGGGTAAACTTTATTGATAATGTTAATAAAAATCAAAAATCGGTTGTCATGGGGGATTATAGCAAAACTCTTGAAGACTGCAGAAGAAGGATTGAATGCTTTAAAAAAGAAAATCCCAAAGGATTTGCGGTTCTGCTTTCTCATACAGGAGTTAATTTTGCCGATAATCTGGCGAAAAACTCGCAGGTTGATTTGATTTTTGACGGGCATGAACATAAAGATGAAACAAGATTTATTAATGGAGTTCCCATCGTTTCATTGTCGATGAATTTTAAAAAAATATTTAATGCGGATATTAAGTTTGATGATGACGGAAATTTGGAATCTATAAAAATAAAAGAATTTGAACCGATGAAAACAAAACAAAAAGGTTCTTTATCGGCTTTATATAATAAAATTTTTAAAGATGATTTAAAGCCGATATATACGGTTAAAACAGATAAACCTGAGGTAAAAAGCCTTGATTTGGACGGTATATGCACGGGAAATAGCTATTTGGCAAATTTTGTAACCGATTCCATTATGGAAGAACTTCAAAAAGAAAATCCTGATGTGGATTTTTTAGCGTTGAATTCTTCTGCAATAAGACATGGGATAAAGCCGGACGACAAAGCATCAGTATCTAACTTTGATTTAAAGAATATTCTTTCCGGAATAAAATCGGAGGACAGCGCTATATTCATTACGGATATTACTGGAAAAGAACTTATTGATATAATTTTGGATAATTATTTATCAAATATATCTAATCCCAAAAAAAATCCTATATTTCATTATTCCGGATTAATTACGGACAGAACAAATTTAATTAAGGCATTTAAAGATAACGCCGGTTACTCTGAACTGGCTCAATATATACTAAATGCTGAAACAAACAGCCCCATAGATATATACGGAAACTATAAAATAGCAAATATAGAAAAATATTTTAATAAGTCCTTAAACAGCAGAATAAAAGAAATGAAAGAAAAATCCCAAGATACGGGAATTAACCTGAAAAACTTATTTGAAAAACATTTTAATCCTAATGGAATCTACTGTGCAAAATGCGATGTAAGGATTAATTAAATTTAAGCATACGGATATTGAAAATAAAAATACGAAATGATAAAATAGAATTGAGGTTTTGATTTTAATCAAAACAGGATTGTACATTCAAAAACTGAACATAGTGCAGACAGATTTTGCATTGTTTGGGCGGGATGTGATTTTCGCAGAATTAAAACCTGAAGTAATGCAAAAAACCGTTCTGCTTTTGAAACGGAGTCCGGTAAGCGGGCAGCGGCGGAACGGCTTGAAGCCGACAGGCTTCAAAAAGTGAAGTCCTGACATGCGAGCGTAAAGCAATTTCAAGACAGCGGAATTGCGGACGGACAAAGTCCGGTAAGCGAGCAGCGGCGGAACGGCTTGAAGCCGGCAGGCTTCAAAAAGTGAAGTCCTGACATGCGAGCGCAAAGCAATTTCAAGACAGCGGAATTGCGGACGGACAAAGTCCGGAAAGCGAAATTCTGTACGAACGAAGTTTGGTTAGCGGATTTTGCGTAGGGCGAAGCATGGCGTAGTCCCGAAGTGCAAAAACAAAAGCAAACGACAGCGAAAGCGAAGTTTGCAGCTTGTTTTTGTGAAGCAAAATCCAAGAAGCGAGAAATGAAGCGACGACAGATGAAATCGAAGGAGCGACAATTTCGAGCGAAAAGAATTTCAAGAGTCGGATTTCGGCAAGAGCAGGGCAGAGCGGAACTCGTCCCTGTGAACAGCCTGACGCAGCAGGGCAGAGAGATTATGCCGATGTGATGCATTTTCAGTTTTAGATATTCAAAATCAAATAAAATAATCGGGACGTGGCGCAGCCTGGTAGCGCACTACCTTGGGGTGGTAGGGGTCGCAAGTTCAAATCTTGTCGTTCCGAATTTTTATTTAAAAGATTTATACTATAAAATGAGCAAAAATTATATTTACTCGGTATCCGTATAACAAAATTATTCAAAATATTAACACAAGTATAGATTATTAGTTAAATTTTTATGCCATTCAGAGTGCAAATCATCCATTCGTTTCAGCTTGGCATTATTTTTTCATAAGTTCCTCTTGAAATTAAAAAAAAAGACATTTCTATTACTTTTAGTATTATGTAATTTGATGAACAACTTTAGGAAGCATACATTAATTAATAATTGCATTTCCTAAAGCTGATGCAATACTTTGAGTACTTTCAGACGCCATAATTTCATATCCGGCGGGCGCCGTTGATTTACAGATTGCGGGCAGATGCTGAAGGCTTGCGTTGAGCAGGATAGTAATGCCGTTTCATGCGGGAAACTATGAGTTTCGTATTATCTTAATTTATCATCTGGAATTTAGTTTCCCAAAAGCAGTCGTTCATATCTGCCCTTTGCAAATTCCGCTGTCTTGGAATTGCTTTGCGCTCGTTTTTGTCGTTGCTTATGCTGTCGCAGCCGCAACTTCAAAACTCGCTTACCGGACTTCGTCCGTC
>CAZBFV010000035.1:0-20756 GCA_964491345.1 uncultured Muribaculaceae bacterium
GGAAATTAATTTGCAAAGTTATATAAAATATGATAAAACTACTGAAGCGTACAAAGAATACGAAAATTTAAAGAATGAGGATACAAACTGACGATATATGATAAGTATGTATAATGGATTTATAATAAATAGTGTAATTTATACAATTTTTGTTGAAATTTGGTAATTTTTGTATTAGATTAAGGAATGAGTATCAGATAAAAATAAGAGGAGGTTACTATAATGGAAACTTACGGCATTGAAAAAATAGGCATTATTGAGCCGAAAGCGGTTTACAGAAATTTAACACCGGCTCAATTAACGGAAGCAGCCTTAAGGCGGGGCGAAGGCAGATTATCAAATACCGGTGCTTTGGTTGTAACAACAGGCAGATATACGGGACGCTCGCCAAAAGATAAATTTATCGCAGATACAGCATCTGTACATAATGAGATTGCCTGGGGCAAAGTAAACAGACCAATTTCAAGAGAAAAATTTAACTTAATAAAAGATAAAATTACGGCATACTTACAAAACAGGGAAATTTTTATATTTGACGGATATGCGGGGGCAGACAAAAAATATACCCAAAAATTCAGGGTTATTAATGAAATGGCTTCCCAAAATTTATTCATCCATCAATTATTAATAAGACCTACAAATGAAGAATTAGCTGATTACGGCGAAGCAGATTATACAATTTTATGCGCTCCGGGGTTTAAATGTAATCCCGAAGCTGATGGCGTAAATTCGGAAGCATGTATTGCCATTGATTATGAAGCACACATTATAATCATTTGCGGGTCGCAGTATTCGGGCGAAATTAAAAAGTCGGTATTCGCCACAATGAACTACATAATGACAAAGAAAAATGTCCTTCCAATGCACTGCAGTGCTAATATGGACCCGCAGACAGGCGAAACGGCCGTGTTTTTCGGATTATCAGGAACGGGTAAAACGACATTATCGGCAGACCCCGCCCGTAAATTAATCGGCGATGATGAACATGGCTGGTCGCCGGATGGAATATTCAATTTTGAAGGCGGATGTTACGCAAAATGTATTAATTTATCTGCCGAAAATGAACCTGATATTTATAATGCAATCAAATTCGGGTCGTTGGTTGAAAACGTTATTATGGATGATAAAACACGTGAATTTGACTTTAATGACGCTTCTTTAACAGAAAATACACGTGTAGGTTATCCTATTAATTATATCAATAATGCTCAAATTCCTTCAAAAGGCGGAATACCGAAAGTTGTTATATTCCTTACAGCTGATGCGTTCGGCGTACTGCCTCCGATTTCAAGATTGGATAAGAATGCTGCAATGTACCACTTTGTAACAGGATTTACATCTAAATTAGCAGGAACGGAACGCGGAGTTACGGAGCCTCAGCCTACATTCTCAACATTATTCGGCGAGCCGTTTATGCCGATGGATGCTTCCGTTTATGCAAAAATGCTTGGTGAAAAACTGGATAAGTACGGTACAAAGGTATATTTAGTGAATACGGGATGGGCAGGCGGAAGCGCCGCTATGGGTGCTGAGCGTATGAAATTATCATATACCCGTGCAATGGTAACGGCAGCACTGACAGGCGCTTTTGATAATATCGAATTTAAGCATCATGATATATTTAATGTGGATTATCCGGTAACGTGTCCGGGCGTGCCTGATGATAAACTTGATGCACGCAGCATGTGGGCTGATAAAAATGCTTACGATGAACAAGCTAATAAACTTGCCCGGATGTTTGCCGATAACTTTAAGGCTAAATATCCTAATATGCCTTCAGAAATCGTAAATGCAGGTCCAAAACCCGCTGTATTAAGCAAATAGCGGAAATTAAATTTTTTAATAAAGTATGCTTATTTAAAGCATACTTTTTTATTTGCCGTTTTTTTATACCCTGCTTCACGTTCGAAATTTCAGCTGTTGAAGCGTCATATTCTGCATTGCCATTACATTTAAGCAATTCCAAAATTTAAATCTCGACTCTAATGTTGCTATTGGTTCTTCAACTAAATGAGGCTCAAAATAAACTTCCTTTATTTTGGCATCTATTGTTTTATATCCGCTGTTCATCCGATTTTACCCTTAAGATGTGTTTGTTATATTCTGTATATATAAAGTATATATTGATTTAAAAATTGACATTTTTTGTATAAATTTTCTTAATATTACTTAAAACAATAATATTAAGATATATAAATAGCCGGCAAAATTCTTTATTACGAGATTTATAATTAACAAAGAGTTAGGAGGGCAGAAAAATGAAAATATTACCAATCAGTGAAAATCAAAAGCACATTGCTAAAACGTCATTAGCTGCCGGAACGGCTGCAGCAGCGGCAAGTGTTTTAAACCTTCCAAAAGAAACAAAAAAAATGTTAATGAGCGGAAAAGACAATTATGTTAAACATATACAAGACGTTATAAAATCAACTGAAAAAAGTGATATGGATTTTATACAGCTTAATGCCGTAAAAGAAAGAGCCGGCAGATATTTTGCCGAGACGAAGAAAAATACAATAAAGTCAGCCGGTCAATCTTTTGCTGCTGCATCAGTAACAGCAGCGGCAGGTTTAGCGGTAGGTTCTTTTCTTGCTGATAAAGTTGTTGATAAAATTAATAAAAAAGCAAACAAGGAAGTTCAGCAAAAACAATAAAATAAATAAAAAAGAAAAACAATTTCAAGATCCCCGGATATGCCGGTAAGGCATATGCCCGTGTGATTTGTGCGGGAAAGCGCCGGCATGCGCAGGGGGAGGCGGGGTGGAGGGGGAGGGGAAAAAAAAGAGAAAAAAGAAAAAAAAGAAAAAAAAGAAAAAAAAGAAAAAAATCCGATTTATCGGATTATGCAGATGCAGGTTTTGAAATATTCGGCAGAATCGGCGGGAGTTAAAAAACGGAGGCTGTGTATGCGGATTAAATATATTAATATCTGAAAATATTAAATCGAAACAAAGGCGGTCTTTATTGACAAAATTATGTTTTTATGTTTTTATATGGTCTGGGTTACAAAAAAGATATATAAAATGAGTTTAAGTATGGATTTTTATATAAAGCCTTATATTTCTGCTTCTGTGTATAATACAGGTTCAGAGTGTTCCAGAAGTTATGTCGTAAATGAAATTACGCATAATGAGTTTTTGTTTGAAGGTCTGAGTTCCGATTTTTTGGCTAATATCCTGAAAACAGCATCTCTATGCGGGGGGGGGGAATTTTACCCTTCAAGAGCTTAATGATTTCTCAATAAAAAACCGGCTTGAAGATGAACTTGATTTTTTTCTTGAAGATTTAGAATATGCAGATATTATTGCTAAAGGCAGTATTGCTGATTTTTATCGCAATAAAATAATTAATCTTAAAAATAAGATGTTTCTTGAAGCAGATTCTGATTATATGAAAGAATTTAATCTGGATAAAAAAAGATTTCTTTATGAAAATGGTTTTTTGTACGCTCTTTGCATTGATTTAAGCAATAATGTTTCATTCGGCAAATATGAAGCATTAATAGGCGGTGCTAAAAAAATCGGAACAAATATAATAAAATTAAATATTCCGAATTCGATTGCAAAAGAAAAATTATATGAAGTTATAGAAATAATCAGGAATAAAAAATTGTCGTTTGAAATTTATGCATCGGGCGGATATTTAAATGACCTTTTATTAACCTGTAAAAAATTACTTGATTATTACCCGCATAGAATCATAGTTCCTTTATACAGCATGAATGAGGATGTGCATGATAGAACGGCGGGCGAAACAGGTTCTTGCAGAAAGACTGTAGATTTTGTTAATTATGCTTCGTCAGAAACTTTATTATCAGTAAATATAAGCTATATACAAACGGAATTAAATATTAATTCATTTGAAGATGTTTTTGAATTTACCAAAATAACAAATACCGAAATATCATGCGATGAAGAAAAGTTTAAAGATTATAACTTAACGAATTTATATAATGATGACTATTTGGATGAAAACGGTAATTTTAGAATAAAATCAAGACAGAAATTGTTTATTTCGGAAAACTTGGAATTGTTTTGCGATATCAAACACAAGACAATGATTTCAGATTTAAATAAAGAGCCTTTGCAAAGCGCATGGGAAAGAATACAAAAAGGAGTATAAAATGAATAAAAAACGCAGGCTTAGAATTTCAAAAAAAATTAAATTTACATTTACGGCTAACGGCGGTGCATGTACGGTAATCAATGACCAGTTCTACTGTCCGAGCGGACCGAAAGTTGGCTGAGGAAATGGTGATGACGCTGAAAATAAAGCCGAATATCTCAACCAGAGCGTACAATATAGAGAAAAAAGATTCAAGAAGCTATATAATTGATGAAGAAAACGGCTGCGGATATATATTGGACGGCTTAACGTCCGATATATGGCATAAAATATTCACCATTCAAAATATACAGGCAGTAAAAAAATATGCCATAGAAAAGGGGGTGGAAGATGAAATTGATGAATTTATAAAAGAGCTTGTCCTGTTAAATTTTATAACATTAGATGATAATAATTGTATATTAGAACGGAAAATTACTGAAAATATAAAAAATTCAAGTAATTCCGATAATGAGCTATTTATACATAATCAGGAGAAGTGGCTGTACAGCCGCGGTTTTTTGCGCAGTTTGACGCTGTATTTATCATACAGATGCAATCTTAATTGCCGGCATTGTTTCAATGATAAATCAAACAGCGGAATGGAAATTTCTGCCGGCGATGCAAAAAGGATTATAGATGAAGCGTATGAGTTAGGTGTTGCAATTATATCCGTATCAGGCGGAGAATGCACAATACACAAAGATTTTTTTGATATTATAAGCTATATCCGTAAAAAAAGAATATCCTTATCCTTTATTACAAACTGTCAAGAATTAAATGATAATAATGAATTATTTGAAAATGTGGTTTCTTTATATCCGCATGATATTAAAACAAGCATATACAGTATGAACCCCGATATTCATGACGGTTTAACAGGCATAAAAGGCTCTTTGGAAAAAACCAAAAATGCAGTTAAAAAATTAAGAGAGAGGAATATAGAAGTTATTATAAATTATCTGGAACTTTCGGCAAACAGCGGAAGCTATAAAGATGTAGCGGAATTTGGAAATGATTTGGGAGCTGAAGTTGACTATTCATCATTTTTTATAATCAACCCTCAAAATAATAATGCGGATTTATTCTTATCTGAAGATAGAATAATTAAAAATTATCTGGATAAAAATCTGCCCGATTCTGTATATAGTAACAAAAAATTTAGAAAAAAATGGATAAGAAGCAATAATAATATCTGCGGAGCTTCAAAATATACTCTTTCTGTATTGCCGTCATTAACGGTTGCACCTTGTTATGACTCCGTTTATGTTTTAGGTGATTTAAATAAAACAACATTAAAGCATATTTGGGAAAATGAAGCGGTTGAATTTAGAAAAATATTCAAATGGAAAAATCTTAAAGAATGCGGAGGTGAAAGCTATTGTAAATATTGTTGTTATTGTGCCTGCAGGGCAAATTATGAGAATGGTTTTTTAAAAAAATCATTTGTATCCTGCACACACGCAAGAGCTACGGAAAAAGCGGTTTTATTAAGCCAAAAAGAAAAATTATGATATGATACTGCTTAACTCATACAATTATCTGCATATATGGATAAGATATTATTTTCAAAAATATTCGCCCGAAATATTTTATCCTTATATATTGAAATATTTTTATCAGCGTTATTTAAAACGGCCGCTCCATCTGAAAAGTCCTGAAAGACTATCCGAAAAAATCAATTATTTAAAGCTGTACGATAATTACAATATAAAATTAAAAAAAATTCTAAGCGATAAACTAACGGCAAAAAATTATGTAAAAATAAAAATACCGGACTTAAATGTTGCAAATGTTTACAGTACAGCTTCATCTTTTGAGGAGCTTGATTTTTCCCTATGTCCGGAATCATTTATTATAAAAACAAACCATGCTTGCAAAAGTCATATATTTATACCGAATAAGAATACAATCGCAAAAAGTGATTGGATAAAATATAAAAAATATTATAAAAAGGTATTAAATATTAACTATGCGTTTTGGGGAACACTTGAACTTCAATATAAAGATATCAAGCCTGAAATCTATGCAGAAGAATTTTTGCAAAATAGCAATGATAAATATTTAATGACGGAATATGAAGTGTACTGTATAAACGGAGAACCGGAATTTATTCAATTTGTCGGACAATACAATAATTATAGAGATATTTCTTATATCAAACCAAATTTTGAAAAGTCTGATTTTAGCCTTTTTCCGAAGCAGGAAATATTTTTTCCTCCGTATTATGAAAACAGAGAGAAAATAATTGAATATTCAAGAATATTATCAAAGGATTTTAGATTTGCAAGAGTAGATTTTTTTGAAGTTAATAAGAAATTATACTTTGGAGAAGTAACATTCACTCCGTTTTCCGGTGATTTAGTATTTTTGCCTGATGAATACGATAAAATTATAGGAAAAAAATTAATAATATAAGGAGAAACAATAATGAACAAAACTGATTTATCTATTTATAAATATAATAAAGACATAGTCTGGTCCCTGCCGTTTTTGTTTCAATATGAAATAATATTCGGCAGTATTCAGAATACACTTGAAACTTTTGGATTTGAAAAAATAAAAGCAAATGTATTCGGCTCTCCGAAAACAAAATGGTCAGGAGGCCGGTTGGCTGTTGTCAAAGATAAACTTGAGCCGAAAAAACTTAAAAAATTATTTAACTATATAAACACTAATGAGGGTATTCCTACATTTACATTTACAAGAACAGATATAACAAAAGCTGATTTAAAGTCGGAATATGAAAATTATCTGCTTGATTTTGGAATAGAACATGGCGCCAGATTTATAGTAGCATCTGATATTTTAAAAGACTATATTAAAAATAAAAGCCCTGAATCAATCGTAGTATCTTCCGTATTAAAACCTGTTTTTAATTTTCATGGCAGAACAAGACTGCAAAAACTGACAATCGAAAATGAAACAAACTTTTATAATAAACTTTTAAAAGAATATGATATTGTAGTTGTAAGACCTGAATATTCAAAAAATATTCTTGCAGACACGCCCCGTATTATTGATGATATTTCAAGAATAGAAGTTTTAATAAATCATACCTGTATCAATGACTGCCCGAATGCGCCGATGCACCATATAATTACACAGCAGGGACATGTTGATAATTCCGGCCCTAAAATTTATTGTTATAAATTTCAGTATCCTCTGCGGAAACAATACGAAAATAATCCCGCCCATACTCAACAAGAAATAAATAAACTAATAGATGCGGGAGTTAAAAATTTTAAATTACAGGGCAGAGGAGAAAATATTCCATATTTATTAAACCAGCTTAGCATTGTTACTCAAATTTTTAATTTTGACGGCCCCGGCTTCTTCTTGTTAAATTGTATGATGGGCAGTTCCATAAGAGAAGAATACAATAAATTTTTTACATTTGTAGATCCTGAGCATCAGTGGGATTTTGAGAAAAGCGAAATAGATAATTTATCCGGCCGGCAATTTGATAAATCGGATATATAATGATATTACGGAATGCTGTTTCCATAAATACCCGGAATTACGCATTTAAAAACTGAAATATTCAAGCGAAGTTAATGCAAAACAGGCATTAAAATAACATTCTGGATTTAAGCGGAATTGCAAATGATTATAGCCCCCGTGAAAGCTCTTGAATGCCAAAACATAGTCTTATCAATAAGACTCCGAAAAGTCTAATGCGTTTAAAAGGGCAAAGTCCGGACTTTTAATTAAAGGATTTATGAAAAAAAATAACAGACGCTGGCAGTGCAGTTTTATTTTAAAAATGGCAATTATATACTGCTTAACACAAAATCCATCTCAGCCGTAAATTTTGCTTCAATTTTTTCATGGGTTTATAACTAAAATCCATAAAAAGATATTTCTATACTTTAATATAAAAATTCGGATAATATTATACAAAAATAATCAATGCTTAATCAATAAGCATTGGTTTATTAACAATAACATGTTTTAAGAAGCTATCAAATGTTTATATCTTGTTCTTTACAGCCATATTCTTTAGCAAAACCGTAAATCTTTTATTCTCTGAATAATCTCTTGTGTTATATCCGTAGCCCCGCCCTTTTTCATCTCATAAAACGGGTTTTAATTTATGCACATCCGTAATATGCAGTTCTACTTACCTGTATCTTTCCATATCTTTCTGAAAAAATAAAAGGTCAATATCTTGTTTAAAGGTACATAATTCATTTTGTTCTTCGTTCTCGCATTGCACGATTTTATATAAAAGTTCATTATATCTTTCTTTCTGCTGTTCATCCGTATAATGCTGTGTTTGACATTGCATTATATATTCGTCAATAATGGTACAAGTTTTTTGCGACAATTTGAATTTGTTATCTTTTCTTCCTGAATAGCATATAACAATTTCATTCGCAGGAACTAAGCCGATTATGTTCTTTACGGCGGTTTCAAGAAAATTTCCGGATTGAATATTTATAGACTGCAAAATACCGCCTAAAATTCTGTATTTCACAGGCGCAAAATGCACTTTCTTCAGATGCTTTTTTTTAATACTTATAAGTTTTGTTTCGCTTGTTGAATTTTCTATTAAGTCATCAACAGCTTTTAAAATACTGTCTGTTGCGTCTTTTTCCGCCGGCTTGCCTCATATACGCAATAACATTTTCTGTATTGTTCTCTTAAATCACGTATAGGTATATTATGATTATCTCTTTTAACGTACCAATAATCGAAACCGTTTACTCTCTTTGCTTTCTTTCCCAGTAAAATTGCTGCTGCACTATGAATGTCCAGTATTTCTCCGTTTAATAATTTCACTTTTCCGTTCCGCTGAATTAAAACGTAATTACTGTCATTCTTTATAAAAAATCTTTCATCTTCCTTTATAATATTTTTCTGCATCATATCTTCCAAGGATACCTTTGGCGGTTTTATATCGTATTTTGCACTTTCTATATCTCCGATGCTTTCTTTAGTTTCTTCAATACGCTTTTTCCCGTATTCACAGTATTCTTTTGATATGTCCATTCCGAGATAAAGTTTCTTCCTGTCTGTTTTGCAACAGCTCCTGTCGTCATTGTACCGCCGAACGGGTCTAAAACAGTATCGCCGAGCCTTGATGAGATAGTAATTACCCTGTATATCAGCTCCTGCGGTTTTTGCGTAGAGTGTAATTTTTTTCCGTTTATATCTTTTAAACGTTCATTACCCCGGCATATTGCAATTTCCCATACAGAACCCAGTTGTTTCCTTATTCCTTTTTTTAAATCTTCATCCGTTACAGTATCGTGATTTAATTCTTTTGCGGTTTTATAATTAAATGTATATTTTGATTTTTCTGATTTTGCAGCCCAAATAAGTGTTTCGTGGCTGTTATTTAATCGTGTGCCCATAAAGTTCGGGGTTGGATTTTTTTTATGCCAGATAACGTCATTAATAATCCAAAAGCCTAACTGCTGCATAATATCACCGATGGAGTATATACACTGCATACTGCCGATTACCCAAATAGAACCGTTTTTTGCAAGAACTCTTTTACACTCGCACAGCCATTGTCTTGTAAATTGAATATAATCTTCAAGAGTTTTAAATTGATTATCCCATTCATCATTACATCCGTTATAATCAGTACCTTCAACACGTCTTAAAATACCTGCTGTACGCATCCAATAAGGCGGGTCGGCAAATATCAAATCTATACTCTCAGATTGTAAATTCTTTAATACTTCAATACAATTTCCATTTATAATTTTTGAGGTAGTCATAACTTATCCTTGATTTATCAAAATTTCCGCATTTAAGCTATACCTTGTTTTAATACCATATATCAAAAAAATCACTATGTTAAAACAGCTTTTTCGGATTTCAACACGGATGAAAGCATTGCAACCCCTTGTTTTGTGAATATATAAGGAGTGTATTTATTTCCATGACTTCATTCATGGAATAAATTATAGCAATATTTTGTCAATTTAACAATAGGAAAAGGTAATGACAGAAACAAAACCCGTATGTGAAAATATTGCTTAGCTCTTTTTAATTAAAATTCTAAAATAAGGGCTTTTTCCATTGACAATTAAATCTTTTTCATCATCTCCCTTGCGAAATTTGATTATCTCAAACTGTTCGGGCTGTATTTATCCAAAAAACCGATGGGAACTTCCATAACCCCGTCATAATTGTCGTATTTTTAGCCTATATCCCGCACATCCTTATGCCTGCTGTGCTTGATGTTGTCTTTCATTGTGTTATTTAAGGTATTGTTCAACTGCTTTAATATCTTTCTAATATGTTTTTATTTCTCTGTATAAGTTTCTGAAAAATCATACATAGTTATCTAAACATAAAATAGTAAAAAAATTGAAAATAATCTCTAATACCCTGTATCACTTTATATAACAATACTCTTAACCGCATTTTGCGGTAAGCGGTATATAATTGCCAAAAATATTTCTTAAATTTTTCTTGAAATTCTTTATGTGTAATTTTTAATGAAAAAATTTATTTATTCCGCATTTCTTTTAAGCATTTCTCAATATACGCTTTTTCTTCTGTTACACGCTAACACATTTTGCCTTTAGTATTAGGGCTTTTTGCCCGTTTGTTTGCTCTATCTTTTTTTCCTCCCCCTCCTCCCGTGCGCCGGCTCATTTCTGTTTCTGCCCTTTGCAGATGATGTGCGGACCCGTATCCTCCGCCCCGTTTATTAGCCGGCCGTATTCAATTTCTGTATATTTAATTGTTTTATTGCGTTTTCAACTGTCATCCTGCTTATTTTATAGTGTGTGCGAATTAGTTGCGCCGCCGCATTATTTACCTGTGCGCAATGCCCGCTTGTAATATCAAAAGGCTTTCCGGTATTGCCTCCTGCCTGCAGGCGGTAGAAAATCAAATCAAGCATACAATCCAAGCTGTTAATATCAGGCATTTTGAAATTTAACATGATTTTCCCGCCCCTGCCGGGCTGTCAATCCTGTAGTTCCGGTTGTACGGATTGTTCCGACGCATCTGTGCGCTTAATTGCAGAATTATGCATCCTGTTTTTGCTCAAGCCTTTTTATGTGTTCATCCATGTTTTGGGTGCTTTTTTATTTTTTCTCTGATATCTTTTTTAAACTCGTTAAAATAGCTTTTAAGTGCTTCGATGCAAACCGGCTGTGAAAAAAGAGAGAATTATTAAAATTGTTGACCCGGACTTTTATTATGACGGCCAAAAACCGTATTTCGGGCTTAATTTCGTATTCAGCCTTATATTTAATTTACCCCGAAAATGAAACAAATGTCGACGGCGGGACTTGAACCCGCAAGGAAAAACCACACGCCCCTCAAACGTGCGCGTATACCAATTCCGCCACATCGACATTTTATATTTATAATATTAAAATGATATTTCGCTTTCGTCAATAGATTATGCTAAAATACTGTTATGAAAAAAGACTGTAAAAAAATTATTGTTTTAGCCGTTAAAGCATTTTGTATTTTTATTGTACTTTTAGTATTCTACTCTATTTTGATAGAACCTAATTTATTAAGAGTTTATTCTAAAAATCTTTATCTGCCGAATTATAGTGCGGAACATAACGGGCTTAAAATTGCAGTTATGTCGGATTTTCACTTCCTGAAATACGGTATAAACGAAAAAAAACTTAAAGAAATTGTAGAAAAAACTAATGCCCAAAATCCTGATTTAATATTCCTGCTCGGGGATATTGATGCTAAAAGCATTTTAAAATATAAACTCAATATTGACGGTTTAACCGGCAGTTTTTCCAATTTACATTCTAAATACGGTGTATATTCCGTTTTAGGCAATCATGATTACAATAAAGATAAAACCGTGGCTAAAATGCTAAAAAGAGCCGGTATAAACCTTCTTCAGGACGATTTATCAGCCCTGAAAATTAACGGAAAGAATTTATATATATATGGATTAAAAGATTTTTGGTATTCAAGGTATAATGATAAACTTATTGATAGAAATCAAAAAGATGGTTCAATTATTGTTTTATCTCATAATCCGGATAATTTCCCATATATTCCCTCTAATGTTTCTTTGGTTCTCAGCGGGCATACTCATGGCGGAGGAATATATCTCCCGTTTATCGGCGGTTTATTTTGTTCTTCTGTCTATAAACAGCGGTTTATGAAAGGTTATGTTGTAGAAAATAATAAACATCTGTTTGTTACAAGCGGGCTTGGAAGCTGGATACCCGTCAGGTTCGGCAATATTCCCGAGATTGTTATTTTAAATTTATACTCGCAAAAATCTTTTCCGGAAAAAACAATTATAAATACACTGCCTAAACATGAGTTTATTGCGGTTGATATGGTTAATCTGTATAATCTTTATCTTAAAAAATTTAAAAAACGCACGATAAATATCTATTAAAATAACTTTACTTTATACTTCGTATCAAATAAAATTGTAGTAAGGTGTAACTGCTATGAATTATATTTGGTATTTTTTAATTTTAATATCGATTATCTCCGGCGCCGTAAACGGTCGGCTTAATGAGGTTACATCGGCGATTTTTTCGGGGTGCGGGCTTGCCGTTAAAATTGCGCTTACTTTAATCGGTATTATGACTTTTTGGCTTGGAATTATGAAAATAGCCGAAAAATCAGGGCTTGTGGAATTTGTTTCCAAGCTGATTACTCCTGTTGCCGTTAAGATTTTTCCTGAAATAGAAAAAGATAATGATGTAATCGGCGATATTGCAATGAATTTTTCCGCTAATGCTTTAGGTTTAGCTAATGCTGCAACACCAATCGGCATCAGGGCAATGGAAAAATTGCAGAAAATTAATACTGATAAAGAAAGTGCTTCAAATTCCATGTGTACTTTTCTTGCTATGAACACTGCCGGATTTCAGTTAATACCGGCTTCTGTTATGGCTGTTTTAGCCGCAAACGGATGCGAAAATCCTTCATTTATAATTGTTCCTGTTCTTATAGTAACAAGCGTATCTTTTGTTTTTGCAATATTTTTGGCAAAAATGTTTGAAAAGCTGTTTCCGCCCCAAAAAGGAGGAGCATAAATTATGCCTGTCAAAGAAGCTGTGGATTTAATATCTGTTTTAATTCTCCCCTCTGTTATTCTGATAATTTTAACAGTTGCGCTTTTGCGCAGAGTTCCGATTTATGAAGCGTTTATTGAAGGGGCAAAAGACGGAGTAAAAACGGGGCTTAACATTATCCCCTACCTTGGCGCTATAATTGTTGCGGTGTCTATGTTAAGGGCATCCGGCGCATTGGAAGCCGTTTCGGTAATTTTTTCAGGTATATTGAATAAAATAAATTTTCCTGCCGAAATTCTTCCGCTTGCATTTATCCGTTCTTTATCGGGAAGTGCTGCCATCGGAATTTTTTCTGATATTATCAGTAATAATGATATAAATTCTTATGCTTCAAAACTTGCAGCCGTTATGATGGGCAGTTCTGAAACTACTTTTTATGTGCTGACCGTATATTTCGGTGCGGTTGGAATAAAAAAATACCGCTATTCATTGCTGTGCGGTTTATGTGCTGATTTGACCGGAATTATTATGTCGGTTATTGTTGCAGGCTTTTTCTTTTCTTAAATAAAAAATTTTGCTATAATCAGGTTATGAAAAGGTTTATTTTTTATTTTATATTATTTATATTATTTATATTTTCTTTTTTTGCCGTATTGCCGGCGAAAGCCGATATAATTCCTTTAAGTTCCCGAAATATTAAGCACTACGGAATTGGCGTGCTAAATATGCCTCAGAGTTATAAGGTATATCAGTATCCTTATGAAGATGCAAAAATTATAAGAGAAGCCTGCTATGATAACTTAAAAAACTCTGCTATAGTAAATTCTGTTGATATGAGAAAAGTATCCTATGTCGCTTATGTGCCGTCGAATAATGTAGCGCTTTTAACCGTTGATTTAAATCCCGGAAATAATTGGTACTGTGTGTTTTTAAATCAGGAAACAGGCGAAACAGGCTGGGTATATAATGATAATCCCGATGCGTTTTATACATACAGGAGGCTGTTCTATGATTTCGGCAAAAAATACGGACTCAGATTGTTCGGTGATTTAACTAATGAGGAAAAAGTATTATATGCTAAAGAAGATACAAATTCACAAGTTATAGAGCGGTTAACATATCCGAAGTTTATAACATTTACCGTAATAAGAGGCAATTGGATGCTTGTATCCGTTAATGATATGACAAAGCAGGCAAAAGTCGGCTGGTTTAACTGGCGGAACGATGACGGGACATTAAACATATTTCCAAATCTGAAAGAACAAAACTAAATTATTTTCAGTTTATTGTTTCATCTTTATCTTTATCAAAGGGCAGAGAAGCCGAATATTCAGCCAAAATTCTTGCTATATCAGAGCCTTTTATCACTACTTCAAAAACCAATTGGGCATTAATTAAAATTTTATCCGAATATTCCAGCGTATCGGTGTCAAAAATTTCAAATTCAAGAAAATCTGCGCCGACATAATTTATTCTTCCGTACCCCTCGCTTGCACCCCATTTCATAAATACAAGCTGTCTTTCAAATAATTTTAATTTATCCACCAACCGCATATCTATCTCCGCTGTATAATAATATAATAATGAGGTAATTAATATTAGTCAATTAAGTTAAACAAAAATTAACAGATTATAATCGGCTTATAATTTCCAAAAGCAGATTTTTAAAATTTACTTTAACTTTTTCTGCGGTTTGGATGACTTCCTGATGATTTAAAGGGTTGTTTGTTACACCTGCGGCATAATTGGTAAGACAGCTTATTCCGAGTACTTTTATACCTGCATAATTGGCTGTAATGGCTTCAGGAACCGTTGACATTCCTATTGCATCAGCACCTAAAACTCTAAACATATTAATTTCAGCGGGTGTTTCATAACTGGGCCCCGTTGTCGCCGCATAAACTCCTTTTTGGTAATTTATATTAAGTTTTTTAGCGGCATTTTCTGCTAAATTAATCAAATGTCCGGAATAGATATTTGTCATATCGGGGAATCTTACGCCTAATGTTTCATCATTTTTTCCTATTAAAGGATTTGTACCCATAAAATTAATATGATCCGTAATAAACATTAAATCTCCGGAATGAAAACTTTTGTTTACGGCGCCTGCCGCATTTGTTATTATCAAGATTTTTACGCCGAGTTTTTTTAATACTTTTACGGGAAATATAACGGTATTCATTGAATATCCTTCGTAATAATGGTATCTTCCCTGAAGCATTATGATATTTTTTCCGCTGATTTGTGCAAAAACAAGCTGTCCTTTATGTCCTGCTACATTTGAACTTTCAAACCCCGGAATATCTTTATACGGCAATGATGCCGACTCAAATTCATCCGCAAATCCGCCTAAGCCCGAGCCTAATATAATTCCTATTTCAGGTGCAGAATCTATTTTTGAACGAATATAATCAGCTGCTTTTTCCATTGTTATAGCCCCATTGAAATAAACAAAAAGAATGCCGATGTTAAAGCTCCCGTTATTATGCAGTAGTAGCCGAAAAATGCAAGAGTATATCTGCCGACAAACCGAAGAAAATATTTAATGCACAAATATCCTACAATCCCTGATACGGCAGTCCCTATAATAATTGCAGTCCAATTGAAAGTAACAAGTTCTTTTAAATCCAGCTTAAATAAAGGATAAACCATTGATGCACCTAAAATAACAGGTATGCTTAACAAAAACGAGTATTTTGCTGCGCTTACTCTTGACCTTTTATTAAATAAAGCGGAAGCTATTGTAAGCCCGGAGCGGGAAAACCCCGGAAATACCGCCAGTCCTTGTGCTATGCCCATTATTATTGAGGTTTTTAAATCAATTTTATCAATTCTTTCCGGTAATTTTTTTGAATATAGCTCGCTCCCGCAAAGAAGTATGCCGGTACCGATTAAAAGAAGCCCCACCATTGCAGGGTCAAAAAGAAGTTTTTCCGCAATGCCGGATATCGGAAGCGCAGCAGTGATTGTAATAACAGTACCTAAGGCTATGTACAGCCCCGTTTTAGAACCGGCATCGGAAAAATTTCTTCTGCATATTCCTTTTATAAGTGCTTTTATAATATCCGTAACATCTTTCCTGAAATAGATTAAAACTGCAATTAATGTACCTAAATGAAGCATTATATCAAGAAATACTTCCTGTGATGACTGCTTTGCAATTTCGTTTGCCGAAAATACCTTATATAGGTTTGACGCTATAACAAGATGCCCTGAGCTTGATATCGGCAGAAATTCGCTTAAACCCTGTACTATTCCCATTATTACCGCTTGTAATACGTGCATTATTCTTCCTCATAATAGCTTGCGCATGAATTTGCTGTTTCCCATACCGAAATTTTTGAAACATTTGATATCTTCTCTTTTAATTTATCATAAATATACTTAGAAATAATCTCGCTTGACGGACTTATATTTTGAAATTTTTTTAAAGTGTTTATGTCTTTATGGTCAAGCGTTTTTAAAACTTCGTTAAGTTCTTTTTTTAATACTTTAAAATCAAGCAGAAGGTTTGATTTATCAAGATTATCTCCTTTTATAAAAGCCTCGACTTTCCAGTTATGCCCATGCTGATTTTCACATTCTCCGTTATAATTTAATAAATGATGAGCGGAAGAAAAAAAACTTTCGATTTTTAATTCATACATTTATAATATTCTCCAAAAAAACAAAATGCCCCCTGCTTCAGAGTTTTTCATTTTTACATTATGCTTTCCAGTTTTTTTATGGTTTCACTGTGCTTTGAAGCAAACTCATGACCTCTTGCTTCAACAGCCAGTTTTAAAATATACGGCAGATTTAATGCTTTGCCTTCTTTTAAATTGGTGCGGTACACTTCATCATAATTATCCGGAATCCTTAACGACCAGTTCTGCCCGCCTGATGTTCCCGGACGATTGTACACCTCGTACAAACCAAATAAATCAGTGAAAAATATTTGAATATTCTCTGCTCTGCAGGCAAAAAGCTCCACAAATTTATTTTGGGCTAATAATTTAGCATCCTTAGAAATTCTTGCTGCAATTTCTTCTCTTTCTTCCTCGCCGGCATCGGGATATAAATCTTCTGCAAGATTTTTACCGTTTAAGCATCCTGCTTCGGTATTTACTGTAGAATCCGCCCACATTGCAATAGGTTCATTATCATGAGTGCCTGCCATCACCCAGCTTCTTTCCGTAATATTTTTACATCTGTAAGGATGTTCAGGCTTTTCAGGCACTACAAACTGTATTAATTTCATGCCTTGAAGATTATATTCTTTCATAACGCTTACAACGGGATATGTCAAAGTTCCAAGGTCTTCGCATACAATTGAATCTTTATCGAGTCCGGTTTCCTGCGCAGCTGCAATAACTATTTTTTCAACAAATGCACCGTATTTTTTTATCTGTTCTTTTGTAAGTTTTTTAATTCGTTCTTCTTTATCCGCCTCGGCTTCTTCATTTAAATCATCCACGGATGCTATTGCATACTTAGACAGCACGGGATGCTCGGGCGAAGAATACAGCCTGCCGGCTCCTTCTTCTATTTTCGGCTTTCTGCCCGATACATATACCCAAGGGTCAATCAGACCTACCATGTGGTCAATTCTGACACCGCCGGGGTTTTCTTTAAACATTTTTTTATAAAGCTCTTTCATCAAAAGCCCGCCATCACCCAAAGAACCGTCTTTATTAAAAAGTTTTTCGGGGTCCATAACGGGGAAGCCCCACATTTGACCGTCTTTTGAGAAATAATCAGGAGGACAGCCCAGGCACCAGCCCTTTAAAAAGTATGACTGATAAGCCCAGTTATCACGATCGGAAAATGCAACCTGCCTGTCTGCTATCATTTTTATGCCTTTTGATTGTGCAAATTCTCTTGTTTTTCTGTTTTGTTCCGATATTACAAACTGGCAGAACGAATAAAATTCGATTACATCCGAATATTTTGATTTTAATTCATTAATTCTGTTTTCACATTGGATTTTTTGTTCTTCATTCTGCGGATTAAATAAAGATTTATCCGTTTCGGATTTCCACATCGGCCAGTAGTCATTATTGTGTTCAACTGTCAATGCTTCGTATAATGAGTCTTTTTCAAGCCAGAACTGATTTTCTTTTTTGTATGCTTCAAATTCCGCTTTTAATTCAGCGGAACCGGATTTTTTAAAATTTTCAAATGCTTCTTTAAGTGCGGTTTCCTGTTCATTAAATATATATGAATATGCAGTTCTGTTTGTATTTTTATTGGGATTGTTCTGCGTAATTCTGTTATATGTTTCATAAGAAAGAATATTATGCCATTCATCCGAAGCCAGCTGTTCCAAATCTATAAACAGAGGATTATTTGAAAAAATCGTTCCGGTATACGGCGAAGCATCAATGGATTTTGTTTTGCCCGAAGGACCCAGCTGAATATCCGTAAAAATTCCCGATAAATAGTCAATTAATTTTTTTGAGGCATTACTGTTTGATGTTCCAAATCCGGTATTTTTATCTGGTTCGGAAGGAAAACTGTTTGCGTGCGAAATAAATGCAAAATGTTTTTTCCCCAGCACCTCTAAGGCTTCTTTTATAATATTTTTGGCTTCCGTGCATGAAAACGGCGAAACCTTTTGTTCATCGCAATAAGTCATAATTCACATATCCTTAAAAACTATCTACCTTTTTATTTTATATGCTTTATTCTGTTTTTACAAGATGTGAATGCAAAAAGCGGAAATATTTGTTTCCCTGCTTCAGAAGCATTTAAATATTTGATTTACAAATTTTCATAATACTCGTCGGTTTTTTCGGAAAGTTTTTTTATTGTATTAAAAAATTCCGTTTGATTTTTCTCATCCGTAAGGTAGGCTAAAACTTCCTTTTTTGTTCCTTTAAACATATAGTTTGAAATAAGCCTGTCCCTGTCCTGATGATGAACTCCGACAGAAATTCTTCTTTGTGTTTTAGGGTATTCCTTGTCGCATTCGATTGTTACTTTTGCCATATTAGTTGAATCGGGAATATTATAATCAATGGATACAGATTTAAACTGTCCGTTTTCAGGCACCTGCCGTTCCGAAATATCCGATAATAATTTGTTACTGGACATTACGATTTTTTTGAAAACAACATCATTATTTATCATTTCATCAGAACCTTTGCTTAATTTTGAAAATGAATTTTGATATTTATTAAAATTATCATCACTGCTGTTTAATTTTACCATAATTCTGCTCCTCTATGGTTATATAAAATCAGTCGACAAAATTTATTGCCGATGTTCAAAATTTTAATCCCGTTTGCTTATTTCTATCAGCCCGTTCATATCTATTTTTTTAACGGCATTTGTTATATCTTTTGCGCCGAATTCTGCGCTTGATGTAAATTTAAGATTATTCATCGATGGAAGTTCGGTCGGAATGCCAAGTTCATTTAATCTTAATGCCTTATAGGTGTCTTTTATATACTGATTATAAAGCTGATAGCTGTTTTCATCCATGCTTTTTATCGTTTCATAAATATCAGAGTATTTTAAGTTATCCGGTTTTATTTTTCCCGTCCTTATATCGTAAGGAATATGCTCGGCATCCGCAAACGCATTTAATTCGGTGCCTCGGACTTGAAGTTCGCCTAAACCTGTCTGCCCGTCTTTAAACTTATGCACAACATTCATTTGCGATGATGCATAACCGGAATCTTTTTCGGCGCCGTTATTTTTGTATATTGCATTTTGGGTATTTTTTCGTATCAGTTCTCCGTCTGCGCTGTAAATATCCCCTGCTCCGCCGGTAAAGTTTCCGCTTGCATCTTTTGTAAACACATTTCCGTTTGAATCTTGATAAAGCAAGATTTCGCCTGTTTCCATATCGTACTTAGGCTGAATTATAATCTTTTCATTATTATTGATTTTGGTGACAATATTTAATTTTTGTCCGGGGTTAGCTTTTTCATAGGCATCTGCTATTAATTGATTTTGGCGGTTCGTAAAGTATGACGAAATATCATCTCCATAGTTATTCAATTCAGTTACGGAAATCGGATTATCGGGGTCTGATATAGCTTTGATAATTGCATCTACGGCATCTTGAGTCTGGCTTTCTTTCAGCAAATCAATAACCGTTCCGCTTATTTCATCTAAAGTTTCAATTTGGGAAGAATTAAGCGAAGATGCTTCATTGTGCATATAATTGATGAAATCATTATAATCAACATTATATCCGTCAAGACAATCATCAATAATGCTTTTTGTTTCTTCGGGAGTCAGGCTTCTAAGCTGTACACGTGTTCCGTAAGCATCGCCTATTGCAGCTTCGGAAGCATTGTAATCAGTTGTTTTAAGTTTATGATTTTTAAATTTTTTTGTTAATTTCGCAAGGACAGAATCTTTTTCTTTTGCTCTTGCAGTGATTTTACCGCCGTTTTTAACTCTGCCGGTATCTTTAAATACTTCTTTTATTTGTTCTTCTGCTTCGGATATATGTTCATTTGTTTTTTTTATAAGAAGTTCTGTGTTATTATTAAGCTCCCGATTTATTTCGGGCGGTATGGATGGATCATTCATTGTCTGTCCGGCTCCTGACACAATTCCCGTTTCATCATTCTGCATAACTTGTATTTCAGAATCGGCGCTGTCAGGTGCAGACTTTACCGTTTCATCATTCTGCATAACTTGTATTTCAGAATCGGCGCTGTCAGGTGCAGA
>CAZBFV010000035.1:20856-22164 GCA_964491345.1 uncultured Muribaculaceae bacterium
CTTTACCGTTTCGTCATTCTGCATAACTTGGTTTTTAGAGTCATCTAATTTTGAAACCGTATCATCTTCTATAATATCCGGACTTTTTGTATTATTTGATTTTAAGCTTGATTTTGCATAGTTTATTCCGCCTGAAATTCCGCCGAACACTCCTCCGAATACTGCGCCCGTTAATGCGGTTTTTCCCGTATTTTCAAGCATATCTCCCGCATTAAACCGGACATCATCTTCAAGTGCGGCATCAATGGCATATTCGCCTGCGCCTGTTACTGCACCTGATATACCGCCTGTTTTAATACCTTCTTTCGCACCCGATTTTATCATATTTCCTAATGTACCTTTTGCAGCATTTTCTGCTGTTTTTGCGACTGCACCTGCCCCCATTGTGAGGGTTGTTGCTACGCCTTCAACAGCACCTGTTAATCCGTCTTTTACAAGCTGTTTGCCGTCTACAGCATCGCCTTTAACTTTATTTGTAGCCCTGTCGGCAAATTTTAATCCTGTTTTTGTAAGCCCGCCCACTAATGCCGAAGTTCCGATTGCCGCTAAACTTAAACCGCCTGTTGCAATTGCCGAGCCGATAGATATTGAAACAGCAATACCTGTTACAACATTAGAAAATGTATTTACGGAACTTTCCTGTTTGGAGTCGAATTCTGAAATTTTACTTTGAGCTTCTTCAAAAGTTATTTTTCCCGATTTAAAATCTTCAATAGCTTTTTCGCATTTTTTTGTGCTTGTCCCGATTCCGGTAAATGATTTTAATGAATTCCATGCTGAACTTATAATTCCTTGATTATCTTTTATCTCGGAAAGCATTGAATATAATTCTTCAGCCTGTTTTTCAGTTTCTTCATTTTCCGTTTGTCCTATGTTGTTGATTTCGTCATAGGTATTTTCGCCGAGCTGATATTCATAGTCATTTTTTATATTTTCTTCATCAATTAAGCTGAAAAGACTTATTTCATCTTGAGAATCTGTTTTAATTCCGGTATTTTGATATTTAAAATACTCATTTCCGTTTTGAATATTGTTAATTTTATCTGTCATAAAAATTCCTTTAAAAATTTGAAATTTATTTATTACGTCGGCATTTTTCAATTAAACTTTAGCGGAATTGCGGACGGACGAAGTCCGGAAAGCGAAAGACGAAGAGAGGACAGCCGGAGGCGGACGAGCGGCAGTCTTGAGCGCAGAGCAATTACAAGAGAGCGGAATTGCGGACGGACGGAGTCTGTAAAGCAATTAAAAGAATGTGAACAAAAAATAAAAATAAAAATCATCAAACGGATACTCTGCGCCTAAATT
>CAZBFV010000036.1:0-21557 GCA_964491345.1 uncultured Muribaculaceae bacterium
CTTCATACACTTCGGGATTTGTACTCACACTCCCTGTTTCTAAGGCTTTTGACTGATTGACAAAGTCAATCCCTGTTTCGGACAAGTTGTCCAAGTCGACGTTGGCTTTGCCTGCTGCATCTATACGCCCATCTACGTAAGAGTCTTTTACGCTTAATACCCCGTCTTCTGTAACTGTTATGCTGCTGTCATCAGGCTTTACAACCCCCGCTTTTTCACTTGTTGCCAGCTGGCCGATTATGCCGGCTGTTACGATCTTCCAGTTTAAATTTAATGTCTCATCTTCGTTTGGTTCTGTTTTATTATTATCTGTTTGTGATGCAAATAAAGTACCTTTATAGTTTACAACATTATTTTTATAATATTCTGTTTCTGCGTCCCAAAACGGCACTCCCTGCTGAAGTATAGAACAGATTTGATATGAAAGAACTTTTAATATTCCGTTCATTTCCGGCAATGGCGGAAAGTTCATTGATGATACTACTCCGGCACTCCAGCCTTTAGTCCAGGCTTCTAATTCCTGTATTGTTTTAATATCTCCCGTGCCTACATAAGTTTGATTTTTCGCACTCCCGAACTGTCCTATCTCCGGATTATTCCCTAAATGATCCGCTTGTTCTGCAAATACTTTTCCTGTCACTCTTTCATATTTCGTCATTATTCTACATACCTCAAATTAACTGCTACTCCCGTCGGTGCGGGTAATAAATTCTTTTGCTGCGCCATTTCAACAATAGAAGTGTATAATGAGTTATAATTATATGTTACCTGCATCGGCTGCTCCCAGGTTGTATATACATTCCCGGAACTCCACTTCCAAATAGCCTCATCTATATTTTTATTTGTATGGTTTATTGAGTTTTTTATAATTTTTAATTTTATCAATGGACGGAACAAATTATCATTTAATTTACTAAAAGTGGTTTTTACGTCAATATCGTTCTGATACATTAAAAATCCGCCCGGTGATGTATCAAAATTTTCATAATCTGATAACCCGCCCATATTAGAAGCATATAATTCTTTTTTTATCTGTGCATAAGTCGGCATTGAAAAATAAGGATGGGTAAACTCGTCGTTTCCTTGATAAAATCTGTTGCACTGCACCCAGTCAGCCACTACATCTAACTGCACCCCTTTTGATTTATCAACATCAACGCATAAATCTTTTATTTGCAATATTAACATATCCGCAAAGATTAAATCGGCTAACATATTAATTAATGCTTTATTCTTTTCAGATGCTTTATATTGGATTATCAATAAATCACAGAAATATTTTTTTAACTGTTCTAATATTTGCTGATATTCCATTTTTTAATCCTGTCCGATTACGTTTATAAAAATATTGTTGCTTGTAATGACAAACATATTCTGCAGACTTGCACTCGGTATATAATTTGTCCATGTTCCTTGTTCAAAATTAACCGTTATTGTATCGTTATTTGATGGTGTGCCTTCATAACTTATTCCGTAAGTTTCCATATTGACCCTTACTCCGTCTAATTCCCACTGTGTGGTATTATCATAATATTTGAATATAAAGGCTTGGCTTTCAACATCTCCTACCGCCTGCTGAAATAAGGTATTATTTACTTGTATATTTGTTAATACGCTTTCACTGCCCGGAGTATAACTGCCTTCCGCCGTACCTCCCAATGATATTTGAACATTTACCGGATAACCTATATTGCCTAAATTCTCTAATGCTGCCGCTGCCGTTTCCGTGGGCTTTACCGTGCTTAAATTTTCACCTAAAAGAAAAGTTAAATTCTCTGATATATAATCCTGTATTGACTGTTTATTAACAGTTAATTCGTCAAATAAAGGCTGAAGGTCAAATTTTATAAAAAACGGAACGATTATCGGTCGGTCAAATTTTATATCAAATGTCTGCGCCGATATGCTGTTTATTTCTACAGTTACTGAACCTCGTGTCCCCGTGCCTGCCATATTTGAATAAATAATGTCGGCTATTGCTTCATTACTCCCTCCGTTTACAATAATCCAGATTGTGTGTGCCGGCGTGTGTTGTGAACTTTCCTCCGCCGTATTATTATTTTCGCCGGTTGCATCAATAACCCCTTCAAGTTCCAGTATCTGGGCAATTATAGTGTCAAAAGTATTGCCTGATTGTTTCGCAGCACTTTTTTCCCTTCTTAATCTGAATGCTTCATTACTTTCCTGCACAGTGCCTGTTGAAGTTACCCCTACATCATTAATAACACTTTTTATTCCGTCCGTAACGGTTAAAATATTTGTAATCGTTCCTATTACCGGCACTATTTCTCCTATATTCTGTGCCCTGAACGGAAGCGAGGTTGTACCGGGCTGTACAGTCGTACTATCTATTAAATACCATAAATTACCGTTATCATCACTGACTGTAAAAGCACTTGAACTATTTGAACTGTATGAACCGTCAAGCCCCTGCAGGCTGACTGTTTTATTTGCCGATATATTAATATTCTGTATGGTATAACTTCCGCCTTTACGATATAAAAAATTTAATTGATATTTGCTGTCCTGCTGTACTCCTTCACACTTGGACGGGTCGGTTGAATTATATACCATTGTTATTAATTCCCTTACTATAGCCCCCATTGTAGCTAAAATATTTGTTAATTGCCCGTCCGGGCTTGAACTTGAAAAATCTATCGGCTCGCCTGTCGGTGAATATATCTGCTGTATTCCCGTTTGTAAAATATCTAAAAGCTCCCCGAAGGTAGCCGTTGTTAAACCCTCGTCCGTCAATGCGTCCGATGTTGTAAAAGTAAAATTATCTGCCATTATATAATATTTCCTTGATTTAAACTAAAATTAATCGGTGTTTCCGAATAAATCGTATAAATTAAACATTTCGCATTGAAAATTCTATCCGTTAATGTACTTTCATAATTTTCAATGCTTATAACACTTTCATTGTTATTAATCATTTTAACTATATCATCATCTAAAGCCTGCTTCTGCCCCGTGTAGCCAAGCCTCATATACCAGTCAATGCCGTTATTTAATGCAAAATAACAATCATTGATAAATTCTAATAATCCGCTTTTTATCCGCTGAGATACGGCTTGATTTTCTTTTCTATATGAGTTTAACCCCCTGCCGAAAATCCACTCCCGGCTTCCGCTTCTTTCATTATTCACTATTCCTCTTACTAACATTTTTTTCTCCTGTCGATGATGTTTTTGTGAAGAAAAATCAAAGAAGGATAGTTCAAAACCTATCCTTCTTTAAAATTTAAATAAAACAATACGGGTAATTTTTAAAAATTGTCTGCCCACTCGTTAAATTCTTTAGAGTATTTACTATCCACTTCTTCCTCGGTAGGGTCATAATCAAAAGTATGTTCATACAGCCATTCTTGCTCTTCGTGCGTTCTGGGAGTTTTTTTGTAAAGTGCGTCCCATTCTTCTTTTGTTTGCGGTTTTCTTCCCATTTTTACCTCTTCTTTTTATAATATCTCCTGTATATATTTAATTATAACATATTTTTTTGAAATATATAATCTCTTTTGTCAGATTTTAATAGTTTTTAATTATTAACTCAGGGGGTTCATTCGGTTCGGATTTTGAATTATCGTAAAATGCCCATTTTGAAGCGTATTTTTTGAGTTCATCAAAGTTTTTTTCGTTATCTTTCATACTTAATAAAGTTTTTAAAGGTACATATCTGCCGATTTTTCCCATAAACCGACTCATAGCTCGTTTTGCCGCTTCCACCCGGGGTAAGTGCATATAATACATTTCTATATTATATCCGGAAGCCTTCATTCTTTTTATTTTCTGTTCGGAGCTGATTTTAGTTTTTAATGTTCCGTCAATGACTACATTTAACTTCTTTCTCTTTGCTATTTTTAAAGCCTTATTTAAAATATCGCTGCTTTCCTCATGTACTTCCCAGGCATTAAATCCTTTATATTCGGGTAATTTTTCTTTGATAGCATCAGCATCTAAAACAATAAAATTACTTTTATCATATACAAGCCCGTTAAATTTTGATTTGCCTGAACCGCCCCTCCCGCCCAGCATTATAAATATAGGTTTTTTGCCGTTCTGCGGTTTGGCTTTTTTTTCATCTTTAAAAATTTCATTTATTATTTCTTTATGCTTTTTCTCTCTTTCCTCCGTATATTTTCCTGTTTTAGGGTTTTTATATTTTTCTTCTGTAGTTATAACTTTATCGTTATACTTTTCCGCCGCTTGTATTTTCTTATTTAAATCTTCAATACTGTAATTCAGCTTTAACTTCGGGTCAGTTGCAATATCTTCTATAATATCCTCCGGGGTTATCTCTTTTTTATTATCATTTTCAACGCTTTTTAATATTTCATCGTATCTTTTTTTATTACCTTTAATTTCTTGAGAATATAATCTGTCTAAGGCTTCTTCTATTGTTTCGTCTTTTCCGATTAATATATGCCTGCCGTTCTTTAATGTTATCCATCTGTCAGAACTGTTGTGTACTCTTAGTTCTTCTATTACAATGTTTGTAATGTATTCTGTAAGTTTATTTAAAACGAGCGTAACTATTTTTTCTGTTTTCATATATACCTCTCCGAATTGTTCGTCCTGTGCAGTATGTATGTTTGTGATGTATTATTCTGCCGGAGAAGTGCTGCCATTGCCCCCGCCGTCCGTCCAAGTATAAGGATGAATATGCTTTACAAGGCTTATCCCCGCTGCTATTACATCTGTATCTGCCGTTACCGTCCCTGTTGTGCTTATATTCCCGTTTACCTGCAAATTGCCGTTTATGGTTAAATTGCCGTTTATGACAGTTTCGGCATTTATTATTATTTCATCTTCTCTTATTTGTACGTCGGTCAGGTTATAAAACAAATGCAGGCAGTCTTGCATCGTGGATGTCATTTCAGGCAGGCTGGTTAATCCTACAACCGCTATACCGTCGCTTAAATGATGGCTGCGGTTATATGCTAACGAATTAATACCGCCTTGTATATACCAGCTTTCAAGTTCTCTATCCGAGATTAAAACTATACATTCCTGCCCCTCTCTGACAGGGTGTGTAATGCCTATTTCTTTCCAGCCGAAAAACCATACTTTGCAATATAATGGGGCATATTGCTGTGTCTGCTGTCCCCCTTCTTTATTCTGCGACAGGGTTAATTTATTTACTAAGTTTACTTTTGCTGTTCTTGTCTCAGGGTCGTATTCGCTTATTATTCCTACTCTTACACAATTTAACCGGTATCGTATGCCTTCTTCTAATAATTTTAATATGTCTAATAAACTGTCGCTATGGTGTAAGTATTCAAAAGCTAATGCATTATTTTCAGGTTTCTGCACGGGTGTATTTGTACTCATTCCTACTTTGCTCCTGCTCCGTTTACCCCTTTGGTTAATTGTACATGTATAGTATAAGGGCTTCCTTTTTTTACTTGAAATTTATATGCGAATTTGTCCCAAAATCTTTTAAAATACTTTAAATATGCCTGCTCCGTGTTAATGTTATAATACCTGAAATCTATTGCCATACCTTTTAAATGCAGGCTCTCTTTTGCTGAATTTTTTAAACTCGCATTGTTCCTTTTTGACCGCCAGCCTGAATTTACTTTTATTTTCTGTCCCGGTGTGTAAGTGTCTAAAAAGGCTTGTAATTTTTTTGCTATAGTAAAACAATTTGAAATATGTTCAACTGTTAATTCATTTAAAATTTCGCTATCCTCATTATCATGTTTCAGCATCTCTACAACAGAGATATTTTTTGTAATTTTCTGATTAGGAAGCTGTCCGTTATGAGCATGAATATATTTATATACTCCTATTGCTCCCGCTTCTAATGTGCCGTTTACTATTTCAACCTTATTCTTTGCGGTAACTTTATTAAAAGTTTTTTCAGACGTTGCTCTTTCCGTTAATCCGTAGCTGCCCGCCGGAAGATAATCACCTATTAATAAATTATACTGTGTTGTTCTCTGCCCCGCTGCTGCCCCCGATATTATACCTGAATGTGTAAATCCGTATAATTTATATGTGCCGTTAAAATCTTCAAATACCGGGTCGTTTATTTCTAATAATTGTCCGACCATAACCGACGGGTTGAAAATACCCGTTACATCTATATGACTGTCTCTCCTCTGCGGTGTGCTTATCAGTCCTGTATTTGCATTTAATACCGTAACTCCTATATCTAAACATTCATTATTTTGAAGGGTATTAACAACCCCGTTATCAATAAATGTATGTCCTTCGGTTATTTGATTTAAAACTTCTATCGGAGTCCCTAATAAGGTTAAAGGAGTTAAAAATGTTCCCGATATATTGCCGATTAATCCCTCGCTTAATCCCTCGCAGTTCTGCAATACGCTGTTATATGCTTCCTGCCTTGTTGTTCCTGCCTTAAAAGTTGTATTTATTATCTGCGTATTATTTGTGCCTAAGTCTAAACACGTCATTTTTGTTATTACATCAACATTTCGTCTTTCACTATAGCTTTCTAAAATATATCCGTAAAAACATTGTATTAAATTGTCTTTATAACCTGCTGAAAATTTTACAAGTTTTAATTTGTCCGTATTAAATTTATCTTGAAAAAAAGCCTCGCTGTTACGGCTTGAAGGTGATAAGTTATATATATTAAAAGTGGCTTGGTTTGAACTGTTTGAAGTGTTGCGCTGTATATTAAAATCAACGGTTAAAGGATAACCTATTTCTTTTACGACAGTTTCTTCGCTTCCGTCTTCTTTTATATTTTTATAAATTACTTCAAGTTTCCATGCGCATTGATGTTCAAAATTATATTCGTCAATTCCGCCGTTTAACATTATTGTATATTGAAAACCTCATCTTCAAGCTGTTGTACTTCTTCTTTATTTAAAATATTCATTGTTATTCTGCCTGTTGAAAAATCATCAAGTTTAAACGGTTCAACCTGCTTTTCACATAAAAAAGCTATTCCAAAAGGCAGTATATTTTTTAAATGCCTTAATGCGTTCGGAGTTAGTACTACTCTGCTTCCGTTACAAGTATAATCATTATAGGTAAAATCAAAAAACCAGGAATTTTGTGTTATATAAAAATACAATTTAAAATATACCGTACCCCCGTCATCTAACGGCACTTGAAAAGATTGTACGGCATCTGATGTTATTGTGTTGATTTGTTTCATTTGAATACTCCGTAACCTTGCATTAAACTAAGCAGCGAACTTTCTTTCAAATCTTTATTTGAAGTTCCGGCTTGTCCGCCCTGCTGATTTACTGCATTTTGCACTTTTGCCAGCTCTGATTTTTCTTCTTCCGTCGCCTCCCGTATTTCGCTTCCGGCTTCACGCCATTTTTGCAGGCTGATTTCTACGTTTGATTGAAATCGTGTATTATCTTGATTAAAGCTGATATTCACGATTGCCATATCTTTTAAAGTGCCGTAAGGTGTATATACAGAAACTAACTGCCGCTTTTCCATTAATATTTTTAATTGCTTACAGATATATTCCTGATTCGATGTCGATACTTTTTCTCTTATTCCGATATTGTTTAAAAAGTTTTTTGCGGTTGTTTCAAATCTTTTTACATTGTCGTTTATCTGCTTTGCTACATTAGCCGCCGATTGCGTGTAATTATCCAATGTCGGAGCAATGATATTTAAAGGGCTTAAAAAATCTTTTACTTCTTGAACTCTCTTAACTATCGTCCCATCCGGCGGCGTGTAGATTACTTCTCCGATTAATCCGCTTAAAGTGTATTGTTCCGGCTGCAATGCCCAATGGTCATTTATATGATAGTTAGCCTCCGTATAATGTGTTGTAATATCCGAATTTAAAGTAAAACTGCAGCCTTTCATAGTGCCGAATTGTTTAAACAACAGGATTGTTCCAAACTGTCCGTGCGAAGCGTCAAATAATACCGCACCTGCGGATGCATTATTATCTATATTATCCCGGCTGTCATCCCGCCCCCAGGAACCGGTTAATTTTATATTTTTACCTACATTATCTAAAATACTCATCAGTTATATTCCTGCCGGTGCAACTTGTGCTGCTATTGCCGCCATTTTCTCGGTTACATTATTATTGTAATCAGCTATAAACCCGCCTGCGTCCTGAGATGTTTTTACATTCATGTTGTTATTTTGGTTGAATGTATATGAATTATTATTAATTATTCGAGCACCTGCCGGATGCACTGCTTCTTTATTTTGTAATACTGACGGCTGTACATCTTTCGTATTGTTATTTTGAAAAACGTTGTTAAATTGAGAAGTTAATTTATTCAGGACATCTGTTATATTGTTATTACCTTCAAAGTCCGGCTGCGGCTTCTGTGATTTGGACGGTTTCTGCGGCTGCTCCTTAGGCTGCGGCTGCATAGGGTATAACGGTCTCCCGTCTCCCGTATATTCAATTTCCGACTGCGGCTGCTCCTTAGGCGGGGTATGCTCCTTCTGCTTATTATAATATTCTCTGCATTTTTTCACATATTCATCTAAACTTTCCGAAGAGTCAGTTTCCGGCGCTTCCATACCTGTTGATTTTTTAAATCTTCCTTTATATATATTCTTCTTAATTGTATCGGATAATTTTGTAATTCCCAGTCCCAGTATATCTTTACTCTTAGTATAAATATCATCCAGTCCTGCGGCTATATCTTTTACAATTTCAGCAAATTTATAAATCCAGGAATTTTTAAATTTTTCTGTCCCTTTATCTCCGAATATTCTGCCAAATACAGAGTCCCCTCCGGCATTCCATACCGCTAAATCTTCAAGTATTAAATATAATGCGGCAAAAGCTGCAATAACAGGCTGAAACCATATTAATAACCCTGCTAATACAAGCCCTAATGCTTTTAAAGAATCTTGTGCCAACTCGGAACCGCTTATAATATCTTTTAATCCTTTTGCACATTTTACTAAAAAGTTTGTAAAATCTGCTATGTTTTTTGTGAGTTTTACAAACCCCGGCATTATTGCAAGCAATGCCCTGTCTTTTAAAAGCTGCATTTCTAAACGTGATCTCTTTATCTGCAAAGCGTAAGCATTCATTTTTTCACGTTCTCCGCCCGTTAGAAATAAATCGTTAAACTTTTCCATTTCTTCACGAGTCATGCGAAGCATTAGCAAATCATCCGGGTTAAACCCCATTCTTGTTATTATATCTGTTGCCTGAACATCGCCTACCCCTTTTATGGCTTCCCTTACATTTTCTATCAGAGTCTCAACATCCATACCGAAAGGGGTAAATGATTTCCCGCCGACAAATGATAATTCCTGGTACGGGCTTATATCTCCCCTGCCCATTCTTATGTCATATAAATTTTGCGCTAATCGCTGCATTGTATCTGCTGTCTGCTCCGGTGTGGCATTATAGTTTACGCTCGCAGCAGCTGAAGCATATTTATTTAAACTTGAAAAACTTATGCCGGTCTGCCTTTGAAAATTAATCATTCCTTGATTGGCTATAGATAAACTGGTTATCATTTTGTCTATGGCATTGTAGGTAACAATAACAGCTTTGGCAAAAGCCGTTATTCCATTTACAGCACTTCTAAAAGACATTAAACTTTCATTTATATTACCTTTTAATTTTTTTTGCTGCGATATTTGTTTATCTGCAGCTGTTATTTCTTTTGCCGTATTTGATGCGGATACTTTTTGTGCAAAAGATTTTTTTATTAATTGCTTTTCGCTCTCGCTGCTTGCGTTTTTTAAATCGGTTAAGTATTTTCTTAAAGTATCATACTTTTTAGCGGTTTCTTCCGAAGCACGTTTATTGTCTTTTAACTTTTCTTTTGCTGTCTCAAGCTGCTTTATAGTCTTATTGAGGGCGTCAGTATTACCCTTAACTCCAAGATTTACAAATAATTCGCCTATTTTCATTTTCTTGTTTCTTTGTTTATCTCAATATATGTCTCTTGATACTGGTTATAAAAATTTTCGTAATGAAAAGCGTTTATTACTTCATCGACAGGGGCTTTGAAGATGCCGGAGGGAGAAGCACCCCACCACCCCGCTTTTGCAAGCATATATACTACCTGCTCATCATTGCTAAGGTTTGAGGCAATAACGGGCTTTCGCCTATCTTCGGCGCTAGGATTTTCCACTCTGAAGCTAGGCTCTTCATAAAAGGGCGCAGGTTTTCCTCAATGCACTTTATAACTATTTCGTAATAATCTTCCCTTATCTCGGGTTTTATATCAAATAATTCGGGGGTTATTTTATGCATGTTCCAGCTGCATACCTTTAAACAGCTGAAAATGGCATTATTTAATTCATCCGATATATCTAATGCAATTATTGTATCTTTCAAAAAGTCCGCTACATCCGATATATCAATCTCTTTATTTAATATATTTTCCCCGCTGTCAGAAAGTTTTAACCCCAGCGGATGCTTTTTTATTTCTATTAAAATATGTTTCTTTAAGTTTAATACTTCTTTGTACGAAGCAGGGTTTATTACAACCTCTGCCCCCGTATTTCCCGCTTTAAATTCTAACATTATTATATATTTCCCCTCCTAAGCTATCGCACGCTTGCCGTTGGCAAAATTGATTATGTATGTTACTATTGCCTGCTCCGTATCTCCGTTTACGTTTGATTTAATCTCGGGTACTTTTCTTATCATTCCGCCTGATAAAAGAAAAGTATTATAAGATATGTTGCCTGCTCCGTCCCCTACTTGTTTTACTACCGAACCTGTCAATAAAACAGTTGACGGGAAATTTGAGGGTTGAGGTATTAAACCGTTTAACCGTTTATCATCTCTGCTTGATAATAGAACTTTTACCGTCAATGTTGCATTAACTCCGCTTTCATCAAGTGCAAATATCGTATTGCCGTCTGTACCTGTCGCCATAGCGTAAAGGTCGTTCGGTACTTCTATTGCTCCTATATCGCCGTTACCGTAATCATTTAACGGTACGGCATTTATTATAATAGTATCGTGTCCTGTTAAAGCATAAACTGCCATTTTTATTTATCCTTTCTAATTTATCGCTGTATTGTTACTATTACATCGGAACTGTGTATGCTCCCTGCCCTTTTCAGTGCAATTTGTATCAGCGGAGCAATTCTCTTTTCTCTTTCTTCCTGTGCCTGCTGTGCAATCGGAAGTGAATAAATATAATACCCTTGTTCTTCTATATTTCTTGAAAAGTCTTCAGGGTCGCCGAATGGTATTGCACCGTTCCATTTACCCGGCGAAAAACTGCCGTTTCTCACCCCCGCTATACAAACTTGTTCGTATGCCGATTTTAAACCTATCATTCCCGTTTCTGTCTGGGGAATTTTTGTGTTTGTTTGTCTTAAATAATTAAATCCGTTTATTTCCAAAGATTTTTTAAACCATAAATCAGTTGTTGCTTCATCCGTATAATATCCGTTGTCAAATGAATATACGCAGGCTAAACCCTCCGTATTTGCGTACAAATCAACTCCGTATTCTTTAGCCGCTTCATATACCGTTTGGTTTAGATTTGTATCCGGCATAATTCCCGCCAGTTCTTTAAGGTTCATTGTCAAAACAGTATTTGAACCGGAATAATTAACACTTTGCGCAACTGTTGCGTATGCTGCTATTGCCTGCTTTGAACCTATTGCCCCGTTCATGGAATAAGCTAATAATCTTGTTTTTGTTAATGCACCTTGTGAAATCTTTTCGCCTAATTTCTCTATGTTTTTAAGCGACTGCATAACTTCATAATATACATGGTCGGTTGTCTGGATATATGTTGCATTTGCAACAACAACATCATTTTCGCATACCTGAGTTGATACAATACCTCCGCAATATCCTGCTTCCTCCGCTTGTGCTAAGGCTTCTTTTAATGTAGTACCTGTACTGTTTTTACCTGCAGCCGTTACCGCTGCTGCACCGTTTAAATAAGTTTCGCCGTATATATCGGTTTTATCTCCTGCTTCTGTTGCTTCTAAAGTAATTGTCCCGTCCGTTCCGTATCTTCTTGACTCAAATTGTATTTTATTTGTTTCTGCAACCGTAATATTGCAGTCTAAACCGATATTATTTAAAACAGCTGCTATATCAGCAACTCCATTTATTGCACTGAAATCAAGTTCTACGGGGGTATAAGCAACTTCGTCAATTTTAATGGTAAATGTTCCGTTTGTTACAGCTTTTAATGCCGTTATTTTTTCCTCAGTTATAGCTTCTGTTGTTAGTGTTGTACTTGTTGCATCCGTTCCGTTGAATGGAAATACTAAAACCTGCCCCCTCCCTCCTCGTAAATTTTGCGAGGGCGTAAATAATGCTGTGCCTATTTTTGCTGTTTTACTGTCCGAACCGTATTCTTTAATAATATCATCCGCACTTACCGCCCATATATACGGTGCTGTTGACAATGGTTTTTCGTTTGTAAATAAGTAAATATTGTTTGTGTTAAATTCCCCTAACCCTTTCGGTGTATTTTGTAAGGAAATATTAATCGTATTGCTTAATGCAATATTACCTGCTGCCATAATTATTAATCCTTTCCGTTTTTAAGTATCTTAATTCTTTGCCCTTGCTCGGTTTGTGCCGTCATTGAAAATTTATCATAGTAATTAATATCAACTGACTTTTTAAACCACGTTAAACAATTAAATCTTATTGAAAATCTGTTTAAATATCCTGCGCCGTCTAACCCTGTTGTATTAACTGCATCTGATATCTGACTTATTCTAAACTGGTATTTATCCTGATATTGCTGTGCTAACAATGATGTTAAACAAGTTTGAACTTCTTTATATCTCTTTCTTGCTTCATTATCTGCACTGTATATATCAATCTGAACCGTGCTTTGTTCATGTAAATCTGTTTCATCCGCATATTGCGGTTCTTCCGGTGTATTATTATTTATAAAATATGAATTATTTGCGTAAGTATGAGTATTTATAACCCCTACCGTTATTTGAAGACGGGACGTGCTATGAAGTTTTACATTCTGACCTTTGATTACAATAACAGGTATTTCGTCCCCGTGCTTGTCTGTCCCGTAATTATCCGGCAGGTTCATATATTCCGTTAATAAATTAACAAGTATTGTTTCAAGTTCTGTTTTCATTTTGTTTTATTTCTTAGAAAGTTTTATTTCTTTACATTGGAATTGAAAAAAATTTTTTAAAATGATATAATGTTATTGAGAACTCTTTGGAACGGTAAAATCTTGCGACCGCAGCCAGCAGGCGACAGTGGGGAAGCTAAGTCCACATACGATAAGGTTCTCATTTAATATTTATTAAATTCTTTTTCACTTAAATATCTGAATGAAGTTAAATAGTTTTCTTTTTTATCTTCTGTTGTTTTAATTACGACTTGATAATATGTATTATCTTTTTTAAATTTTTTAAATAAAATAATACTATTGTCTTTACTCTTTGAAAATGTAATTTTATCAGGCTTTTTAATTATTTCAGGTATTTTTTTATAATCATCAAATTTTATATCAGGATGTTTGATTATGTTTTTAATCATACTGTCAACTGAAAATTTGATGTCTGCCGTTTCGCTTCCTAACATTTTTAACATTTCTTTGCTTAATTTACCCGCTTTATAAAATCTGTTTAACATTTCTTTATCGAATTTCTTACGTGCGTATTTTATTCTTTCTTCTTTCGATAAATCCGGAGTTTCGTTTATTACAGATTTGGCGGAATTTCGGCAATTATTATTAAAATCTTCTAAGTTAGAATATTCTTTCAAATTTGAAGTTTCTTTTTTATTTTTAATTTTATCAAGGTTTAAAGATTTTTCAACTGATTTTGAACCTCTGCCTTCGCCAAAAATTCTTTCAATGGCTTCTTTTACGCTTTCGCTGTCTTTTAATAATATATGTTTTCCGTTCTTTAATGTTATCCATCTGTCAGAACTGTTGTGTACTCTTAGTTCTTTATAAACAACATCTTTAATATATTCTGTAAGTTTATTTAAAACAAGCGTAATTTCTGACGGGTAAAACCCGGTAAGCGGATTTTGCGCAGAGTGATGAGCCGCTGGCTCAAACTCGAAGTAACGCCGAAATAATGAGCGGCAATTTTGCGTTCAGCAAAATAAAGCGAATGACTTGAAGGCGTGAAGCAAAATCCAAGACAGCGAGCAGCGGCGGAGTGGAAGAATTACTTGTTAAAGTAATTCTGTAGCGTAGTCCTAGCCTGTGAGCGGTTAAGAAATTCCAAGACAGCGTAATTGCGCAGAGTGAAGCCGAGCGGAGCGGGCGAACTCGAGGGAGCAGCAAGCCGGCCGAACGCAAAAAACCGATAGGTTTTTGTAGTGAGGCTGCAGGGCTTGTGCGAACAGCAATTCCAAGACAGCGTAACTATTTCTTCTGTTTTCATATCTATACCGCTTCTTTTCTATAATCTCGGCAGATAAAGTATTCGACAAATCCGTTTAAATGATAGTCTTTTTTATTCATAACCTTATATAATTGCTTTTCAAATATGATTTTATCCTGCGTCTCAAGCTCAAGCGTCCCGCTTTTTGCGTGTATCCATAGCCATTCCCAGGAACGTTCCCCTATCTCTAAAAATTGTAATTGCTCCTCCCTTAAAGGCTGCACTACCCCTAAAAAGTTTATATTCTCAAAACTTTTAACAACATCACCGCTTACTATCTTCTGCGTAACCTTTACCAAGGTTAAAGGAAATTCCCAGCCTGTTAAAGTTTCCGCCATCTGCGGAAAGCCTGAATTTAATGTCCTTATGTCAGAGTTATTAAAAAAATTAAGTGGTTGATTATACATTTTAAACCTTACTATAATATTCACATTCTGTTTTTAATCGTTTTGATATATACCCTTTTGTTTCGACTTTTTTAGATATTCTTATACATTCATTACTTTTATGTGTGCATATATCTTTATAATAACTGCATGTTAAGCATAAATATTCTTTCTTTGGCATTTATTTATCCTTTTTTATTAATTTCATATGTGATTGATTTTCTTAGTCTGCCTTCATCTTCTAATTGTTTTGAACTTCCTTTATTAGATATTGTAAGCGGACTATTTGGCTCCCATTCGCCGAAACCTGATGTGTCAAATGCTTCTTGTATCTGTTCAAATGCACTTAGTGCTACGGCAGTGGCTAATTCATCCAATAAGCCGCTGTTTCCGTGTTCTTTTATAAATTCTTCTGCAAGTTTAATTGTTTCTTTATTGGTATAGTCTGTTTTTTCTTTTACCTTCTTTAAAAAATCACTCGTGCGTTCAATCGGTTTTCTTAAAAATGACCTTGCCGGTATAACAATATATTTTGTTGTCTTTTTTAAATTTATTCCGAAAGTGTATCTGAAATATGCCCTTAATTTCGGCGTTACCTTTATCTTCGCCCCGAACTCATGCACCGCCCCAAGTCCTGCCATATCTAAGTCTTTTGATACTTCTTGATTTCCTTTTGAACTTAATATACCTATCCTTATATCATATTCTTTCGTCATCTCTTTTACTAAGTCTTTTAAAGCACCGTAATTGACATTTCCCGATATTTCCATTTTAACCCGCCGTTATTCTGCCTTTTACCAAAAATATATTGCCTGTTAAATAAGGGCGGATTAATGATGCGTATTTTATGCCGTAACCGGTTGCCGCATACATTGACAGCCCCGGACTGTTTGTAAGCCATTGAGGTATTGCATACCCTTGTGATACGCTCCCTACGCTCTTACTTGTCGGAATGCCTATATTATTTATTCCTAAAGCATTATTGAAATCTACCGTTAAATAATGAGCGGTCAAGTATAAAAATACAAGTTTTGCCGTTTCAATATCATTGAATAAGTCTTGATTGAAATTTACCCAAGCCTCCCTAAAAGCGTTTATTATGTCGCTGTCCTGCGTGAAGTTTAATACATTTTGACTGATTATTTTCCAGCTTTCCTCTATTGCCGGTACATTATCCGTAGAACTGACAATACATTCATAAAATACATTGTTATAATAAACAATCTGCCCTTTGGTGTATATCTGCCCCTCCTGCCATACCGGCAGGTATTGAGGACTAAATCTCGAAAAATGTTCTTTAAAGTCTTCAACTGTTATTATATCTATTAATCTTTTCATAATTTTTTATTTCTTTAAATCCGGTTTCTCCGCCGTCATTCATAAAAAAAAGGGGGAAGAAAATAAGGAAAATTTTCCCCCTGCATCATTTAGTGAGTTTCTGCTATAGTTGGCTGTTTAACATTCTAAAAAGAAAACGGGGGAAGATAAAATACACGCTCTCCTCCCCCTTTTTGTTCTCATGGGAGAAAATAAATGAAAATTAAGGAGATTATCTTCTTTTTATTTTGCTGTCTTATTTTTATTTACTTTTTCAAGCTCTTTTTTTAGTGCTTCGTTTTCAGCCTGCAAATCCCGCTGAAATTTTAAGTCGGCATATTCTTTTACGCCCTGCTGCTTCAATAAAATCTTGCAAGCCTTTTTATCTTCTACTTCTTGTACAGAGTTAGCCTTTAATATTACATTAAATGCTATATAATCTCTGCACGATTTATTTTCAAGTTTCATATTAACCTCGTTTTGTTATTTTTTATGTATTTTCTTAGATTTTGCCGTCCGTCCGCAATTCCGCTTCTTGTAATTTCTTAATCGCTCACAGGCTGGGACTACGCTGCAGAATTACTTTAACAAGTAATTCTTCCACTCCGCCGCTGTTCGCTTTACGGACTTCGTCCGTCAGAAATTACGCTTCTTGTAATTGCTGTCCGCACAAGCCCTGCAGCTTCAAAACTCGCTTACCGGGTTTCACCCGTCCGCAATTACGCTTGGATGTCTGCGTACAGCATTGAATTTACACGCTTCAAGTAAGGCGGTATATACTGTGCGTGTGCCTGTGATATTAAATCCAATGAACCGATAGGGAATAACGGCATCGGTGTATATGGAACCGGCATATATGCACATAAGTTGTCGGCATCATCGTTATAGAATACATAACGTGCTGCGTCCCCTCCCTCATTTGCTTTATCATTGTATGTACTGTGAACAATTTTGAAATCAACTCCTGCAACACGTTTTAATGCGTCTTCTAACACTTGAAGCCTTGATAATCCGAACTGTCCGAACGGCTGCCCTAATGATACAAAATCAGATGTTGGTATCAGCATTCTGTTAAATTGTATTGTATATAAACTGTTTTGTCCGTAAGCTGAGCCGACAGAAGCTAAGAATGTTTGAAATTGTGCATCCGTCATTGTCGCTAAAGGAGCAGTCATTAATGTAGTATTAACTGTTACTTCAGGCTGGTTTAATAATCCTGCCGTACCGTCGCTGAAACCTAAGAAATGGGCTTGCTGGATTGCTAAGTCATATTGCTTCTTACGTGCTTTTTCGTTTTCTTCTATTATAGAAAATGTCTGGTCATTAACTCTGCCCATTTGTACAAGCTCATTAGTAACCGTATAATCTTTTCTCCAAAAATGATTTTTAATCCTTAATGAACCGATTTGTATTGATGAATTAGAGTCTTTAGCTATACCGTTTGAGGTAGGCTCAATCCAGCCGTCGCCGACATTACCGACATAAGATACCGCATATTGCAATAAGTCTGTTGCATAAGCACCTTTGCCTACTTCAATACGGGTAAAATCAGACAATTTCTGTCCTGACAGTTCATAGTATTTTGTATCTATAATACCGTCTATAATTTGTGTTAAAGTTGATGTTAATTGCTGCAGTCCTAAAGTTGAGCCGATGCCCGCTGAATTATTGACCTGTGCTTTTGTTAGTCCGTTTTCTACAAGCCTTTTATATTCTTCTTTAGAATATAATCCTATTTTATCTGTCATTTTTCTGTTTCCTTTCTTTGTCAGTTACGCTCCGGCACCGGCATTTGTTTTGATTACACCTTTGCCCGCTTCTGTTATGTTGCTTAAATTAGTATCTGCACATTTTGCAATTTCTTCAGTCAATTTTGCTGTTTTAATGTAATCAGATAAATCAACGCTTGATGCTGCCGCCGCCGCAGTAAAATTTAATTGAACTTTGAACAAGCCCCCTGCAGCCGCCGGAGTTAATGCCGTTCCTATAACAGTTGTACCGCTTGATGCAACGGCTTTGTTATCCGGGTCATTATAAACCTGCGCACCGGCTGTAATAGCATCGTGCGCTGAAAGCCAGACTTGATTTCCGCTTTCTGCAACAGCAAGTTTATCTCCGACTCTGTACGCATCAATGCGGGGGTTATAAACTACCATACCGAATACTGCGTCCTCCGCTCCCGCTTTTTCAACTACAGGGTCATTCGGATTTGTTGAAGATGTTGAAAGTTTAACAAAATCGCCCGCTGCGATAGTGTCTTCTGCTTCTGCCGAATAAAATATATAATCGTGTCCGTGCGGTATGTTAGGTATTAATGCATACATACCTTTGGCAGGATTAATTGTCTGTTGAATAGTATTAAATGCTTGTGCCATTTTTTTGTCCCTTTCTTATTAGTAATTGTCGCCTAATTTAAGTCTTTCAGCCCTTGAAATATATTGCGCCGCCGGCTGCATAACACCCCCGCCCATAACCATCTCAAGAACTTTATTTGTGATGCCGGATGAATTATCAACTTCTTTCTTATCTTCTTTCTTATCTTCTTCGCCGGCTTCATTTTTAGCTTTTTTATTATCTGCTTCTTCTTTGGTTTCTTCTTTTGTTTCTTCTTTCTCTTTCTTGATTTCTTTTTCATCCTCTTCTTCAAAATCTTTTTTGTCTTTGCCGCATTCATTATCAACTATGTTTTTAATGTATGCTTTCAAATCGTCTAATACTGCCATAACTATTTTGTCCTTTCTTTTTGTTGTATTATTAACTTTTTTATTATCTTTTGTATTATTAGGGTTGACATTGTCTTTTGAATTTGCTATAATGTTATTGACGGGGGAGTTTATAACTCCCTTACGTCTTTCATAAATGACGTTCCCTTCATTTAATTTTTTTAAAAACCAGCTTTGACGTTTAGCGGGAAGCGTAGTTAAAATAAAATTTCCCTCTGTATCTGTTGATACAAATGTTATTTGACGTAAATTTTTATTTTCTTGTTGAAAAATTTTAAAATATCTTCGTTCATTATTTTCACAAATGGTAATAATGTTAGGTCTTTCAATAGTTGCGAACATTTTATTAATAGATTTATAACGTGTTTTATCATCTTCTCTATCAATAATATGTTTAATATTCCCCGCTCGTACTTCTACTGTCTCATATGGATTTTTTATTTTACGGGGTTTATCTTCTGTTATTCCTAAATCTTTTAATGCTTCTTCTAAATTATTTGTTTCATAATCTTTCGGAGCTTCTTCTATATAATCTTTAAATGCTTCTTGAAATTCCTCAAAAGAATTAAAATTTTGTGTTCCTTTTTTTGCAAACCTGCCTCTTTCATCTCTATTGATTTTACTTTCATCGAAATCTTCGGAGTTGATAACGGTTAAAATATCGTCTTTTTTATTCTCAGGGTTGAAATTGTCCTTTGAATTTGCTATAATGTTATTGTCGGTTAAGGTCTGGGGATTGTCTCCTTTTGTATCTTGACCGGCATTTATTTTTGATGCATCAACAGCCCGATTACCTTTATTATCTTTATTAATAAACAATTCATAATCAAAAACAGAATTAGGGTTGACATTGTTTTTTGAATTTGCTATAATGTTATTGTCAGCCGTTGCTGTGGTGTGTTTACCATTCGCGCGGCTGATTTCCTTTGTAATATCAACAATATAATTTCCTCTGCTATCTTTTTTTGCTGATAGAACAAAATCAAAAATCGAATTATTTTTAATTAAACTTGTTATAATTTCTTTTTCATTTTCAGATATATCTTTTACTATTCCTTTATCAATTATTTCTTCAATATTAGAAAGAAATATTTGAACAATCGCAAAATCTTTTCTTGTAGTTAATTTATTAAGCAATTTTTTAGAAAAAAATAATTGTCCTATACCATCTTTATATAAATGTTTTGTATTTTCATTTTCATTGCTTGTTTGAAAATATTTTTTATAATATTTTTTAATTTTTTTCTGTCTTTCCGGAACTTCTAAATTTTTAAAATTCAATTCGGGGCTGATACTATTCTCATCAAGAATAACCCCTTTAAAATTCTTTTTAAATTCTTCGCTAATGATGTTATTTATTGTATTATCAATGGCATTAAGTGCTTCATCTATACTTGCAGAATAATGAAGCATAACATCTTTATCTCCATAACCGTTTTCATGGTCAGATATTCTTATTTCATAAACCGGGGCATTTTCTTCTTTTTGTTCTTCCGTTTCAAAAAGTTTTACATAAGTTGAAATACTTTGATTTGATTTTTCAACTTCCGTAATATAGCCTTTTTGATTGCAGTAATCAGCAAGAAAATCGGCATAATCGCTGATATAACTGTCAGCTTTATCCTGCCAATTCCAATATTTACTGTTTTCTTTTTTAGATTTCTTTTCAAATTCTTCTATCCTGTCAAATGTACTTTTTCTGTTTAAATCAAGTTCTTTTCTGCGTGTATTTAAATTATCAATTTTATTTTGGCTTACCGTTATTGTATGTTGATATTCCCCTTGTCCTTTTTTTGCAAACCTGCCTCTTTCATCTCTATTGATTTTACTTTCATCGAAATCTTCGGAGTTGATAACGGTTAAAATATCGTCTTTTTTATTCTCAGGGTTGAAATTGTCCTTTGAATTTGCTATAATAACTATAGAGTTGGTATCAAGATTGGAAAGACCGCCAACCTTTGAAGATTTATCTTCAATGTCAATGAGGACTTGGTCGCCCTCGTTATCAACTCTTTCCTTTCCAGGGTGTTTCTTTTCATCGAAATCCTTTGAATTAATAACAATATTTGCGCCTGTATAACGTGGATTATCAACTAAAGCAAGATATAAGAACTTACCGCCCGTAAACTCCATATCTATATCAATGTCGTTATACTTCCTTTTAGTAAAATCACTTTCAAATTCATAAGTGCAGGATACGCTCCACCCCTGATTTTTTACTAAATCAACAGCGGCCGCATCCCATATTATACCCTCGCAGTAAAACCAGCCGTCAGCTTCGTTAAAATATACGCCGGAGATAACCCCTGCTCTTTCTTTATCTACATTCTCCGCCGTAATGTCTTTGTGCTGAATTACAACAGGACAGCCGATCATACTATCAATAAACTTATTTAATGTTTCTTTTGTTATTAAAACATTCCCTAAGTCCGCATAATTTACTATACCTGCCTCAATAAATCTTGAAACAAATTTACGGCCCTTAATGTTATCCTGATCAATATCTTCTTTTAATTCTATTGAACTGTTATTAACAAGGTTGTTTATTATTTTAATATAATTATCTTTTCTGTTTATCATATTACTAACCTTAGGATTGAATTTGTCTTTTGAATTTGTTATAATGTTATTGTCGGGGGGGGGGAGTTTATAACTTCCTTACGGCAATCATAAACAACGTTCCCTTCATTTAATTTTTTTAAAAACCAGCTTTGACGTTTAGCGGGAAGCGTAGTTAAAATAAAATTTCCCTCTGTATCTGTTGATACAAATGTAATAATTAAAGCGAATGGCTTGAAGGCGTGAAGCAAAATCCAAGAAGCGGATTTTGCGCAGAGTGA
>CAZBFV010000037.1:0-20429 GCA_964491345.1 uncultured Muribaculaceae bacterium
CGATAAAAATTTGTCAAAGAAGAGTATTGATACTCATCAAACCGAAAAAGATAAGGCTGTTAATAGCAGAAATAATAAGGAACAGCTTGAAAATCTTGTTGTATCAACAGGCATAGGCTTATCCAGACTTAAAAGCCTTGCCAAGTGCATTGATACGGTTATTGATGATGAAATGTATTTTAAGCCGAATGATTTTGAAAATTTAATTATCATTTTAAAAAACGTGATTAATGAAACATCGGAACAATTTGAAAAGATTGAAAAATATTTAGGTATTTAGTGATTTTTCTTAAAGTTCGCAGATATTTCCCATAAAAAAGCCTAAAGTCTGTTCGGGCGGGTATTATACATGCCTGCTGTTTTTTATTCAAATAATGCTTCACTGCTCCCTGACCGGCGGGGCTGGAGTGTGTGCGGGGGGGGGGATTTCCCCTCCCCCGCACACACTCCTGAAAAAATACGAAAGATATAATAATAAAGTCTGGAAAGCATTATGCAGTGATATGAAACCTGTTTATCAAACAGTGAACAAAAAAATACACTCAGAAATCTTATGAAATCGGAAGAAAAAACTTTTTTGAAGGATATAATGCACTTATGCTGTCAGCGTCCGGCAGAATAACCGGTATAGAATAAAGATAATTTTTAGCATTTAACCTGAAACCGGCTATTTAATTTATACAACAAATGCCATTAAGGGATTTGACAGAGGAGTTAAACAAATAACAAAAAAATCGCTATTTTTATCTGATGAGGCTTTATTTCAGATGCTTTATCCGGTATCGCAGAATATTTTCCTTTCTCTCCCCTTCTTGAAAATGGACAATGCAGGCTCTAAACCGGAGCTTGATATTTAATCAATTTTTGATACATTTTAATGAGGAGATTAGAAAAAATTTATCTAATTTCTCAGATTGATATCTTAAACACCTTGTTATATCCGCTGATTTAAAATATTTTTAAATTCGTCCTTCTGCCCTCCTTGACATAAACTGAACAGTTAAATTAATTATTTGCATATTGTTCCGGGGCAAAGCAGGCGGAAAAAGAATTTCTTCCTGCACTCTCAAGATTTTATCAGAGTTTTATCCGCTTATTTTTATCTGCGAAGATATGAATTACAGAACGAAGTTACTGTATGAATAATCAATTTCGTCCTGTTCTATTCCGATGTATCTTAATGTTACGGACGGGCTTGAATGATTAAATATTTTTTGCAGAATAGCTACATCTTTAAACTGCCGGTAGTGATGATAGCCGAAAGTTTTCCGCAGGGTGTGTGTTCCTATTTTCTCCTGCAGTCCGGCTCTTTTGCACGCATTTTTTATTACATAATAAGCAGTTACCCTGTCTAATCTATGCCCCCAGTAGGATAAAAATAAGGGTTCATCGTTTTTTCTGTTTTTTATATATCTTTCCAGCATAGGTTTTAGTTTAGAGTTAATCGGAAATTTTTTAAATTTACCGGTCTTTTTTTCCGTAATTTGTATATGTGTGCGATTTTTGACATCACCGACATTTAACTGCAAAATATCCGAAATCCTCAGTCCGCAGTTTGTACCCAGTATAAATAGCAATAAATCTCTTCTGCTCTGCTTTAAAAGTATTCTTTCCACTTTTTGTATATCTTTCTTATTTCTTATCGGTTCTACAATAGACATTTTCTGCATTCCTTTCTATATTTCTAGTTTAGTTGGAATGTATATAAAATTTTGAGATATTTTAAATTATTAACCTGCGGATATGACAATAAAACATAATGACAAATGCAAAATAATATATATCCCCATCCGAAAAAATGAGCTGAAATCTTGTTGTAATAAAGTTTAACATTCCAGACTGAATTTGCTGTAAAGTTCAAAAAAAATGATGAAACCCGTAAACTTTAACATAACCCGAATATAAATATCTAAATATCTGCTGTTTATACCGAATTATTTATTTTTTCCGTTAATTCCGTTATATCTTGTGCTAAATGTCTGTCAAATGCTATATCTGTCTTTACTTTCTGGTGCGAATACATTATTGTTGTATGTTTTCTGTTAAAATATTCTCCTACCGACGGATAGCTTTCATTTGTAAGTTCTTTTGCCAAATATATTGCAGTCTGCCTTGCATAAGCCGTTTTAGCGCTTCTGTTGGTGCTTTTTATTTCTTCTGCGGAAATATTGTAGAACTTTGATACCGTATTAATTATATTTTGTATTGTTATTGTATGCTTTTTTTCACTATACCCTATAATTTTTTTCACCGTTTCAACAGTTATAGGAATTTCGTTTATTGAAGTATATGCGCTTATTGTATTAAATGCACCTTCTAATTCTCTTATGTTTTTATTATGCACGTTCGCTACAAACTCTATTGCATCATTAGGCATTTTTATATTATTGTCATTACAAAGTTTTGTTAATATTGCCATTCTCGTTTCCAAATCAGGCACTTGAATATCTGCCAGCAGACCCATCTGAAATCGTGTTTTTAACCGGTCAGGAGTGTTTTCAAATTTTTCGGGAGGTCTGTCGGATGTAAATACAATCTGCTTGCCGGCATTATGCAGGCTTTCAAATGTATTAAACATTTCTTCTTCGGTGCGTGGCTTTCCCTCAATAAGCTGGACATCATCTACCAAAAGTACATCCATGCTTCTGTATTTATTTCTAAATTCATTCATTTTATTATTGTTTTTGCTTTTCTTTGTACTTGCTTTATCCATTCCTAATGCAAGCGAATTTATTAAATCATTTATGAATTCTTCCGCTTTTACATACTTAACCTTTAATTTTGACTTATGAAACAGTATATCATGCCCGATAGCCTGCAATAAATGAGTTTTGCCCAGCCCCGAGCCTCCGTAAATAAATAAAGGATTATACTGTTTCCCCGGATCTTTTGCAACCGCAACCGCAACGGCATGGGCAAATTTATTACCCGCTCCGACTACAAAATTATCAAATTTATATTTTAAATTTAAATTGCAGGGCGACTGCATCTGCTTTAAACCGTCATATTTTGAGGTTACTCTGTTTTCAAGCCCTTTTATAAATTCTTTATCTTCGTCTTTTTTGGCTTTCTGCCTCCTGTTTTCTATCTGTTTATGCGTTTCTTCATCATATATGATTTTAAAATATATCTCTTTTCCGCATATCTGCGATAATGCCGACGATATATCCTTTTGATTCTTTTGAAGTATCTGTATTGCTAAATTATGACCGGTGAGTACGCAGAAACAATTATCTTCCAAAGAATGAGGAACTAACGGTAATACCCACGTATTATACGTCATCTCAGGAATTTTATCTCTCACTGCATCAAGCGTATCCGCCCAGATTTTTTGTATTAATTCGTCTTCCATGTCCCAGAATCTATTATATCAGTTTATTATTAAAGACTCAAGTTTTTGTTAAAAACCTGAGTCTTATTTTAATCTAATTAACTTTTGCCGTTAATCTTAAATGAAGCTCTCTCAGCTGTTCTTCGCTTGCCCTTGCAGGTGCATCAGTCATTAAGCATTTCGCCGATGAGTTCTTCGGGAATGCTATTACATCTCTTATTGAATTTGTTTTTGAAAGCATTGCCACAACTCTGTCTAAGCCTAATGCCAGACCTGCATGGGGCGGTGTTCCGTATTTAAACGCATTTATCATAAATCCGAATTTTTCATTTATTTCCTCTTCGCTTAATCCTAATGCTTTAAATACCCTTTGCTGTATTTCTGAGGAGTGTATTCTTACGCTTCCTCCGCCAAGCTCCGTGCCGTTATATACTATATCATAAGCTAATGAACGGCAGTCAGCAGGGTTTTTCTCCATTTTATCAATATCTTCAGAGTTAGGCATTGTGAACGGATGATGAACCGATACATATCTTCCGTCTTCTTCCGAATACTCAAACATAGGAAAATCCACCACCCATAATAATGAGTGCGCTTCAGGGTCGATTAAACCTAAACGTTCCCCGAAATAGAGTCTGAATCTGCCCATTACATCATAGGTTACTTTTGGTTTATCAGCAACAAAAAATACCACATCGCCCGCTTCAGCCTGCATCCGCTCTTGTATCTTCTCTGCCTGTTCTTCCGTTAAAAACTTTAAAACAGGCGATTTTGCCGTTCCGTCTTTTAAATACATTATATTTGCGAGTGCTTTTGCGCCGAACGAAACAGCTAATTTTGTCAAATCGTCCATTTCTTTCCTTGAATAATCTGCAATGCCCGGAATTTTTACTGCTCTTACTATTCCGCCTTTTTTAAGCGTATCTTTGATTATCTCAAATCCGGACTCCATAATTATATCGCCTATATCGCAAAGCTCCAGCCCGAAACGCAGATCCGGCTTATCGCTTCCGTATTTATCCATAGCTTCTTTATATGTTATAACGGGTAATTTATCCGGCATTGTATAACCTGCAAGTTTAAATACTTCTCTTAAAAGCCCTTCAACCATCTGCATAATGTCCTGCTGTTCCACAAATGACATTTCCATATCCACCTGTGTAAATTCAGGCTGTCTGTCTGCTCTTAAGTCCTCATCTCTAAAGCATTTTGCAATCTGATAGTATCTTTCTATTCCGCCTACCATTAATAACTGCTTAAATATCTGAGGCGACTGGGGGAGCGCATAAAATTTTCCGGGCTGAACCCTGCTCGGCACCAGATAATCTCTTGCGCCTTCGGGGGTTGTTTTTATAAGTATCGGAGTTTCAACTTCCATAAAGTTATGCTCGTTTAAATAGTTTCTGATGGTTTTAACTATTTCATGCCTTAATTTTAAGCAGTTTAATACTTTTTCCTGCCTTAAATCAAGATAACGGTATTTTAATCTGATATCTTCGCTCACATCATCGGAGTTTAACGGGAAGGGCAATACCGCCGATGCTGATAATATTTCTAATGTTTCAGGATATACTTCAATTTCGCCCGTCGGCAATTTATCATTATATGTTTCTTCCGGTCTTACGGATACAATTCCTGATGCTTTTATTACGTATTCATCTTTTAATTTTTGAAATTTATCATATACCTGAGGATTTTTTTTAGGGTCTGATACTAATTGAAATAAGCCCGTTTTATCTCTTACTTCTACGAATATAATTCCGCCTAAATCTCTTACGGCTGATACCCAGCCTGCTATTTTAACTTCACTGCCTGTTTCGTTTTTTGTTATTTCTCCGCATCCATGCGTTTTCATTGATGTCGCCGTTAGCATATTTTTTCCTTATTCTCTCACGTCTTTATATAATATAAAATTTAACTCAAATATATTAAATTTACAAAATAATTTTAAACTTTTCTTTTCTTTATTCTTACTCCTTCTACTTCATATACATTCTCGATTGCTATAAAAGCCCTCGGGTCAATATTTTTAGCTATCTCTTTTAATTTCTGCACCTGTATACGGGATATTACGCAGTACACAATACGTTTTTTCGCTCCGCTGTACCCGCCCAGCGCATCTATATATGTAACGCTTACATCCATTTTTTCCATTATATCCGTTCCGATTTCATTTGAATAATCGGTTATTACAAATACGGATTTCGATTCGTTTAAGCCTTCTATTACAACATCCATTGTTTTATAGGCTACAAAATATGTAACTATTGAATATAATGCGTGCTGCCAGTCGTACACAAAGCCTGCTATTGTAAATATAAATATATTAATAAACATTATTATTTCGCCGACCGAAAACGGTATCTTTTTTGTTGCATATATTGCCATTATTTCCGTTCCGTCCAGCGATGCACCGTTTCGTATTACAAGACCCACGCCTGTTCCAAGCACCAGTCCGCCGAATATTGCAACCAAAAACAGTTCCAGATTTTCAATTACACAGCTTCCGTGCAGAAAACCGCTGAAAACCGTTACTCCGAACGCAAATATAAGGATTGAATAAAATGTTGCAAAGACAAATCTTCCGCCCAGTTTCTTTAATGCCAGAATAATAAACGGCAGATTTATTATAATGATATATATGCCTAAAGGTTTTGAGGTGAGTTTATTTAATATCATTGATATGCCCGTTATACCGCCGTCAATTATCTGGCTCGGGACTAAAAATCCTTCAATTGCAAACGCATATATCAATGCGCCTATTGTTAAAAATAATATATCTTTTATGTATGTTTTCATTTATTTCCTCTGCAGTCATAAAAAATTATACAATTAATATTCTATTTTTTACATCTTTTCATTTGTTATGTTTTTCAGATATTCTTTTATTCCTTCCGTAATAATTAAATCAGGTTCTTTATTGCAAAAATCATCTAAAATTATTATGCCTGTCTGCATATCGCCTTTTTGTATATATAAAAGCCCTATTAATACATCATTTAACGGCGATGAAGGCTTTGAATTATATATTTTGATTTGTTCGTCGATTATTCCTGTTTTTTTGTAATTTTCAGCGAGCTTTCTGTAATAATCAAAACACAATACATCTATGCTTACCGCTTTTTCAAAACATGGTTTTGCTAATTTTGGGTATCCTATTTTTTCGTATGCCGTTCCAAGATTTACATAAAATGCAGAGCTTGCTTGCGAATCAGGCAGTAAATCTATTGCAATCTCAAATTCTTTTATTGCTCCGTAATAATATTCTTCTTTCAAATACAATAAACCTTTATTATTATGAATATAGGCATTATTTTCCGCTTTTATCGCTTCATCCGCTTTTGCACTGCATCCGGATGATATTAATGTAGTCAGAATGATTATAACTGCTCTTTTTAAATCCAAATTTCCATACCTTCTTTGGCAAAAATACTGTTTTTATTCTCTTTTTTATATATTTTTTCAAATTCTGCCAGTTTATCATCATTATAAGACGGGTCATAGTGGAAGAATACAAGTCTTTTTGCATTGGTGTTTTTTGCCGTTTCATCTGCCATTTCGAATGTGGAATGTCCAAAACCCTGCTTTGGAGCCGGATTTGATAAATAATCTTCCGTTGTATATTGGCTGTCATGTATTATTAAATCCGTATCTTTTGCAAATAATTCGAGTTTTTTTGCTCCGCCTCTGTAGCATTCCGTATCTGTTGCATATACAATGCTTTTTCCTTTATATGATATTTTAAAGCACATAACCCCGTAATTAGGATGCGCATTTGATTTCATAAATGTTATTATTGTTTCATCGCCTGCCGGTATTGTATCTTCCAATCTTGTAATTCTTTTTAATTCAGGTTCCGTATTATTATTCAGAATAACTGCATTTGTTTCCGCAATATCGGTTATATTGCAGTCCGCTTTAATATCATATAAATTAACGGGGAATGATTTGCCGAATACAAGCTCGGATAACGCTTCATTCAATTTCATATTAAATCCGCTGTAGCCGAAAATATTTAATTTTGCCGGCATTACATTTAAAGGCTTAAAAAAATTCAAGCCCTGTATATGGTCCTGATGAATATGGCTTAACAGCAGAGTTATTTTAATAGGCTCTCTTTCAAATATATTATCGGATGATGATATATGTTCTCCGAATATTTTATCGCCTAAAGGTATTATTCCCGTTCCGCAGTCTAATATTATTCTTTGACTGCCTGTTTGAACCTCAACGCAGGATGTATTCCCCCCGTATTTTAAAAAATGCCTGCCCGCTACCGGATATGACCCTCTTACGCCCCAAAATTTTATTTTAAAACCCGAATTTTTCATATATAAGCCTTTATTTCTTTTTGTTTATTATAATCGTCGCTGTCCTGTCCTTTGGTCTGCCATAGTACAATGCACCGCCTAATGCCGTGATTTTTGCTTTTGCCTGAACATCTTTCAGCCCTGTTTCAATAAGCTCTATTTTGAATATTGCTTCTCTGCGCTTGTTTATAACCTCTGTGATTCTGAAAGCATTGGGATATTCGATTAATGACGGGGTTGAAACATGCAATATATTTCCTCTTTTTGTTATTTTTGCCGAGTGATAATGACCTGAAAATATTGCAATAGGCATTTTGTATCTGCCTAAAATATCTTTTACGACTTCTGCATTTGTTATTTCATGATTTTTGGCGCTGTAAGGGGGGAGTATCGGAAAATGTATAAATATTAATACAATTTCATTCTTTTTTATATTATCTAATTCTTCTTCAAGCCAGGCGAGTTCTTCAGCAGGAATTATTCCGCCTGATGACCGGTCTTCATTTACCGCCCCGTCAAGCACTATGACTTTAAATCCCTTTTTCGGCCTGAACGAGTAATATGTTGAATTAAATTTAAAATCAGGATTTTTTTTCCGGATAATTTCGGTAAACTTTTCTTTGTTTACATAAGCACCGCTTGATGTATCGTGGTTGCCGACTGCATAGCACCAGCGGAATTTTAAGTCATTCAAGCCGTCTATCAGACCGTATATTGCATCTTCCTGCGGTTTATCTGTTCCGTCGCCGGTTAAAACAACAAAATCCAAATGTTCTTTTTCATTTATCTGCTTTACCGCATCTTCTAACAGCGGTTTTGATTGCGTAATCATTCTGTATGAGGTGTTATTTTGTTCTAACGAATAATGTACATCCGATAACTGGGCAAATTTCAAAGAATATTCAAATGAATGCGAAGGCTCGCAATAAACCGCAGACAGCAGTGCAAATACCAAAAATAACAATAATCTTTTTAATATTTTTTTCATACTCTGATTATACCAAATAAACTTTATATCTCAAAAAAGTAATTGTTTTTAATGCGTAAAAAGTATAAAATATACCGCAGGTGCATATATGAATAAAGATATTAATATAAAAAAAGTTATATTTTATTCTGTTTTAATTATTATTTTTATTGTTTTTGCCGATTTATTTTTGAAGCCGGATTTATATTTTAAATTTGATTTATTTGATAAAATTTTTCAAAAAATTACAATGAAGCAGAATATTTCGCCGAGATATTTATTTGCCAGCGTCTGGCGCATTGCAAGAAACAGCTATGTTGATAAATCATTAAACCATCAAAAGTGGGTTTACTGGAAAAAAAGATATTTCAGGCAAATAAAAACTGCGGAAGATGCGGATATTGCCATTAACACAATGCTTTCAAGCCTTAATGACCCTTATACCAAATTTTTAAAATCAAGTACTTATTCTAAACAAAAGGTTATTGTTGATTCTAAAATTACCGGTGTAGGCTTGTTATTTGACAGAACAGGAGATAAAATAGTTGTCAATCACGTGCTTGATAACTCGCCTGCGAAGACCGCAGACATATTAGAGGGCGATACGATCGTAAGTCTTAACGGAAAAAGCGCAGACTCCGGCGATATTGATGAACTGATTGACTCCGTTATCAACGGAAAAACCGATAAAGTTAAGATTGTTATCAAAAGAAATGATACTCTGATTGAAAAAGAATTAACCAAAGACGAAATTTATATTAAAACAATGTATTATGATATTACCAAAGATAATATTGCCGTTATATCTTTATATAATATTATGGGTGAAAGAGCCGTTGATGATTTTAAGGATATTATCTTAAAGACTAATGATACAAAGGGCCTAATTATTGATTTGAGAAATAATTACGGCGGTATTCTTGCTAATGCCGTTCAAATGGCTGATTTTATGATAGACGGCAAAAAATTAATAAGCATAGAAGCAAGGGATAGCAGAAAGTATCAAATTTATGCCGAAAGCGGAAAAATATTTAAAGATAAACCCGTTGTTATTCTTATTAACAAATATACCGCAAGCGCCGCCGAAATTTTTGCGGGAATATTAAAAGATGATTTGAATGCCGTTTTGGTCGGCGAAAATTCATACGGAAAAAATTCTATCCAGCAGATTATTCCGCTTTATAATCAAACAGGTTTAATTTTAACTACGGATAAATATATTCTGCCAAACGGCGACGATATACGCAAAAAAGGACTCAGCCCCGATTTTAAACTGCCTTTTTCGTTTAAAAATGATGAACAAATGAAAAAAGCAGTTGAGTTAATACAAGGGTATAATGAAAAAAAATAATTTTGGTGTTATAATATTACTGCTCTATACAGGTGTTTATTTTGTTCCTACATCTTTATTAACAGGGAAAGCAGACTCTGATATTAATGCAGTAGACCTGCCGGTGCAGCAGGAAACGGATTTAATAAGGCGCTTACCCACCTGTGAGGTTTCACAGGTAACAAAATCACGCCTGCATAGGGCATTTCAGCAGTCAAAATCCGGTATTATCGGTAAACTCCGGCAAGCCTGCAGAAAAAGAATTTAATAAGTTTCTTTTTTCCTTTTTTTTCCCCCCCCCCCGCTCCCGAAAAAATCCGCAGAAAAGTTTTCGCAGGCAGTAAATCACGCCTGTTGCATGGCGTTATACTTTTTTTTCGGCAGAAATTAATTTTGTTACTATATCATTCATATAATCTTCACGTAAATTATTTTTCATTAATTCATAAGGATTTAATACCAGACATATTTCTCCGTTTGATAATGTTGTAAAACCGCTTATATTTTTTATTTTTAGTATAGGCGGAATTAATTTTTTATGGAATACCTCCTGCTCATTTAACAGACTGTCCGCAATAAATGCTGCTTCATTACCTTTTGTTTCGATTATTATTATTGTTAATACATCGCTTTGTGTATTTTGTTGTTTACTTTCCAGTATTTCCGCCAGTGAAAATATCGGAATTGAATGAGAATTAAATGTTATGCACTGTTTATTGTCTTTTTTATAAATTTCATTTCTGTTTATTGTCTTTACATATTCTATATTATTAACGGGCATGGCGTATTTTTGATTTCCTATAAGCAGAATAAATGTTTTTATTGCAGACATTGATAACGGAAGTTTTATTGTTACTCTGCATCCTTGATTGAAAATAGAATCAATGTATATATCACCGTTTAAATTATTTATTTTGGTTTTAACGATGTCTAAGCCTATTCCCCGTCCTGATATTTTATTAATCGTATCAGATGTTGAAAACCCCGGCAGGAATAATAATTTTACAAGATGTTCATTATCCGTATTTTCGAGTTCTTCTTTTGTAAGTATTCCTTTTTTTAGGGAAATTTTTTTTACTTTTTCTATATCTATTCCTAAGCCGTCATCTTCTATTGTTATTATTACAAAATTTTCTTCCTGTTTTGCCGAAAGTTTTATTGTTCCTGATGCGTTTTTATGCTTTTTTATTCTGTCACCGGGCAGTTCTATTCCGTGCGAAACAGCGTTTCTTAAAAGATGAATCAAAGGTATCTTTATTTCTTCCATCAGTTTTTTGTCTATTGTTGTATCGCTTCCCTTAATTATAAAATCTATCTGTTTGCTGTTTTCCTGTGCTAAATCTCTTATCATACGGGGGAATGAATGGAAAATTGTCGCTAAAGGCAATACTCTTATTTCTTTTGCCAAAACATCTATTTCCATAATATTCTGGCATAGTTTATTGTCATCGGTAAACATTGTATTATATAAACCGTTTATTTTATTGTTTATTTTGTTTAAGACTGCCGTATTTTCATTAAAATAACTTTGAATTTTTTTGTAAAAAGCAGTTATATTATCGTCTTGATTCTGTACAAAAAATCCTTTTTTTTCTAAATATTTCAGGTAGTTTATTATCTTTTTATTTTCTCCGCTGAACTGTATTAATTCGTTATTTATTTTTGATAATTCGGTTAAATGATTTTTTGTCTTTATTCCGTTTATCATTAAATCTTCCGTCCGGAATATCAGGTAATCCAGTTTGTTTGTATCAACCCGCATTGTTTTTATTTCCTGAAAATCCATGCCGGTTATATTCTTCTTTAACTCCGGCAAATTGACCGGCTTTTCTATGCCTTTTTCGGCAGGCACGGAAATTTTATTATTCATAATATTAAACATATCTTCTGCGACATTCAGCCTCTGCATAAGAAATTCAATATTATTTATATTCAAATTATCATCTTTCAAATATATTCTTTTCAAGGTGTATATACACTGCAGTATTACAAGATAGCAGTCGTTATTTACGGGAATATTTTTATCTTTATATAAATTTAGTATTTTTATTGTTTTCTGCAATATATTTTTTTCATTTTCGGATTGTACATTTAATGTCTGCAGAAACTCCGTCAAGCTGTCTGCCGATGAAATATCATATTTAATTTTCTGCAGATTTTCTATTATTAAATCGAAATTTTTTATATATTCATTATTTTTGTTTAATTGTTTTTCTTTTTCTATAACAATATTTTTCTTATCTGATGATTTAATATTGAATGTTTTAAAAAGGTTATAAATATCGTTTCTTAACACGGGTATATTTTTTTTCAGAAATTCCAATTTTGTTTTGTCTTTCTGTTTTTCGTTTATTTTTGCTGATAAGAAAGATATTTCATTCTTTATATCTGCGAAATTGGTTTTTGAAAATATATTATCAAGTTCTTTAAGATTTTCTGCCAAAACATACAATACATCATTATCATCTTCTCTTTCTTTTATAAACATAAGCTCAAGAACAATGGCATTTATATCCATATTTTTAGCTTTTAAATAATCTATACCGCTGTTTTGTTCCGATTCTGCATTTCCACCGGCATGCAGTAATAAAATTTCATCAAGTTTTTTTAACCGGATGGAATTTTTTTCATCATTATAATCATTTTTTATCTGAACGCATTTATTAATTAATTCCGTTAAATAATCGCAGGTTTCATAGATTGTTTTAAAAGAATCTTTATTTATCCGGACATTTTCTTCAGCCCAGTATGAAGTAATATCTTCAAGTTTATGCGCAATATTTTGAATGCTGTCAAATCCGAGCATTCTTGATGCGCCTTTTAAGGAATGCAGCAGCTGGGAAAGTTTTTTTAACGGAGATTTATTATTTAAATCTTTTTCCAACTTCATAAAATTATCATTAAGCTCTTGAATAATTTCTTCGCTTTCGGAATTGAAAATACTTATTATTTCATCGAACTCATTAGAATTATATTGCATTTTTATCTCTTATTTTCCTGCTTAATGTTGTCTTTTATATCTGCGGAAATTTCGGAGAAAGCTCTTATGTTTTCTATATTTTCTTCAAGCGTATCTATTGTATCGGCGATAATTTTCTGCATATCGGAAGCCGACTCTAAAACATCATCTGTAATTGATTGTTGATGCACTGTTGTGCTGAATATCTCATCTAAATCACGGCACAGCAGTTTTATGCCGTCGGACAAAACTGCAATATTACTGCTTGTATCGGAAGCGTATCTTACACTGTTTTCAATGGCTTTTGCGCTGTCTTCGGCTGCCATAATCGTAGATGATGCCGTCTGCTCTATATCGGATACCAATGATGTTATCTTGTTTGTTGCCTGTTTTGATTCATCGGCAAGTTTTCTTATTTCTCCCGCAACAACGGCAAAACCTTTGCCGTATTCGCCCGCTCTTGCCGCTTCTACCGCAGCATTAAGCGCAAGCATATTTGTCTGCTCTGAAATATTCTTTACTATGTTTACGGTTGAACCTATCTGCTTTATGTACTCCGTCAATTCTATAATTAATTCTGCGATTGCCTGCACTTTATTTTTTAAATTCTGCATCACTGCTATATTTGAACTTAATGATTCGGCTTCTTCATTAGAATTTTCGTAAGTCTTTTGTACTTTAGCCGCTGCATTCTGCGTCTTATCCTTTGTCTTAACCGCTTCATTTTTAAATAATTTTGCGGATTGAACCAGACTTTCAAGCATTTCGGTATGCTTGGAGGTTAATTGTCTTTGTTTTTCGCTTAACTGAAGCACTTTGACTGATATTTTCTGAAATTCCTGAAGCTCATTGTCAGCAAGTTTATCCATTGATTTTAATAATTCGTTTTTTGATATTTGATACTCCGCAAAATAAAACAGCAGCGCTGCAATCACCGCCGATATAAGCACTGTTTTATCATCTGTGAAAATGATTACCGCTGTGATTATGATTGCTGCAATACCCAGCATCAGCGTATCTTTTATATTTTTTTTTGCTAATCGTTTTATAATGCTTGTATCTGCCATATTAAGCTCCTTATCGGGATATTTACATCTTTTTATAATCATTAATTTATAGTATTATTATTATATAGGTTTTGTTAAAAATGAACAATAAAAATACATTAACAGTTTTAAAAAATGACGAATTAAATTATGAGTCGTACATTGTCTTTTGTTTAAATTCAAAAAAATATGCGATTAACATACGAAATGTAATCGAAGTTATCAATATGCCTTTGATTACTATGCCCGTTGTTTCCATGAAGTCCGTAATAGGCATGTTTTATTATAACGGAATGATAATCAAAGCTGTTGATATTTGTTCTATGCTGGGCATTCCCGTAAAAAATTTTTCTGTCGGCAGCAAGTTTATAATTTTGGTTAATAACGGCAATTTTACGGCTGTTAATACCGAATATATAGAAAATATAATCAAAATTGACATAAGAGAACTGAATCCCTTTCCTTTCGATATTGAAAATTCCATCATAAGCAATGTTTATAAATATAATGATACGCTTATAAATATCATAGATGTTATTTCGCTTGATAAATACATTGAAGAATGTAAATCGCTTAAAAGTGATATTGATTATAATCTTTATCTTCCTAATGATGAAAATTCCTTGAAAATATTAAACGATAGAGCATCCGGACTTAAAAAAAACAGTGATTTTTTTTCTTTTCCAGATAATCCGAATACCGCCTGCCGGTATATAATGTTTGATTTGGATAATCACGGATATTTTTTGGATATCAGATATGTTAAAGAGTTTGTTTCAATTAACACTCATAACATTACGGCTCTGCCTTATGCCAAAAAGTTTATAAAGGGTATAGCCGGTATAAACGGGGAATTTCTTGTTGTTCTTGATTTAAAATGTTTTTTAAATAACGAATGTACTGAAGACAACGGAAACGCTAAAATTATTGTTGCAAAAGGCCAGGATTTTAATATAGCCCTGCTTGTGGACGATATAAAATATATTAAGACTCTTAAACAGCATTTTATTGCAGATTCCGGCATAAACTGCTCAAAATACATTTCTGCCGAGTTTGAAGAAAACGGCATACTCTATAGTATTTTAAATTTTGAAAGAATTATAAATGATGAAAATATATTTATCAGCTGTTAAAAATAAAAAATCGGACAGCTGTATGCTGTTTTACGGTAACTTTTCATTAAAAATTTGCATGGAATTATTTTTTTTAATTAAAATAAGGGAAATAGCTGTTGATAAAAAGGAAAGTTTATGAGAAAAACAGATAAAATCTTTACAGTGTGCGGGGGGGGGGTAAAACCTGTTCATTAGCGGGGTCTGACAGTTTAATATTTATATCGGCCGATGCCGGCAGATCTGAAAGCGGGGTCTGCTGATGGATAAAAAAAGCATTGAAGAAGAAGTTGAACAAAAAGTAAAAGACCAATTAAAACCTCTTAAATGTTATATAAAAACTGACGCTATAAATGAAGAAATCGGCAATGCTCTGAGAAAAGCACCGTCAAAAAGCGGAGGCGAAGGAGATAATTATCCTGATGTAAAACTTCTTATACAAATCAAAAATAAAGATATTCCTGTAATGATAGAAGTTAAGGGGAAAAAAGGAGTTTTTGCAAAATATAATGAATCAGGAGAAGTTTGCAACACAACAAAAGAAAATAAGCCTAATTATGCAAATATAAAGAAATATGCTGTTAATGGGGCTGTTCATTATGCTGATGCTATTATAAAATACACAGATAGTTATAAAGAAGTAATTGCTATCGGCGTGAACGGTTATTATGATAATAACGGCTTTGTTTGGGAATCTGAAGTTTATTATTTATCTGCCGGAAATTACTTTATACCAAAGAGAATGGATTGTTACGGCAATTCGGATTTATCTTTTTTGAAACCTGAAAATAGAGATTCTTTGCTTGAAAATATAGAAAAATTGTATTTAACTGATGAAGAAATAAAACAACGAACTTCGGAATTAGAAAACACAATAGAAGCAAATCTTGCAGGCTTAAATCAGGAAATGCAGGATATTCACCAAGTATCGGAAGATTACAGAGTTAAATTGATTTGCGGTTTAATTATGGCCGGATTAGGCGTTGAAAAAAACGGTGATATTCTTGTAAAGCCATTGGAAATAACAGATTTAAAAGGGGATAACGGAACTAAAACACACGATGGCTGTGTAATTCTCAATAATATAGAATCTTTTTTGAATGAAAAGAATATACCGGCTGAAAAAGTAAAAATGATAATCAGCGAGCTTTCTCAGGTTTTTGTACATTCTAATCTTCATACAGCTAAAAATGGCGAAAGCATTTTAAAAAAGATATATTCAAAAGTAAAGCATGATATTCTGCCGTTCTTTAATCCTAAATACCATATTGATTTTACAGGGAAATTATATAATGTATTAAACGCATGGGTAAAAGTTCCGGATGGCAGTAAAAATGATGTGGTATTAACTCCCCGGTATGTAACCGAATTAATGGCAAAACTTGCAAAAGTCAATAAAGACAGCTATGTATGGGATTATGCAGCAGGGTCTGCCGGATTTTTAATATCCTCAATGAAACTTATGATAAAAGATGCCGAAAATACAATTAAAAGTCCTGATGAATTAAAAAAGAAGATTAAGGATATAAAATCAAAGCAGCTGTTAGGAATTGAAAAACTTTCCGAAATATACATACTTGCAGTATTAAATATGCTATTAATGGGAGATGGTTCTGCAAATATTATTCATAAAGACAGTTTAAGGGATTTTGACGGCAAGTATGAACAGGGAGAAAATAAAAATAAAGATTTTCCCGCAAATGTATTTTTATTGAATCCGCCGTATTCTGCCGATGGAAAAGGATTTGTTTTTGTTGAAAAAGCACTAAAAGAAATGAATAAACACAACAGAATCGGCTGCGCCGTTATTTTAATACAGGAAAATGCCGGAAGCGGCAACGGTTTGCCTTATACAAAACGGATATTAAAGGACAATACTCTTGTTGCAAGTGTACATATGCCGGATATTTTTTATGGAAAAGCAGGAGTTCAAACTGCAATTTATGTTTTTGAAGTCGGGAATCCTCACAATGAAAATAAATTAGTCAAGTTTATTGATTTTTCAAATGACGGCTATTTAAGGCAAAATCGTAAAAAATCAAGTGCTAATGTCAACTTGAAGAATACAGATAATGCCCTCGAACGTTATAAAGAAATTGTTGATATTATTTCAGGCAATAAAAAAGATACTAATTATTTTGATGACTGCACAATAGAAGATACAATAACACTAAATGGCAGTGACTGGACATATAATCAGCATAAAAAAATAGATACAATCCCAACAGAAAAAGATTTTAAAAAAACGGTTGCCGATTATTTAAGCTGGAAAGTTTCAACACTGTTAAAAGAGGAAAATTCCGAAAATTTTCAATAAGCCCCCGTTTAGAAAAAGTAAAAGAAGATTTTATAAAAAGCGGGGGCGGATGGAAAGAGTTTAAAATCGGTGATTTATTTGAGATTCACCCGACATCAGCATATAAAATGACAAACTTAGAGTTATTTAAAACAACAGGAAACACACCCGCAGTTACAAATTCCGGTAATAATAATGGAATAAAAGGATTTGTCAATTTAAAACCTACAGAAGCAGGGGGAATAATAACATACAGCGACACAACAACGTCTGAAACAATATTTTATCAGCCGTATGATTTCGTTGGATATTCACATGTGCAGGGATTATACCCGTATGACAAAAATAAATGGTCAGAAAAATCATTGTTATTTTTTGTTACGCTTTTTAGAAAAAGTGCAAATAATAGATTTGACTATGCCAACAAATTTAATAGAAATGTTGCTAAAGAATTATCGGTATCTTTGCCTGTAACTGAAAATAAAGAAATAGCCTTTGATTTTATGGAAAACTATATAAGCGGGCTTGAAAAAGAGTATATAAGAGAACTTGAGAAGGAGCGTATATGCGGGCTTGAAAAATATTTGAAAGCAAGCGGGCTTGATAATTATATATTAACTGAAGAAGAACAAAATGCAGTTGAGAAAGTGAATAATAATCAAGTAATATTTGAAAAATTTTCAATAAATAACTTATTTGATATCGCTACAGGAAAAGATTTTATTATTGGAAATGCAAAAAAAGGTAATATACCTCTAATAAGCCATACCAACGAAAATAATAGTATAGTTGCATATGTAGAGGAAGTAAAAAATAGACGAATATTTAGTTTCAAAAAAACTATTGCATTGGCTGATAGAGGTATTTTCTATGCAACTGCTCAAGACAAGAATTTTCATATTGGCACAAGGGTGAAAGCATTAACCTTCAAAGATGGTGATAAATCAGAAGAAGTCAGACTCTTTGTAACTTCTTCAATTAATAAATTACAAATATTATTTGCTGATTATTTAACAAATGCTACAGATAAACTGCCTAATTTGGAAATAGAATTGCCTATTATTAATAATAAAATAGCTTATGCCTTTATGGAAACTTACATTAGAGCCGTAGAAAAACTGGTTATTAAAAATGTTATGGATTGGAAAGACAAAATCATAAATAAAACAAAAGAAGTTATTTCGGAATAGTTAATGAATACAACTGACATATTCCGATTTAATATAAAAATATTTCTCTGATTTTTTCTAAATTATAACCGGCTTATTTTATTTAACTGTATAATGTGGTATTATTAACCAGTCAGACTGCAAAAAGGGGTTAATATGAAAAAAATTTGGATTTGCGATATTAAAGAATATGACGGAAAAGAAGTTATGCTTCAAGGATGGCTTTATAACCACCGTTCAAGCGGCAAACTGCATTTTCTTGAACTGCGTGACGGAACTGCCGAAATTCAGGCGGTTGTTTTTAAGGGAAACGTTACTCCCGAAGTTTTTGATTTAGCCGATAAAATTCCTCAGGAAAGCTCGGTTGAAATCAGGGGTATCGTAAAAAAACATGAACGTTCTAAAATCGGATATGAAATTGATGCATCTGATGTAAAAGTTATTAGCGAAGCAAAGGATTATCCTATTACTCCGAAAGAACACGGCACACATTTTCTTATGGAGCATCGTCATCTTTGGCTCCGTTCGTTAAAACAAAACGCAATATTAAGAATACGACATAGAATTATAAAATCAGTTCGTGATTTCTTTGATAATCATGGTTTTACGCTGATAGATGCGCCTATTTTTACGCCGAATGCCTGCGAGGGGTCTACTACATTATTTGAAACGGATTACTTTGATACAAAGGCTTATCTCTCTCAAAGCGGACAGCTGTATATGGAGGCTGCAGCAATGGCTGTCGGCAAGGCATACTGTTTCGGTCCGACTTTTAGAGCCGAAAAATCCAAGACAAGACGCCATCTTACCGAATTTTGGATGGTAGAACCCGAAATGGCTTTTGCAGATATTTATGATGATATGGATTTAGCCGAAGAATTTATAGAATATATTACAAGTCAGGCTGTTGAGCATAACAGAGCCGATTTAATGACTATCGGGCGGGATATATCAAAACTTGAAAATATAAAGCGTCCGTTCCCCAGAATTTCTTATGATGAAGCAATTGAAATTCTTCATAAAAAAGGCAACGACACTCCATGGGGCGAAGATTTCGGCGGAGATGAAGAAACTATTATTTCTCAGGAATTCGATAAGCCGGTTATGATTCATCATTATCCTACGGCAGTAAAAGCATTTTATATGAAACAAGACGGCGATAAAGCCGCCTGCGTTGATGTGATTGCACCGGAAGGCTACGGCGAAATGATAGGCGGAGGACAAAGAGAAGATGATTTTGAAAAATTAAAAGCCAAAATTGCTGCGCAGGGTTTATCCGAAGAAATATTCAGCTGGTATCTTGATTTAAGAAAATACGGCTCTGTTCCTCATGCCGGTTTTGGGCTTGGAATAGAAAGAACGGTTGCTTGGATCTGCGGTCTGCCTCATGTCCGTGAAACTATACCTTTCCCCCGTTTAATGGATAGAATAAGACCGTAAATTATTTTATGAACTGTAAAACTGATTTGAGATATCAGAAAAATTCTTCTAATATCTCATTAAAATATGATATTATCTATTTCGCAGGAGGGAATAGAAAAAAGCTGGGAAGGCAAGAAATAAAGAACAAAAAACAGGAGGTGAAAGAGAAAGAAAAAAATATCCCGTAATACCGGATAAAACAGCTTAAATAAAAAACTCATCCGGCAAAATAACGATTTTGCTTTTGTTATCTAAAACCCTTTAAGGCATCTGCGTAATAAATTACAGCCTGATTTCAGGTAATACTTAAATAATTGTTGATTTCATAACAAATTTTGCGTATATCTGATTTGAGATATCAGAAAAATTCTTCTAATATCTCATTAAAATATGGCATTATCTATTTTCGCAGGAGGAGATAGAAAAAAATCGGGGAAGGCAAGAAATAAAGAACAAAAAACAGGAGGTGAAAGAGAAAGAAAAAAAT
>CAZBFV010000037.1:20529-21007 GCA_964491345.1 uncultured Muribaculaceae bacterium
TAAGGCATCTGCGTAATAAATTACAGCCTGATTTCAGGTAATACTTAAATAATTGCCATTATTTCATTTTGATTATTCTGTCAACCCCTGAAAGTATAAGTGGATTTTTTGACCTTTTCCCCATTCCCTCCTGTTTTTTTCCCCCCCCCCACACACAAAAAATTTTTTTAATTTAATAAGATTTTCAAGTGCGTTTTCTTTGTTCACTGCCTGATAAACAGACTTCATACCCCTGCATAATATTTTAAATTTACACAACATCCCGCCCTCGTCCGCCCCTCCTGCATTTTTTTATAATTCCGTTTTTCTTCCCTTTTCCATCCCGCCTGCTTCCTGCATTTTTTTTATAATTCCGTTTTTCTTCCCTTTCTCATCCCGCCTGCTTCCTGCATTTTTTTATAATTCCGTTTTTCTTCTCTTTTCCATCCCGCCTGCATCCTGCATTTTTTATAATCCTGTTTTTCTTCCCTTTCTCATC
>CAZBFV010000038.1:0-19960 GCA_964491345.1 uncultured Muribaculaceae bacterium
ACTCAATAATACTAACTGCTTTACAGTATATACTTTATCTTTACAAAAGTTAATAATAAGCATTGGAAAATCTAAAAAGCTGCATAATATACAGATTAAATAATATAATTTTGGAATTATGATTTGAAATTTAAAGAATACGAAAGTCTTTATGATAAATATGGACGGTATTTGATTGACGGCGGTTTTCATTATTCGGCAGAGAGCAATGTTTTAAAAAAAATTTAGACCTGATGATTATACGATAAAAATATTGGAAAAATTTATAGAATTTTGTTTTGTTTCGGAATATAAAAGAGGATTTAAAATCGCTAAAAAAGAATTGATAATATAGGTTTCCTGTTGATTTAGCAAGTACAAATAAAAGAACTGAACGGATAAAAACAAGATATAATCTTAAGGAAGCTATAATATACGGGAGATAGCATCTTGGGTTGCCTTCGATATTCCATTGCGACATCCGATTCTGATGATTTTGCATAAACTGCTGAAATTACATTATAAAAAGAAAATACTCAAATTGCGCTGATAGGCTTGTTTGTATATTATAAATGTTTTATTTAGTCCTATTTACGGTTCTTTAACAGATGTTTTATCTTGTATCGCAATATATTACTTGAAAATTGACTATGCCGATTCTAAATTTGAGCTTGATATTTAATCAATTTTTGATGTAAAAAATTTCTCTAATCTCTCAAATCAGATTTACACAAAATTTGTTATAAATTGAATTTTGAAACACATTAAGGAGTGTATATTTTATTTTACCTTAAGAATATATTTTGTTTTGCCTCCATCCTGCATTCTGCCGAATTTTAATGAAACATAACTTATCAGCTTAAAAACATCCTTCAAAGTATATTATAAGCTGATTAAGAATTTATTTTTTTATATCCACTTCCGACTAAAAAATAAATAAACTTTTTATGCCGGTATTTCTTCGCAAAAAAGGGGAGTTTTTAATCTTTTTTTTCCCCCCCCCCTTTTTTTTTATAAGACAAAAGAATTAGAAATTTAACCCTGCTTCTCTTGCGGCTTCTGCTAATGCTGCAACACGCCCATGATACAAGAATCCGCCTCTATCAAATACAACATCTTTTACTCCTGCAGCTAATGCTTTTTTTGCAATTGCTCTGCCGACTGTTTTTGCACTTTCAATATTCCCGCCATGAGCCAGAATACCTTTCATATCTTTATCTATTGATGAAGCTGATACGATTGTTACTCCTTTAACATCATCTATTATCTGTGCATAAATATGCTTTATGCTTCTATAAACAGCTAGTCGTGGAATTTCTGCCGTTCCTGATAATTTTGCTCTTAATCTTTGATGACGTTTTTGTGTTGCTTCTTTTTTGTTTACTTGCTTAATCATTTTTTCTTTCCTTTCACCCAAACCTTCTTACTTTTATAAGGGTTTATCTTGGCTTTAATTTAATTCTTTTATTTGCTCTCACTCAGGCTTTCCGCCCGTTATAATATACACTTTTGGTATAAAAAACAAATTAAAATTTATTTTTATACTTACTTATCCGCCTGCTTCTTGGAATTGCTTTCCGCTCAAGCCTTGCAACCTCACTTCAAAAACCTATCGGTTTTTTGCGTTCGGTCGGCTTGTTGCTCCCTCGAGTTCGCTCGCTTCGCTCGGCTCCACTCTGCGCAATTCCGCTTCTTGAAATTGCTTTCCGCTCAAGACTGCCGCTCGTTCGCCTCCGCTGTCCTCGCTTCGTCTTTCGCTTCCCGGACTCGTTTCACTTCGTCCGTCCGCAATTCCGCTATTTCTTTCCGGTCTTTCCGGCTTTTCTTCTTATATGTTCGTTTTCATATTTTATACCTTTTCCTTTATACACTTCAGGCGGACGTTTGCTTCTTATTAATGCAGCAATATCACCCACTGTCTGCTTATTTGAGCCTGAAATTTTTATCTTCGTATTTTGGTCTACTACAATTTTTATTCCTTCAGGCGGAACAATGTTTATAGGATGTGAATATCCTAAAGCTAAGCTCAGAGTATTACCCTGCATACTTGCACGATATCCTACGCCTACTATTTCCAAGCTCTTAGAAAATCCTGTTTTTACACCGTTTATTGTATTTGCTACCAATGTTCTTGATAAACCATGCAAAGAACGTGATTTCCTTTCATCATTATCTCTTGTTAATACTATTTTGTTTTCGATTTTCTCTACTTTTATTTCTGAGCGTATCGTTACTGATTCCGTACCCAAAGGTCCTTTTGCCGTAACAGTTTGTCCATCTGTTGTTACTTCAACTCCATCAGGTATAACTATTGGTAATTTACCTATACGTGACATTTTTTTATCTCCAATTTTTGTTTGTTACTATTCTTCTTTGCGGTTTCCTTATCTCTGCTAATCACACTACCATACATAACAAAGGACTTCACCGCCTACATTTTCTTTTCTAGCACGCCTGTCCGTTAATAATCCTTTGCTTGTTGATACTATTGCTATACCCATTCCGCCTAATACTTGCGGCATATTCTTTGCTTTGCAATAACTTCTTAAACCGGGTTTCGATACTCTCTTTAAGTTTGATATTACAGGCTTTGATTTTTCATCGTACTTTAATGTAATCTTTAATGTCTTAAAACTTCCGCTTTCATTCTGGAATACGTTATAGTCTTCGACATATCCTTCTGATTTTAATAATTTTGCTAATTCTACTTTTAGTTTGGAACTTGGCATATCAACTTCTTTTAATGATACCATGTTCGCATTTCTTATTCTTGTCAGCATATCTGCTATTGGATCTGTATTCATTATTTTTTTCCTCTGCTTTTATGCGGTTTTACCGCTACTACTTACTAAAATTTATCTAGCAGTATAGAAAAGTCTTTCGGATAATTTCTACTCTTAGACTATTCATTACCAGCTAGCTTTTACTACACCTGGCAATAGACCTTGATGAGCCATCTTCCTTAAGCATATTCTGCATATTCCAAAATCTCTGTGAAAACCATGCGGTCTTCCGCATATTGAACATCTGTTATGCAGTCTTACTTTCGGATATTTACCTTTTGCTGCTAATGCTTCTCTTTTTAGCTCTTTGTCTATCATTGATTTTTTAGCCACGTTATATACTCCTTTTGTTATTTTTTAAATGGCATTCCAAGCGCTTTTAATAAAGCTCTTGCTTCTTCATCAGTATTCGCTGTCGTTATTATTGATACGTTCATTCCATGTACCGCATCTAATTCATCATAAGAAATTTCAGGAAATAATGACTGCTCCTTCAATCCCAGCGTATAGTTTCCTCTGCCATCAAAACTCTTTGGGCTTACCCCTCTAAAGTCCCTTATTCTCGGCAATACTACACATATTAATTTTTGAAGGAAATCATACATTCTATCCCCTCTTAATGTTACCATAGCACCTACCGGCATACCTTCTCTTAACTTAAACGCAGCTATTGATTTCTTCGCTTTTGTTAATAATGCTTTTTGCCCTGCTATTTTTGTCAGCTGGTTTACTATGGCTTCTGCTAATTTGGAATTATGACATGCTTCACCTACACCCATATTTAATACTATCTTGCTTAATTTCGGAATTTGATGAAAATTTTCATACTTAAATTCTTCCTGAAGTACTTTTACTACTTCCTCTTTATATTTGTCTTTTAAATTCTTTGTTAATACCGTCATTGCTCTTTCCTTCCGTAGAATATATTCCCCTATCGGAATACCCATACTTTGCTTCGTAATTTTATTTTCCGTTGTATTAAAACAAATTGTAATTTATATTCATTTTATTATGCAATCAGAAACTTTTATATAGAAAAACTAATCAATCTTTTCCCCGCATTTTTTACAAATACGGACTTTTTTATTATCTATTACTTCATATTTTATTCTCGTTGCTTTTTCGCATGCGCTGCAATATAACATTACTTTCGACGAATCCATCGGAGCTTCAACCTTAATTAGTCCGCCCTGATTTCCGCCCTGCGCCTTTTGTGCTTTTGTTACTATATTTGCACCTTCTACAACCACTTTATTTTCAGATGTGATAACTTTTTTTACAGAGCTTACTTTGCCTTTATCCTTCCCTGATACTATCACAACTTTATCTCCGCTTTTTACATGTATCGGATGTTTTTCTATCGGTTTTTTATTTCTCATGTTATCTCTCCTATATTACCTCCGGTGCAAGAGAAATAATTTTCATAAAGTTCTTATCTCTAAGCTCTCTGGCTACCGGTCCGAATACACGTGTCCCTCTCGGATTACCATCTTTATTTATTATCACCGCTGCATTTTCATCAAATCTGATTACACTTCCGTCTGTACGCTTTATATCAGCTTTAGTTCTTACAACTACTGCTTTTACTACTTCAGATTTCTTTACTGCCATGTTCGGCGTAGCATCTTTTACCGTTGCAACTATAACATCTCCTACGTGTGCATATTTCTTGTTTGAGCTTCCCATTACACGAATACATAACAATTCTTTAGCACCTGTATTATCTGCTACTTTTAGTCTTGTCTCTTGCTGTATCATTTCTGTTTTATCCTTTGATATTATTTTATATCTGCTATTTTACTTTTTCAACAATCTCAGACACTACCCAATGCTTTCCGCCTGAAATTGGCTTCGATTCGGTAATTCTGACTATATCTCCTTCTGAACATTGATTTGCTTCATCATGAGCTTTATAATGCTTTGTTGTTTCAATAATTTTCTTGTATTTCGGGTGCTGTTTATACGAAGCAACCTTTACTACAACGGTTTTATCCATCTTGTTGCTTAATACAATTCCCTGCTTTTCTTTCTTAGGCATCTCATTAAACCTCTTATTTCTCCGACTCTTTTTGAGTAATCACTGTCTTTACTCTTGCTATTGTCTTGCGTATCTCTTTTATCCGTGAGTTTGCTCTACCCAAATCAGCTGAATTATCATACTTATTTGTATTTTTCTTAAATCTTAAATCAAACAGCTGTTTCTTACATTCAATAACCATTTCATTAAGTTCATTTACTGACTTTTCACGTATTTCTTCAATTTTCATTATTGACCGCCTGTCTTTTCAACAATCTTAACACGAACCGGAAGTTTTTGCGCAGCCAGCTCAAGTGCATGAATTGCAACTTCTCTCTGCGGATAATCCAGTTCAAATAATATTCTTCCCGGCTTTACTACCGCTACCCAGTATTCAGGATTACCTTTTCCGCTTCCCATACGAGTTTCCGCAGGCTTTTTTGTAATAGGCTTATCGGGAAATATCTTTATCCATACATTTCCGCCTCTTTTTATCTCACGAGTCATTGCCCGCCTTGCAGCTTCTATTTGTCTGCTCGTTATCCATGCAGGATCTAAAGACTTTAAACCGTATGAACCCGATTGCAATTCGACTCCTCTGGTTTCATGTCCTGACATTCTGCCTTTCATCATTTTACGATATTTAGTTTTCTTAGGCATTAACATTTTTGTTTTTCGCTCCTAATTTCTTTGTTTATCAGTTATTTTCTTCTTCAGATGCAACTTGCTGAGGAACAGATTTTTTCTTTCTTCTGCCGCCTGCGGGTTTTTCTTCAAAAGAGTTAGCAACGGCTTTTTTTGCTTTAATGTTTTGGTCAGCCGTTTCTCCCGGAAGCAAGTTACCTTTGAATATCCATACCTTTACTCCAATTTTTCCCATCACTGTATCTGCTTCCGCAAATCCGTAATCAACATTTGCTCTTAATGTCTGCAAAGGTATCCGCCCTTCTTTTGCCCATTCGCTTCTGGCAATTTCGGCACCGCCTAAACGTCCGGATACCATTACTTTGATACCCTGAACACCTGATCTCAATGCTCTTTGCATTGCCTGCTTCATTGCCCTTCTGAATGCTATACGCTTTTCAAGCTGTAATGCTATCGATTCAGCTACAAGCTGTGAATCTGCATCAACTCTTGCGACTTCTACAACATCAATTGTTACCGATTTGCTTACCAATTTTTCTACTGCGGTCTTTAATTCTTCAATTCCCTGACCGCCCCGCCCGACTACTATACCGGGCTTTGCAGTAACAACAGTAACTGTTACGTTTTGCGCTTTTCTTGCTATCAATATTCTTGATATGCCCGCAGAATATAATTTCTTCTTTACAAATCTTCTTATTTTTGCATCTTCTGCTACAAACTCAGGGTAATCTTTTTTGGCAAACCACATACTATACCATGGCTGTATTATCCCTACTCGAAATCCTGTCGGATGTGTTTTTTGTCCCATTTTATTACCCTCTACTTAGTTTCTTTTATCACTTTTACCGTTAAGTGAGATGTACGTTTGACTCTTGCATACATTCTGCCCTGAGCTCTCGGTTTGCCTCTCTTTAACGTTCTGCTCTCATCTGCATATATCTCTGATATTTTCAAAGATTCTGCCGCAGCACCAAACTTTTCCGATGCATTTGCCGCTGCCGCTATTATGTTCTTTTCTACAATACGTGCGGCAAAATACGGCATAAACTTCAGCATATTGATTGCATCTGCTGCTGATTTGCCTCTTATCAGATTTATTACTCTGCGTAACTTCCTTGCCGGCATTGTTATATTTGTTTGTCTTGCCTTAGCTTCCATTTTCTATTTCCTTTTTGCTGTTTTATCCTGTCCTGCATGACCTCTAAAAATTCTTGTAGGCGCAAATTCACCTAGTCTATGTCCGACCATGGGTTCCGATATATAAACCGGTACGTGAGTTTTCCCATTATATACCGCTATCGTATGTCCAACCATATCCGGATTTTCAGGAGTAATCATAGACGCTCTTGACCAAGTCTTTATTACTCTCTTTTCTTTATTAGCATTTAATTTATCTATCTTTGCTTTTAAAGAATCATGTACATATACACCTTTTTTTAGTGAACGAGTCATTAATTATCTCCTTTATTAGCGTTTTCTTCTTCTGACTATTAGTTTATCAGATGATTTCTTTACTTTTCTTGTTTTATAACCTAATGCCGGTTTGCCCCATGGAGTCTTAGGATTGCCTCCCGGACCCGTTTTACCTTCGCCTCCCCCATGCGGATGATCACACGGATTCATTGTTACGCCTCTAACCGTTGGTCTTATGCCCAAATGACGTTTACGACCGGCTTTTCCTAATTTTAAGTTTTTATATTCGGAATTTCCCAGCACCCCTATTGTCGCTAAACATTCTTTTCTTATCATTCTCATTTCGGAACTGGGCATCTTTACGGTTACATAATTACCTTCTTTTGCCATTAATTGTGCGCCTCCGCCTGCAGTCCTTACTAACTTTGCACCTCGTCCAGGTATCAGCTCTATATTATGAACTACTGAGCCTAACGGAATTAGCTCTAACGGCAGTGCATTCCCTGTCTGTACTTCCGCCTGAGGTCCGGATACAATTACATCACCTGTTTTTATATCTTCGGGAGTTAATATATATCTCTTTTCTCCATCGGCATATACAACCAATGATATTCTTACGTTTCTGTTAGGATCGTACTCTATTGTTTTTACTGTCCCCGGAATACCGAACTTATCACGTTTAAAATCTATAATTCTATATGCACGCTTATGCCCTCCGCCTTTATGACGGCATGTTATTTTCCCTGTGTTATTTCTTCCTGCTTTCTTTCTCAGCGCCTGTAATAGTGATTTTTCGGGGGCTGTTGTCGTAATTTCCGAATAATCACTTTTCATCATACCTCTTTGTCCCGGAGATGTCGGATTAATTTTTCTTATGCCCATGTCTGTTAAACTCCCGTTAATTCTTCAATCGGCTCGCCTTCTATCGTAACAATCGCTTTCTTTCCTGATTGTGTTTTTCCGACTGAATATCCTGCTCTTTTTGAATGCGACGGCATATATACCGTTCTTACTTTCTTTACCTTTCTGCCCGGAAATGCCAATTCAACCGCTTTTGCTATTTCAATCTTTGTTGCATCTTTCGCAACTTCAAATGTGTACTGCGACATAGCAGTTGCAGTCATTGATTTTTCCGTAATTATAGGTCTTTTGATTATATCATATAATCTTGCTTTATTTTCCATACTCATTATTTTGATAACCTCTCAGTAATTTCCAATATCGCTGCTTCCGTTATTACCAAGTTGTCTGCTTCCAATAAATCTTTTACGTTTAAATTTAACGGTAATATGATTTTTACATTCGGAAGATTTCTTGCAGCCAACTCTAATTGACTGTTCTCTGCTGAATCAGTATTGGCAATAATTAATATTTTACCTTCTGCATTTAATGCCTTTAGAGAATCTGCTACTAATTTTGTTTTGGGTTCTTTGATTTCAGAAAAATCTTTAACTAAAATTGTATTCTCTAATCTTGCGGATAATGCAGACTTTAATGCTAATCTTCTCGCTTTTTGGGGCATTTGGAGCGAATAATCTCTGGGTTTTGGTCCGAATACTACACCGCCGCCGGCAAATAACGGACTTCTGATTGAGCCTGCTCTTGCACGACCTGTCCCTTTTTGTTTCCATGGCTTTCTTCCGCCTCCTGATACTTCTGCCCTCGTTTTTGTACAGGCATTCCCTCTTCTGGCATTATTCAGCTGGCGTCTTAATGCCATGTGCATCACATGCAGATTCGGTTCTACTCCAAACACTTTATCATCAAGAGTAATCTGTCCGACTTGTTTCCCGCTTGCACTTAATATTGAAATTTCTTTTGTCATAATTTATTTCCCTTATATTTTTGGTTTTTGCTCCCGCCTGTCCTTTATCAGGTTATGAATTTGCTTTCCCTCAAACCTGCCGTACATGCCGGCTTTCAATCTGCCTCTCAAGTCCTTTTTACTTCCTGTAATTTCCTTTCGGTTCAATTTTGCAATTCCGCTGTCTTGGAATTTCTTAACCGCTCACAGACTAGAACTCCGTTTCAAAAACCTGTCGGTTTTTTGCACTCCGCCGCTGTTCGCTTTACAGGTTTCACCTGTCAGAAATTCCGCTGTCTTGGAATTTCTTTCCGCTCAAGACTGCCGCTCGTCCGCCTTCGGCTGTCCTCGCTTCGTCTTTCGCTTCCCGGACTCGTTTCACTTCGTCCGTCCGCAATTCCGCTAATTCCATTTTGTTCTTGATGGCACTACCGTTACTAATTTTCCTTCCGGTCCGGGTACGGAACCTTTTATTAGCAACAGTTTATTTTCTTTATCTACTCGCACGACAGTCAGCTTGGCTATTGTTACACGTTCATTGCCCATGCGTCCTGCCATTCTTTTGCCTTTGATTACCCGCCCCGGTGTTGTGCCTGCACCGATTGAACCGGGTTCTCTATGGTTTTTTGAACCATGCGCCATAGGCCCACGTCCAAAATTCCATCTTTTTACAGTTCCTTGAAATCCTTTTCCGATTGATATTCCTGTAACATCAACCTTTGTACCTTCGGCAAATATACTTACGTCTATTTTTTGCCCTACTTTATACTCCTCAGGATTATCAAGCCTGAATTCCTGCAGATGTCTGTAATTTTCTAATCCGTTTTTCTTTAAATGTCCTAACTCTGCTTTTGTCAGGTGCTTTTCTTTTCCGGGTCTTACCCCTACCTGTATAGCATTATAACCTTCGGAATCAACGGTCTTTATTTGTGTTACCGTCAACGGATCAACTTTTATTACTGTTACGGGAATCGCAAGCCCTTCTTGATTGAATACCTGTGTCATCCCAAGTTTTTCACCTATTACTCCCAGTGTCATATTTCACCTTTCTTTTGTGAGCGCTACGTTTTTCTGTCCGCCTCGTAGATCACATTCAATTTATTTGGAGTTTCCCATATTTAAATTGTATGCGTCTGTATTTTCTACAGTTTAACCTCTATATCTACTCCGGCAGGCAAATCCATTCTCGTCAGCTCTTCCGTTGTCTGTGCTGTCGGATCATATATATCTATGATTCTTTTGTGTATTCTCATCTCAAAATGCTCTCTTGACTTCTTATCTACATGAGGAGATCTTAATACACAATACAAGCGGCGTTTCGTCGGCAACGGGACAGGTCCTGCCACCCTTGCTTCCGTTCTCTTTACAACATTTACGATTTTGCTTGCAGATAAATCAATTAATTTATGATCGTACGCTTTCAAACAAACTCTGATTCTTTGTTGCTTGCTTTCGTTCATTTCCACTTCCTTTTAGTATAACTCTGCTCAGGCTTATCCTGTTTTTTAATCTTTTATTTTTTCCGGATTAATACTCATCTGACCTCAGCTTTTTTACTTTATATTAAACATTTTCTGCAGTCAATAATTATTTTGCTCTATTTACGATTTTTCTTAATATTTCTTCATTTCATTAAAAATCACTTGACAAATTTTCAAATAATCTGTTCTTCGGTGGAATTTTAAATTTTTCACACATCTAAATCAATTAATAATTCCGCATGTTCGTATAATGCCGTTCTGTGCAGCCTTTTTCCGACTTCATAATCTTTTTATAATTTATGAAGAAAATATAAGAAATTATTTAAAATAAATCATTTGTTGTAGAATAAATATATTCAGATAGAAAGATAAAGTTATGAAAAATACAGCAGCCGAATATTTTAAAAAAGGGTTTTCATGTTCCGAATCAATCGTGCAGTCTGCTATAGATAAAGGTTACACGCCTAAAGAATTTCTATGCGCTGCAACTCCTTTTTCGGGAGGCATGGGGGTAAAATGTTTATGCGGAGCTGCTGCGGGTTCTCAGATTGTTATCGGTTCTTTTTGCGGAAAAAGCGATAATTCTGACGGAATGAAAGCAAGAAGTCTTGCTAAAGAATTTAATGAATATTTCGCAAAAAAATATAAAGTTAATTGCTGCAAGGTCTTATCTTCAGGTTATGAATTTCATTCGCAGGAGAGAAAAGCACACTGTTTAAATATTGTCATTGATGCGGCTGATATTCTTGAAAAAATAATAATCAAATCAAACACAGAGCTTATATACAGATAGAGGATTGCAATGGGAAATTCTTATAATTCAAAAGAAAATCTGAAAATTCAGGAGCTTTACTCAAAAAATTATAATAATTTCATTATTGAATTAATTTCTTATGCCGTCAGAAAATATAATTGTTCCTACATTTTGGATTACGGCTGTGCCGACGGATTTTTTATAAAAAAATTGAGGCAGAAATTCGGCGATATTCAATTAGAAGGTTTAGATACGGACGGCGATTTCATCTTGCGGTGCGAAAAATGCAATATTAAAGTTCATGAACTTATATCAAACTGCGGGCAGAATTTTGATATGGTTTATATGCTGAATGTTCTGGAACACATTGAAAATGACATTCAGGCACTGAAGGAAGTTTATGACAAATTGAAACAAAACGGAGTTTTAGTTATATATGTTCCGGCTTTTATGTTTTTATATTCTTCGATGGATAAAAAAGCCGGTCATTTCAGAAGATACTCGCTTAAAGAATTAAAAAACATAATAGAGCAGGCGGGGGGGGGGAGGTTTAAAATAGAAAAAGCCGAATATTGCGATTCGATAGGTATTTTAGCGATTATTTTATACAAAATCAAGGAATGTCTGTTTAAGAGTAATAACGGTGAAATAAAAGTATGGCAAGTTAAAATTTATGATTTTTTCTATCCTTTAGGCAGACTGCTGGATAAATTATTTTTCCGCAGTTTTTTCGGGAAAAATATCTATGCTGTAGCAGTAAAATATTCAAGGTAAATTATGGATAAGCTGGTAAATAGTAAAGAGTTTTCATTTTTAAAATTTATATTTATTTTGTCAACGTGTTTTTTTATCATCTACGCAACGGTTTCTATGCGGGGATTATATGAAGACGGTGCTATATTCATGATTGAACAGCTGAACAATTTTGCCAATAATATTTATAAACTCCATATAGGATACAGTGAACATCCCCGTTATATTATAGCATATATTACTTTTATACCTGCTTGGATATCTAATTTTTTGGGATTTTCAGGCAAAAAAACCATAATTATGGTATATTCCTGCACGTTATTTTTAGTACCTGCATTAGTTTTATATTGGAATTACAGGCTGTCTTTAAAAACAAAAAGGATTGATGTATTTTTCTGGCATTTATTTACATACTGTCTGATACTTTTGACTTTTTCAATATTTGCGTGCGTTGAATCTTATATCGGAGCAGGCCTGCATTTTATTTTATGGAATTATCTGGTATCCGATATTCAAATAAAAAAACGGGACGCACTTGCAATACTGTTCTGCCTGTTTTGCATGTATGCAACTTATGAATATGTTATCATTTTAGGTCCTGTTATTTTTCTTGCGCATTTCGGTTATGTTCTTAAAAGCACGTCTATTAAAAATCAAGGCTATAAAGCTGTTATCGGACTTGGTTCGCTTGGTGCGTCAATTTATAATATATATTTTATAACGCATGTTAATGGTGAAACCGATGAAATAATCAGGTTTTTGGGAGAATGTTATAATTTCTTGCCCAGAGTTTTTAATTTATGCAGTCTGTTTTCAATAATTACGATTGTATTATTAATAATTTTTGCTTGGAAAAAAACAAAAATCGGAATGTTTGTTATTCTTTCAATGAGCATAATATATATTTTAGCTTTTTACAGACAGCTGACAATACCGGATGCATCAATATATCCTATGATGGAAACACACTTTAGAACCATTCCCTGCTGGTGGATTCCTCTTGTTTTTATCATTATGAATTTTTATGACAGATTTAAAAATGAAATAAACTATACAAAATTTGCAAACCTTATATGTATTGTTTTATTATGCGGTATAACTCAAAATATCTGGCAGTCAGTAAACACTTATTTTTGGAATAAAAATATTCAATTTATGAAAAGCGAGTTATCGAAATGCGGGGAAGCTTTATTTGCGCCTGCAGAGCATACTGAAATATCATCATTCGGCAATCAGTCGCTGAGAAGATATATTTGGCATAACGTATACACTCCTACTGCGATATTGTTCTCTGATGACTATGAACAAAAAACTTTATTAATGGTATATGATACTTTGGCAGAGGAAAATAATATTATGCACCGTGAGTCTTTATATGTCAAACATGATGATTCCGGACAAATGTCAGTGATGTTTTGCATCATTATTGATATTATGAATAAATACTGGGATTTGACAAAGTGTGCTGAAGCGCTTGATGAATATAACAAAAAAAATCATATTAAAACCAGCGAATAAATCTGATATAATAATTGTATGAAAGAAACTGTAGAGAATATAATAAAAAAATATATTGATATTTCCTGCGAATCAACTTTTATTGCAGGTTTTTCAGGCGGATGGGATTCTATGTGCCTGTTGGATATTATGAATAAACTTTCTAAAAAATACGGTTTTTTGCTGGTTGCGGCACACTTAAACCATAATTGGAGAGGTAAAGAATCGGAAGCCGAAAAAGAAAGATGTCTGGCATTTTGTGAAGAAAATGACATAACTTTTATTTCCGATACTTTAGATTCGGATATAAAGGCTTCAGAGCTTGCTGCACGTGAATTAAGATATGATTTTTTCAAGCAATGTGCGGAAGAATTTGAAGCAGATGCTATTTTAACCGCCCATACGAAAAGCGATAATGCCGAAACCATATTATACAGAATAATTAAAGGCACAGGCTTAAACGGACTTGAAGGAATAAGAGAATTCAGAGAGCTGGGGCAATTTAAAATAATAAGACCTGTTTTAAACTTTTCAAGGAAAGATATAGAAGAATATTGCATTAAAAACGAATTATATCCTAATAACGATTCAAGCAATCAAAACACAAAATATGCAAGAAATAACATCCGGCATAATATAATGCCCGCTTTAAGGCTTATAAATCCGAATATTGAAAATTCACTTATTACACTTGCGGATATTGCAGCAGGTAATAACAGGGTCATAAACGAATTAATGCAGAATATTGAAAATCAAATTACAATCGGCAATAAATGGTTTACTCAGAACTTTTTGATATTAAATTCCGCAATTAAACAGCATTTTGTATATAAATTGCTATTAAACAACAATATTGAACCCAGTTTTGCAAGAATACAGGAGCTTATTAATTTTATATCGGATAACCGGCAGTCAAAATCGGGTAAAACATTATCTGTTTCAAATGATAAAAGACTGTTTGTTTCACATAAATATATTTATTTTATAGATATAAATGACATTGAAATTATATCGGGAAGTGTTGAAATTAACGGTTTGGGCGAGTATATTTTATCCGACAGCTATAAATTGACAATTAAAAAATCAAATGAAAAAATTGATAAATTTCCCAAGTCTGCAAATAATTATTTATATACGGATTTAAAAGATATCGGATTTCCGTTAGTATTAAGGACAAGACAAAACGGAGATATTATTCAGCCGTTCGGAATGTCCGGCAAGATGAAGCTGAAAAAATATTTCATTAATAAAAATATACCGGAACATAACAGAAACAGTATAATATTGTTATGTAAAGATAAAGAAGTATTATGGGCAAACGGAGTCGGATTAAGCGAAAAACTGCGTTCAAACGGAAGCACCCCTGAATATAAAATAATTTTGGAGAAAATTAAATAATGCCTGCATTAAATAAAAATTTATCGGATTTAAAAATTTTAATTACGGAAGAAGAAATACAATCTAAGTTAAAAACACTTTCCGCCGGGATTGAAAAGCTATATCCGGACGATGAAGAAATTTATGTAATATGCGTATTAAAAGGGTCTTTAATGTTTTGCGCCGATTTAGTCAAGCACTTTAAACACTCTCTGCAGATGGAATTTATAAGAATTTCAAGCTACGGGCATGAAACAAAGTCTACAAATAATCTGCAGGCAATAGATTTGACGCTTCCGAACCTGAAAGATAAGAATGTATTGATAGTTGAAGATATAATAGATACAGGACTGACCGCCCGTTTTTTAACCGATTTGTTTAAGATAAAGCATCATCCAAAAAAGCTGGCATTTGTTTCATTATTGAATAAAAAATGTGCAAGACAAACCGATATTGAACCTGATTTATACGGTTTTGAAGTTGATGATAAATTTCTGGTCGGATACGGGCTTGATTACAAAGGATACTTTAGAAACCTGCCATATATAGGATACTTTCCTTCTTAACCGAATATATTTTTGAATTGAAACAATATAAATTTAATACGGGAATAAACTGCTTTATTGCCGGACCCCGTTTGATTTTTGCTAATCTTATGCTTATCCGCATAATCTGCTACTGCAGATTTTATATTTTTTAAATCATTGTACAAAATTAATTCTGAAATTACCCGCATGCTTAAATTAAACCCTACTAAACATCATATATAAATAAAATAATTTAATATAAAATTTTTAACAAATTTAAAGAAAATTGTTACAAAATATTAAATAAAATTTTTTGTATCAAACAAGATTGGATTTTACGGCTAAAACAGCAGCCTGAACTCTGTCATCAACACCGAGTTTTTGAAGAACACTGCATACATGAGCTTTAGCGGTATGAACGCTTACAATTAATTTGCGTGCTATTTCAACATTGCTGTCGCCGTCCACAATATGTTTTAAAACTTCTTTCTCTCTTGAAGTCAAATGTACATCAATGTCGGAATGCAAATTGGAATGCCTGAACATATTTAAGGCTGTTTCAGCAGCCTCAGGGTCAAGCCAGCAGACGCCTTTTGCAACATTATGAATAACTACGGATAAAGTATCGGGAGTAATATTTTTACTGCAATACGCATTTGCGCCGGAACTTAAAACAGATATAACAGAATTTGAATTTTTATGTTCGGTTAAAACTATAACTTTAGTATCTGCGGATATTTGTTTAATTTTTGCAAAAAAATGCGATATATTATCCCCTAAATGTATAACATCAGTTATAATAACATCAGGTTTTCGGCTTTCCGCTATTTTAAACGCCTGCGAAATATCTTCAGCTTCACCGATAACTTTAATATTTTCAAAAGAATTTAAAATTTTACGGATTCCTATACGGGAAATACTGCAATTTTCAATGAGCAGTACAGATACCGTTTCATTGTTGTTATCATGTAAACGCATTATAATATTAATCTCCCAAACTCTGCCTGCCCGGCTGCTTGATTATTTTTTTATAACAAAAACAGCAAAACTGTCCGGTCTGTGTGATATTTCATATTGATGTGCTAAAATTAATTTAATAACAGGTATATGTTACAACTAATTAGTTTCTATGTCAATTATATTTTTATCAAATGAGGTGAAAATGAAGGATAAAATTAAGCAAATAAGGTTGGGACTTAAAATGTCACAAGGCGATTTTGCCCGTAAAATCAATGTTGTTCAACAGCAGCTAAGTAAATATGAAAGGGGAGAAAATAAGCCTTCTGCAGAATTTTTAACCAAGTTAGTTGAAAGAATAAATGTCAATGTCAATTGGCTTCTTACAGGGGAGGGAGAAATGTTTATTGCTCCCGATTCAAGTCAAAATGCCATAGAAATTAAATATTACGAAAATCCGTCTTTAGCCGGAATTATAAAAAATCCGGATATTAAAAGTATCTGGCTTGATAAAAATTTAGTCCGCAACATTTGGAGAAAAGATGAAAAAAATCTTAAAATTTTGCAAATGCCGGGCGATTATATGCAAAGCAGGCATAGTGATTTTTCAATAACAAATAAGGATATAGTTTTAATCGATACTTCATCCGCAAATGTTTCTTTATCGGGAATTTATGCTTATACAACGCAAAATGAACAGTTTGTTTTTATTAAATTTATTCAGCAGATGGCGGACGGTTCATTAAAATTTAAAGTCAATAATGAGAACTACCAATGTGCAGAATACAAACCGGATGAACTAAAAAGAATAGATTTTAAAGTTATAGGAAGATTTGTCAAAAATTTATCCTGCTGTTTTGATTAGTCGGCAAATCTATACTTAATCAGAGCGAAAACAGCATTCAGACCGTCTTTCCAATTTATTTTTTTGCCTTCATTGTGGCTTCTTCCTTTATATGAAATAGAAACTTCCTTAAATCTCAGTTTTTGCTTCAATATTTTAGCGGTAATTTCGGGTTCAAAATCAAAACGGCTGGATTTTATATTTATATTTTGAATATTCTCCCGCTTAAATGCCTTATAACATGTTTCCATATCCGTAACTTTAGAACAAAATAATATATTGGTCAATAAAGTAAGAAATTTATTTGCTATTTTATTTTTAAGCATAAAGTGTTTAAGATTTTCGGAGTCTAAAAATCTTGAACCATATACAACATCGGCTTCATTATTTATTAATAAAGGCAGCATCTTATCATAATCATCGGGGTTATATTCAAAATCGGCATCCTGTATTACTATATAATCTCCTGATGCTTCCTTAACGGCTGTTCTTATTGCAGCGCCTTTACCCTGATTTTTTTGATGGTACAATACTTTATATCCGCCTTCTATTCCTTTTATTTCTTCTGTTTCCTTTAAAATTTCGGTGCTTCCGTCATTTGAAGCGTCGTCGACAAGTATAATTTCTTTATCCAGCCCGCAGAATGAAGCGTTCTCAACTCTTTCAACAAGTTTTTTTATTGTGTTTTTTTCATTATATACCGGTATAATTATTGAAACTTTCTTCATATTCTATTTTCTTTACTAAATATGATAAATATATTGTATAATATTTATGTCGGTTTGTTAAGGACAATTATGTTCAAAAGGCATACAAATATATTAACTTATAACAATTCTGCAGAGGATGCGGATAAAATTCTGGCTGAAGCGGCTAATCTTATTTCGGTTAAAAATTATAAAGAGGCTGTCAGCAGATTATCCCATGCCCATAAATTATTTTCAGCTTATAAAAATACGGACAAAGTTTCAATATGCCTGTCTTTAACGGCAATGTTAAAATATATATTAAAAAAAGAAAGCTACTTTAAATCTCTGCTTTTACTCGAGGATTCAAAATTTTTAGCCGAAAGTACAAACAACAAATTTGTTATAGCCTTAAATAAATTTGCTTTTGCTCAAATTTACTTTTTGGAAAAAAAATTTAATGATGTAATTATTTATTTATCCGATTATTTGTATCAGCTTGAAAAAATACCTTTTATATTTGTCAGGGCATTAGAACTTATGACTATTGCGTATTTGAATTTAAAGAATGCCAAAAAAGCCGAAAATTACTTTGAACAGGCGCTGTATTATTCAAAAGTATATAATTTGGAGCTTCAATACAAAAAATTAAAAAAATTATCCGAAAATTTTATACATCCGGACAAAAATATGGATAATAAATCTTTCGGAAAACAAAATTCAACATTAATACATGCGCTGTCTGTAATAGCAAGAAGCGTAAATGCGCAGACAAATCTTGATAAACTGTTGAATACAATAGCCGAACAGACAAGAATTGTTCTGAATGCCGACCGATGCAGTGTTTTTCTTTACGATAAAGAAACCGGCGAGCTTTGGTCTAAAATTGCACTCGGTATTGAAAGCGAAGAAATAAGATTTCCGGCTGATAAAGGCTTTGCCGGTCATGTTTTTCAAACAGGCACAACCGTCAGAATTAAAGATACATACAAAGATAAAAGGTTTAATAAGGATATTGATAAACATACAGGTTACAGAACGTATAATATGCTCTGTATGCCGATTAGAAATATAAAATTTGAAATAATAGGAGTATTTCAGGTCTTAAATAAAAAAGACGGCGAATTTACGGCATCGGACGAGGACATTCTGCTTGCAATAGGAACAAATGCCGGCATAGCGGTTGAAAATAATCAATTATTTAAAATTCAACAGCAGATGCTTGACGAACAGCAGCAGCTTTTTGCCGAATTTATTGATACGCTTGCCGCTTCAATAGATGCAAGGGATAAAATTACATTAGGTCATTCGACGAGAGTCAAAATGTATTCCGAACTTATTTCAAAGCAGTTAAATTTAAATAAAAACATTATAGAAATTATATCCAAAGCAGCAATGCTTCATGATATAGGCAAAATAGGGATAAAAGATGCGGTGCTGCAGAAAAAAGGCGCACTTACAAAAGAAGAATACGAACAAATAAAAGAACATGTAAAAATCACTTATGATATTTTAAGAAAAACCAATCTCAACTCTTTCTTTAAAGAAATAGCCGAGATTGCCGCTTCTCACCACGAAAAATATGACGGCACGGGCTATTTCAGAGGATTAAAAGGAGAAGAAATTCCGTTCGGGGGCAGAATACTTGCAGTCAGCGATGTCTTTGATGCCATAACCTCTGTAAGACATTATCGTAACAAAATGCCTATGAAAGAAGTATTTAAAATAATGTCCGGCGGTAAAAACAAACATTTTGACGGCAATATAATCGATGCTTTTTTTGCCATTCCATGCGACAAAATAATGGATATATTAATAAGTGATTATAAAACAGAGCTTAAAGAAAATGACCGCAGAATATTGTCAAATTTAACATTATCTCAGTTTGCCGAAATACTTAATAAGGAAAATCCTGCAAAAAATGAGTCCGATATTATAAATATGTTTAATTCTTATTATTTAAAAAGCAATGCCTGAATGAATATATTAAAAACATAAACAAAAGCCGAAAAAATTACAGGATTACAGATGATGTGCTTAACATTTTCCGTAAAGGACTAAAAACTGCCGGAAATGCAGATACGGTTATAGTCCATACGGGCGGTATTATTAAAAAATCAAACCGGAAAAATTAAAAATAAATTATAGTAAAAAAATTCACTTTATGCAGAAAAACCAAAATGTATAAACAGGCGGTATATAATAAATATTGCTCCGGATAAGGCTGAAATTCCATTATATAAGGTGCTTCAGCCATGCTGTTTTTGGCGGGACGGGGGGGGGAAAAAAAATGCAGGATGCAGGCGGGATGGAAAAGAGAAGAAAAACGGAATTATAAAAAAGTGTGTGAATCAGGCGGGATGGAAAAGAGAAGAAAAACGGAATTATAAAAAAATGCAGGATGCAGGCGGGATGGAAAAGAGAAGAAAAACGGAATTATAAA
>CAZBFV010000039.1:0-19725 GCA_964491345.1 uncultured Muribaculaceae bacterium
TTCCGATATAGATTCGGACACAAATAAAAATGCTTATCTTACATATTACAGTTTTTTCAATATTGTAAAAATTATTAAAACTTCGGATATATTATTTTCCGGCAAAAAAATACACTATGAATTTAATGATTTGAATTTAAATAGTATTTACCTGGCTAATTTAAAAAATAACAGCAAAAAAATTGATATTGACTTTTCATTTAATGAGGTTAGTAATATAAATCTAGTAGAACATATTTTCTTTTATATACTTGGCGAAAACATTGAAATATTAAAAAAATATTCTCAAACGGCAAATGGGAAGAAATGCGATTTAAAGAAAATTACAAGTTCGCATTTTAAGGGCAGATTAAATGTATCGGATGACAATCAGCTGTTATTTATATCTATACCTTATGATGAAAGCTGGCAGATTAAAATTAACGGCAGAAAACGAAAAGCAGTAAAAGTTTTTGATGCAATGACCGCCGTGCCTCTTTTTAAAGATGATGCCGAAATTGAAATGATATATGTTCCTAAAGGTCTGTATATGGGAATTTTAATCTCTATGCTGAGTTTTCTTTTATTATCGGCTGACATATTTTTAAGAAGGAATGCAAATAAGAATGTTTTACCGCCGGATAAAACATAATTTGCCGAAAATCTGCCGTAAGCTAATCTGATTGGGATTTTTTCTTTTTTCTTACTATTCCTTTTAATCCTCACAAAAAACAAACAGGCTGTTCTATACCAGCGGGAGGGGAGGGCAGATAAAGAAAAAAAGACTTTCCCAATATTTTTAGTTTTTTCGTTAATTTCCTTTTACGCTTTTGCCTGATATAGCAAAGCAGATATTTTATAAAGATTATTTAAGCGCTATTCCGGCGTAAAATACGAATTTTTAACTGTCTTTTTTGTCATCTTTTTTTATTATTCAATAAAGAAGTTTCGTTAAAATCGGTTAAAATTTCCGGTTTTTTCTGAAAATATTTTTTATATTTCAATATACTCTTTCAGCTTTTTGCTTCTGTTCGGATGTCTTAATTTTCTCAATGCTTTGGCTTCAATTTGTCTTATACGCTCCCTTGTAACTCCGAATAATTGGCCGACTTCTTCCAAAGTTCTTTGCCTGCCGTCATCCATGCCGAATCTTAATCTTAAAACATCTCTTTCACGTGGAGATAATCCGCTTAACACTTCTGCTAAATCTTCTCTTAATAATTCCTGCGCAACAGTTTTAACGGGTGCATCCGCATCTTTATCCTCGATAAAATCTCCCAGTCTTGAATCTTCTTCTTTGCCGATAGGTGTTTCCAATGATAAAGGCTCTTGCGCAACTTTTATAATTTCACGAAGTTTTGGTACGGAAATATTCATTTCAAATGCCAATTCTTCTTCTGTCGGTTTTCTTGAAAGTTCCTGAGCAAGTTTCCTTGTTATTTTTTTCAGTTTATTTATGGTTTCAACCATATGAACAGGTATTCTTATTGTTCTAGCCTGATCGGCTATTGCTCTTGTAATTGCCTGCCTAATCCACCATGTAGCGTATGTGGAAAACTTATAACCCCGTTCATGGTCAAATTTCTCTGCAGCTCTGATTAATCCAAGGTTGCCTTCCTGTATTAAATCTAAAAACAGCATGCCCCTGCCGACATATTTTTTAGCAATACTTACTACAAGTCTTAAATTTGCCTGAACAAGCTTTCTTTTTGCAACAGCACCGACATTTCCGCCTTGTATGATTTTTTTAGCCAGTTCAATTTCCTGATCTGCCGTTAATAATTTAATACGCCCGATTTCTCTTAAATACATCCGTACAGGGTCATCAAACGATATACCTTTTGTTAATAATGCCTCAGAAAGCGAAACATCATCCGTATCTTCATCATCTTCTTCTATCTCAGCCGAAAATAAATCTTCATTTTCTATTGTATCTATGATTTTATTACGTTCGGAATTAATAATTACATCGATACTATCTCTGCTTATTGTTTCCGCTTCCTGCATCAAGATAATGTCCGAAGTTTCAGAATGCCCTTCTTCGAGATTTTCTTCTTCCATTATTCCCACAACCGATAAGTCTGAATTTTTCTTTTTGTTCATTGAGTTTATTCTCCGATTTTTTGTTTTTTTCTTATTTGTTCTCTTAGCTGCATTTGAAACTGCATAGATTCAATGTCATCATTGCCCATATTTTTATTTTTAGAAGCAAGTTCTTTTCTTTCGCAATCTGTCTGGTAGTGTTGAATCTTTGAAATATTCTCCCGAATTGCCGCTTTAAAATCCCTCTCCGTAAGATTTTTAAAGCTATCCGCCATATATATCAGGTCTGTTATTATGTCCTTTATATTATTATCCTCTGCAAATTGACTATACAGGGCTTGTATCAATTTTTCCACATCATTATTTATCTGACATGAAAATTTGTCAATTGTTTCTTTGATAATAATTAAATTTTTATCTATAAATGTAACATTTTTTATTTCTTTTATTAAGTAATTTATTTCTGAATTGCTTGCATCTGTTAAAAACAAGCATAATAAATTTTTTTGTGCTTTTTCGTAAATATTTAAAGTTTTTGTTACAATTTCACTTATCCCTGTATTTATCGGGGTATTACAGCTTCCATTTGCACCGATTTCTTTTATTAATGCTTTTTCATCCACATTTATTCTGTCTGAAATCAGCCTTATATATTCATTTTGAACTATACTATTCGGAATTTCCTCAATCAAAGGTTTGATTTTTTTGACTAAAACTACCTTATCTACAGGAGACATGTCCGGTTTATATCCTTTAAGTATTTCTTCCAATTCAAAATCTATCAGTAACGGAGCTTGTTTTAAGTATTTTTTATATTCTTCTATTCCGTATTCTCTTATGTATTCATCGGGGTCTTTACTCTCAAAAGGTGCTATTACTCTTATCTCGCAGGCATATTTGTCATCATTTATCGAAGCATAAGACTGGTCAAATATTTTTATACTGCCTAAACCTGAAAATGCTTCTTTTATAATATCGGTGCTTCTTTTTGTCGCATTTAAGCCCGCTGCATCCGTATCAAATGCCAGATAAATTTTTCTCGATTTTGAATATTTTGCTATTAATTTAATATGCTCTATCGTCAGGGCGGTACCGCATGAAGCCAGTGCGTTCTTTAAACCCGCCGCTTGAGCCGATATTACATCAAAATAGCCTTCCATTATAACGCAGTAATCCTCTTTTAACATTTCATCTTTTGCAACGTTTATTCCGTATAATATTCTGCTTTTATTGTATAAAATCGTATCAGGCGAGTTTAAATATTTCGGCTTTTGATTCGCTTCAACCGCTCTTGCTCCAAAAGCTATTACGCTGTTTAATTCATCCCGTATAGGTATTGTTATTCTGTTTCTAAATCTGTCTATAACATCACCTTTGTCTGTTTTAACGGTTAAACCGGCTTTTTCTAATATTATCGGGGTATACTTTGATTTAAAATGATTCTGAAGCTCTATGCAGCCTTTTTTTGCATATCCGAGTTTGTATTCATCTATTACTTTTTTTTCTATACCTCTTTTTTGAAGGTAGTTTAACGCTTCATTATTTGCAAGCAGGTTCTTATAATAGTATTCGCATGCATCAGCTATTGCTTCTTTTATCTTCTTCTTTTCTTCATTGTATTCCTTGTTTATTCCTTTTGAAACGGGGAGTTCTATTCCGAATTTCTGAGCTAAATCTTCTATTACTTCCGAAAACGATTGATTATTTATTTTCATCAAAAAAGTTATTGCATTTCCGCCTTCACCGCATCCAAAACATTTAAATATTCCTTTTTGTACATTTACACAAAATGACGGTGTTTTTTCATTATGAAACGGACAGCATCCCCAGTAATTTGCTCCTCTTTTTTTTAATACTACTCTGGATTGGACTGTTTCCAATATATCAAGACGGTTTCTTATTTCGTCTACTGCTTCATTATATGTTTTTCCCTGAATCATTATTAATTTAATCCGTTCATTTCAGCCAGTTTAAATAAAAAATCATCATGGTTTTTTGTTATCAGCGGGTCAGGCAAAAATATTTCTTTAAACTTAATTAAGGCATATCTGTCTGTCATTCCCGATACATAATCGCATGCCGTTTTTATTATATCTTCGTTTTTCGAATTCGGATAAATTTTGTTTAATTTTTCGCAGTAATATTCAAACAGCATTTTTATCACATTTTGAGCTTTGTCTTCGGCTGATTTAGCCGGAGAATTGTTATAGACATGTTCAAACATCCAATCTCTAAGTTTCTTAAATTGAGTAAAACATTCGTCTGACATTCGTATCTCGCTTTTTTCATAACTGTTTTCCACAATATCATTTACGAGTTTTGTAATTCTTATTCTGTTTGTTGCAGAAAAATATTCAATGCTTTCTTTTGGAATATCCTCAACATTTATAATTCTCGCTCTTATTGCATCTTGTATATCGTGATTAATATACGCAATTTTATCGGATAATCTCACCACTTGACCTTCAAGCGTATGCGGTTTGCAGGCATAAGAATGATTTAATATCCCGTCTAAAGTTTCTTTTGTAAGATTTAATTTTTCTATAAATTCAACAACTCTTACGCTCTGTTCATTATGTTTGTAGCCGTCAGGCACTATTTCGTCTAAAACACGCTCTCCGCTGTGCCCAAACGGCGTGTGTCCTAAATCATGACCTAATGCAATCGCTTCGGTTAAATCTTCATTTAAACTTACAGCTCTTGAGATGGTTCTTGCTATCTGCGACACTTCAAGAGTATGCGTCATTCTCGTTCTGAAATGGTCATCATAGGGCGAAAAAAACACCTGCGTTTTATGTTTTAATCTTCTGAATGCTTTAGAATGCAGTATTCTATCTCTATCTCTTTGGTACTCCGTTCGAAGCATGCAGGGTTCTTCATATCTGCCCCGCCCTGAAGTTTCCCTGCTTTTTGAAGCGAGTTTTGATAAAATAAGATATTCTTTTTCTTCTATTACTTCTCTGATTGTTTTATCATTTATTTTCATTGAAATATTCCGCTGTTTTGATTTTACTACAAATAACACCGTTTTTACTATTTCTGCCTATCTTTATTCAAAATATTTAATAATATAATTATAAGATACTTGATTATCAGATTTTTTTACTATATTATCCATATATAAATGTTATTTGAAAGGAAATAGAAATGTCAATTGAATGCGCAATCTGCGGTAAAAAGTCTTTAAAAGCTGCAAAACTTTCGTTTTCTCATAAGCATCATGTATATAAACAGGCGCCTAATCTTCAATCCGTTAAAATTATGGATAACGGTGCGGTTAAAAGAATTAAAGTTTGTACATCTTGTTTAAGGGCAGGCAAGGTTCAAAGAGCTGTTTAATACGATTTTTTTGGAATAAGGATTTACACCCTTATTCTTTTTTTATTATATCCAAGCGATTTTTTTAGTGCTTCGACAGCTTCCTTGCTTACTTCTCCGCCCTCGGCTTTTTGGTCTAAGACAGAAAAGGCATCCTCTCTGCTCATTGTTTTTTTATAGCTTCTTTCCTCTCTAAGCGCCGAATATATATCGGCAGCAGACAGTATATTACACAGAACATCATCTTTTGACGGTTTATGATGATACCTTATTAAATTTGTAATTTTTTTGCTCATTCCGGCAGTTTCAAGCAGTTCAGCTCCGATTTCGGCATGTGTGTCTATAATTTTTCTTTCATTTTGTTCCAATTTATCGGGTTTATTAATAATTTCTTCAGGCATTAGGATTTTCCCGAAATCATGAAATACTGCGGCTTGTTCCAGCAGTTTTTTATCCGCCATCGTCAGACCAAGCTCATCTGCTGTATTAAGAGCGTATGCGGCAGTTGTTAAAATATGGGAATTTGTTATATTTGATAAATTATCGGTACAAATTACCGGATTTTCTATTCCAACAGAATTCAACACTTTTCCAATATCAGGATTTCTATTAATTAAACTTTTTATATAATTTTTATTATTGAATATCTTAAATAACAGCTGAGGGCTTATTGCCGAATAAAAAGGACTTGTTATATTTATTATATTAGGGTATGAACTCTTTTTCAGAGCTTCTGTTTTATTCTCATTCTCAAAAGTATCTTTTTTAATATTTGCCGGATTATAAATTTTATTTTTAGGCTGTATATTAGCTCTTCCGGCAGAACTGACAACCGTACTTATATTATAATTTACCATTACTTACCTTTATAGCCTACCCCATGTTTATATAAAAACTTTTAAATTTATTAAATTGCTTTTTTATTTACAAATCTTTATATATTGTTATATTATTAGTTTATATATTAATATTTAGAAGATTATAAAATGTTATAAAACTATTTGATTGTGGAATAAGATAATGGTTAGCATATATTAGTTGGCAGAAAAATTAAGGAGAATGTTAATGTATTCAAAAGAAGAACTGGCAGAGTTAATACTAAAAAGACCCGACGAGTATAATCAGTATAAAAAGTCGGCTGATACGCTTGACTTAACTGAATTGGATTTTTCCAATGTTGCTTTGGCAAATATAGATTTTTCCAATTCCGAATTAGCAGGCACATCTTTTATCGATTCGCATATTTCTAATTGTAATTTTGCAGGTTCTGACTTAAATGCTGCTGATTTTACACGCTCTAATATTATTGAATCTGATTTTTCGGAAAGCATTTTAAACGGTGCCGATTTTAGTTACTCAACCGTTAATTATTGCAATTTTACGGATGCCGATATGGCGGGATGTATTGTTAAAGAAGCTGATTTATCGGAGTCTGATTTATCTTCAAGCGCTAATTTATCGGCAACAAGGGCTGATGATACAACAGTATGGCCTGATAATGAATTTCTGCCTGATGATTTTGATACTAATTACTCTAAAGACGATGAAGATGATGACGATAGCATCAATCCTGATTATTAATTAATTCTATAAAAAAACCGCTTTTGTTTAAAAAGCGGTTTTTTTGTGTGCTATCCGGCTTTATTTCTTTGCAGGTATGCGCATCAGGTAAAATGAACGAATGACAAATATAAGTGCAATTATAAACAAAATAATGCCTGCTGCCGGCGCATATATACCGAATTTAGGCGTAATTGCTATTTCCATTGCCAGCAGTCCGAATAAAGTCGTAAATTTAATTATAGGATTCATTGCTACTGATGATGTATCTTTAAACGGGTCGCCCACGGTATCGCCCACAACCGTTGCTTCATGTAGCGGAGTTCCTTTTTCGTTTAAATCAACTTCTACAATCTTTTTTGCATTATCCCAGCATCCTCCGGCATTTGCCATAAACACGGCTTGAAATAGTCCGAATATTGCTATAGCTATCAAATAGCTTACAAAAAATGATACGGGATTATTATTCATTCCGGAAGGAGCCGATAAACATGCGAAGGAAAGCGCAAATGCAAACAGTGCTATAAATATGTTCACCATGCCTTTTTGCGCATATTCTGTGCATATTTTTACAACTTCTTTTGAATTGTCTACATTAGCCTTTTTGTTATCAGCTTCACCTAATTTTATATTTCCGGATATATATTCAACAGCTCTGTATGCACCGGTTGTAACAGCCTGCATAGATGCTCCGGAAAACCAATAAATGACTGCTCCTCCCATTAGTAATCCAAGTATTGTATAAGGATTTAACAGGTTTAAGATTTTTTCGGGTTCAATTCCCAATGAATTTTTAATAACGAGTATTAATGAAAATATCATTGTTGTTGCTCCTACTACCGCCGTCCCTATTAATACAGGCTTAGATGTAGCTTTAAATGTGTTTCCGGCGCCGTCATTTTGTTCCAAATATTTTTTAGCCGTTTCAAAATTAGGTTCAAATCCGAATTCTTTTTTTATTTCCTCTGTTATATTCGGAATTTCTTCTATTAATGATAATTCATAGACCGATTGAGCATTATCGGTAACAGGCCCGTAACTGTCTACCGCAATTGTAACAGGACCCATTCCTAAAAAGCCGAATGCAACCAGACCAAATGCAAATACAGACGGATATATCATAATATCAGGTATATGGGTACCCGCAAAGTATGATATTGCCATTAATAATACGATTACTAAACCGATCCAAAAACCTGAAAAATTCCCCGATACTATGCCTGATAATATTGTCAGGGAAGCTCCGCCTTCTTTAGAAGCCGTTACAACCTCCATTGTATGTTTTGACTTTGGGCTTGTAAATGCTTTCGTAAATTCTGGTATCAAAGCTGCGCCTAACGTGCCGCAGCTTATTATTACGGATAAAGTCAGCCATAGATTATCCGGCATATCGGATAACAAACGGCTGCTTATTCCAAATGTCATTGCTATGGATAAAACTGATGTAATCCATACCAGATTTGTCAGAGGCTGTTCAAAATCAATTTCCTGTTTATTTTTCCATAATATCCTGCTTATTATTCCGTTGATTATATATGCTATGACAGATGTAGCAATCATCAGATAGCGCATTACAAATATCCACGTTAAAAGCTGAATCTGATATTCTTTAAATACTCCCAGCAGTATAAAACTTACAAGCGCAACACCTGTTACGCCGTATGTTTCAAAACCATCCGCAGTAGGACCTATTGAATCTCCGGCATTATCTCCCGTACAGTCGGCTATAACTCCCGGATTTCTCGGGTCATCTTCTTTTATTCCGAATTGAATTTTCATTAAATCCGAACCGATATCGGCTATTTTTGTAAAAATACCTCCTGCTACTCTTAAAGCAGATGCACCCAGCGATTCACCTATTGCAAAACCTATAAAACATGCGCCTGCCAAGTTCCCCGGAATAAATAATAAAATGGAAAGCATTACTATTAATTCGACACTGACAAGCAATACTCCTATGCTCATACCTGCTTTTAAAGGTATATTAAGTATATTCAGCGGGCTGTTTTTTAATGAGGCAAATGATGTTCTTGCATTGGCAAGAGTATTCATCCTGATGCCGAACCACGCAACGGCGTATGAACCTAAAATTCCTAATATTGATGCTCCAAGAATTATCAACACGCTTTTCATGCTCATTTCCTGAAGCGGGCCGAAGTAGAATGCTATACATACGCCTATCAGTATTTCAAGTGCAATTAAAAACCTGCCTTGCTGAACAAGGTATGTTTTGCAAGTTTCAAAAATAGTATTGCCGATTTCTATCATACACTTATGCGCTTCTGTATTTTTAATCTGATGATATGCAATTAACCCCCAGATTAATCCCATAACAGAAACAATAATTCCAATTAAAAGCAAATTAAAATTAATGCCGTCAAATTTAGGCACAACTAAATCCGCTTCGCCTGCAAAAGCAGGCACTCCTAAAAAGAACATCAGAAAAAATATTGCTATATGTTTTTTTATGGAGTTACTGTCTTTTATTGGCATTTCTTTCTCCTTTTTCCTAAATACAAATAAATATTATATATTATCATCCTGTTTTTAGCTATTTTGTAAGATTAGTATACAAACTAAATATATAAAAATGATATTTATGGCGATTTTCGCAAATTGTCCGCAGAACATTGAAATCTTACATTTTTTTATTTTCCCCGTAATATGTTTTGCAGGCGGAAGAAACAGAGAGGATATAATATTATTTGCATTATTTTTTGTGCTACTCATTGTTTCGCTCCGTCCGCCTCCGGCTGTCCTCACTTCGTCTTTCGCTTTCCGGACTTCGTCCGTCCGCAATTCCGCTCTCTTGGATTTTGCTTCACGCCTTCAATCCATTCGCTTTATTTTGCTGAACGCAAAATTGCCGCTCTCTTGTAATTTCCTTACGGCTCAATCCGGTATCTCCGTTTCAAAAGCCTATCGGCTTTTTGCTACTTCGAACGATTTTCGCCTTTTCGAGTTCCGCCCGCTCCGCTCGACTTCACTCTGCGAAAATTCCGCCTATTGTAATTGCTTTTCGCTCGCTTGCTAGGACTACGCTTTTTGAAGCCTGCCGGCTTCAGACCGCTACGCCACTGCTCGCTTTCCGGACTTCGTCCGTCCGCAATTCCGCCTCTTGGATTTTGCTTCACGCCTTCAATCCATTCGCTTTATTTTGCTGAACGCAAAATTGCCGCTCTCTTGTAATTTCCTTACGGCTCAATCCGGTATCTCCGTTTCAAAAGCCTATCGGCTTTTTGCTACTTCGAACGATTTTCGCCTTTTCGAGTTCCGCCCGCTCCGCTCGACTTCACTCTGCGAAAATTCCGCTCTCTTGTAATTGCTTTTCGCTCCAGACTGTCGTTCATCCGCAATATATGCAGATAAAAACAAATAAATATTCAAAAACGAAATTATCTGCCTGTACATTTGTCGCAGCAGTATAGTAATTATATTTAACCGATAAATTTTTTTATTGAATATATACGGATTAACGGTTTATATCTAATTTCCAATTCCTTTAATTAAATCAACCGCTCTAATTTCATCTTCATCTGTCGTGAATACTTCAAACAAAACGGGCTTTTTAAAATCTTGTATGCAAAAATTCTTAATTTGTTCCAAAAAACTTTCTTTATTATCGGCGCACATATAGTGAAACCCGCAGCTTTGCGCCCAGCCGCCTGCGGTTGTATGATGACCGCCCGCACAGATTAATTTTTCGGTTTCGTCTATATTGTTTTTAAAAAGTCCGCTGACTTTAAATTCAATTCCTTTATTGTTGTTAATTACTAAAATTCTCAGATTATTCTTTATATCTCTATTTTGCAAGGCATTCATATCATAGAAAAAAGTTAAATCTCCCATTACTCCAAAGACATTTTTATCAGGCGCCGCAAATGAATGCCCGATTAATGTTGAAACAGCACCATCAATACCGCAGGCTCCTACATTACAGCTTGCATCTATAGTTTCGGAAAATTTATAATAGTTAATGCTTCTTTTGGTATTTGAAACGCCGTAATGTAAAATACTGCCTTCCGGAATATATTTTGCTAAATTTGAAATTATAAAACAATTAGATAACGGTAAATCAGGATATATTATATTTTCAATTTTACTTTTAACTTCCTGATAGTAGTTCGTTAAAGGCTTGGAAGAAGCCCTGCACTTTTGGAAAAATATTTTTTCAGGCATGAAAAATGTTTTATCCACCGGATATTTAAACCGGAATTTAAATTCTCTTTCCAAAGGAGGGGACACCCTCCATATTTTACATTGAGAAAATAAACGTTTTGCTTGATAATCCCCTGTTATTCCTCCTATATCAATGAGCAAATCAGGCAATTTCGCTTTGCATAAAACTGCCTGTGCTGATAATACTTTATTTGAGCCATGATAATTTGAGGTATGGTCGCAAAATACAGGTATATTTAAACTTTTTGAAAATTCAGAAACAGCATTTTCATCTTCTTTCGAAAAATTTTTGTGTGAACCTATAAATACCGCAACATTTTTATCTGCAAACTCTTCCGCTTCATTTGTTATATCTTCGATTACTTCGGTATGCCAAATATTTTCGGGGAATTTTTTATAGTCGTCTAACTTTTCAAAAAATAAATTAGAAGGACTTTCTATTATAACAGGCTTTTTATTGTATTTAGCAGCTGCAAGTGCGGTATTCAAATAAGTTAATACATTCTGAATATCAATTTCATCTGATATTTCAGGAAGTTTCACCTGAATTTGTTTTATATCCGTCTGGGTAATCTGCCTGTTTATATATTGCGCAGAGAGGCTGAATTCATTAGCTGCTCTGTTATAAAACGGGATTGCAATAATGGGGATATTCTTATAAAAAGCCTCGGTTAAAGCAGGCAGCCAATTTCTGCTGGCTGATGCACCGGTACATGCAATAACTGCCGGAGCTTTCGTTTCTTCAGCTATGCCTACTGCCATATAACCCGCACTTCTTTCATCCGCTACGGAATAGCAATTAAAATATTTATCATCCTGAACAAGAAGGTTAAACATAGAGTTTTGAGAACCTGCCGACGATACTATATTTTTAATGCCGTATTGTTTGAGCATTTGAATTATGTAATGCACGGTCTTATATTCACTCCCCCCGCCGGCTTTTAATTTAATTTTTGCTCCTAAAACCTTAATTACTTTTCTTTTTTTGTTATTATCATATTCATTTTTTACCGAAAAAATATTAGAAAATACACCCATTGAACATCCCTGCCAATCTGCCTAATCAATTACTATTTAATTTTTTAAGTCTACAATAGATTATTGCTTTTGTAAATAATATGCAGTCCCCGTGCCGAATTTATCTGAATCTTTTTTCTTTCGTTTTTATTTTGTATATTTTTCGAGTAAATTTGTTGTTTCTTTATTATCCGTGCTTTGATTTTTCGGAAGTCTTTCGCTCAGCGGTTTTTTGCCTGTTAATAACCGCATAAACTTAAAATATTTACCGGCAAAACCTGTTCTTTTTTCATTTTTTTCATCAATTTCCTGAAGTTCTTCCAATGATTTTCTTCCAATGGGCATGCCTATAGATTTTCTTGTTAATATTTCGGTTGTAAGAGTATTAGGTATTGCGACAGCAACCATACCTTTTAATGAGCTGTTATATGTTGACATAAACGTTGAATTGAACCAGTTAATAAATAATGTTTGATAGAATAAAGCACTCAATCTTTGAATTATACGCTCATTTGCTTTTTCTTTTGCTTCTTCTTTGTTTTCTCCGTTAGATTTTAACATAACCATATTATAGTTATCTGCAACCAAAAATGCCGATGTTACGGCTGATGAAGCAAGTTTTGACATCATCGCAAGGTCTGTATTCTTGTTGCTTGATTGAGTAATTCCGTTAAATGATTTTTCAACCGCATCATAAACATATTTGCTGAGTTTTTTTTCTTTATTTTGAACTGATTGTTCCGCTTTTTCAATTTCCTGCGGAGAAGCGCCTGCTTTAATTAACTTGTCAAGCGCAGCTTTTGCATTCCTGTACGGAGTTGTTTTCTTTTGCAATTCTTCCATTGCATTAGCAAAAATAGTCTGGCTGATTTTACCGCTTTTAGCCGTTTTTTCTCCGAATATTTCGGTTACAACTCTATGTATTTTTGTTTCAATGCCATTTAACTGCGCTTCTCCCAATTCAGCCAATGCTGCCTTTTTTTCGACAGGCGAAACCAAAATATTTACTATTGAACTTGTGATTTTAAACGGCATTTTCAATACGGACATAATAAATTTGAACGGCTGAGTCACTATATCGACAAAAGGTTTAAGTTTTGTTTCAACCTGTATCGGTTTTTCCGTAATATTAGATTTTAATGATGAAATTATCGAGCCGGAAAATGCCTGTGCCTGTTCATCCGTAAATGTTATATGATTATTATCCAATATTTTTTTTGCTTTGCTTACAACAGCATCAAACTTATTTTCGGAAATTTCGCTTCCGTTTTGTTTAATTGCGGTTTTTATGGATTTTGCGATTTTTTCTGCATCACTATCCGAAAATTCTGCTCCTGCACTTTTCAGCGCCTCTATGGTATTTTGAACTATATTTGGCACTTTAGACTCGGATAATGATGATTTATACATTTTTATTAATCCATCGCCGGCATTTTTACCGTATTTTTCACAGATAAAACGATGACCGTCTGCAATTTCCCTGCATCCTATTTCGTCAAGGCTTCCTGTTAATTGATTAAATTCATTGTTTGAAATTGTAAAATCTTTGAAAGCTAACGGATTATATACTTTCTGCTTAAAAAATTCACCTATATTTTTAACCGTTTTAACGAGTGCAGAGTTTTTTGTAAATGAGCTGTTTTTGAGAAAACTCAGTGCAAATCCCAGAACTGTTAAGATAATTACTCCGTTTTTGAATGTTTTAAAGTTTATAAGTGCTTTAGGCTGGTCTTTTTTTGTATCTTTATCAGATGTGTTATTTCGGTCAGAAGATTTAAAACTTGTAAACACATTCGGAATATTATTTTGTGAAATCTTTACAGGAAAACTTTTTACCGTATTTTGAGTATTTTTTTGATGTTCTTTTATTTGAGATTTTTCCGCCGGATTATTCTTTTTTCCAAATGGAATTTTAAATTTTTTCTGATTAGTTTTTTCATTAGCTTTTTTCAGGTTATATTCCTTTGCCTGTTCGGATGTTAAAAAGAAAACGGGTTTTCCGTTTTTCTTTCTTGAATTTATTTCAGAAAAAAGAACCGTAGCGGCAGAGGTTAAAGGGGTAAACCAGGGAATTGTATTAACTTGTTTTGTAAATGCTCCAAAAGTCAGCAATTGAATAAATGCGGTTGTAAATACTCTTGAAATTTCCTGTTTTGTTCTTTCTTTCGCTTCTTTTTGAGAATCTTCTTTTTTATCCCCGCATAATACGGACAGGTTATAAGCATCATTTGCAAGGAAAGCTACCGGAATTAAACCTGTTACAATTCTGTTCAGCGGTCTTTCGTATGCCGTATTGAAGTTTCCCGTGTGTTTATCAAAAAATTTATTGCTTACTTTATATAATTTTTCTCTTATATAATCGTCTGCTTCTTTTAATATAGGAGCATCACCAGCACTGTTTTTTGATATTTTTTCCATTACTGCTTCATACGACATGCCCTTGCTTTTTGCAAAATTTGCAACAGTTTCTTTTGTTCTGTCCATAATGCCTTTTAAACTGTCTGTTTTCCAATCAAGCTCATGCAGTTTGCGCGGTATTCTTAATACGGACGTTTTATATAATTTTTCTGCGCCGTTTTTTAATACAGGAACAGACTTTGCTTTATTAACAACCCAGTTCAGGGCATATAACGGTATGTTTACAAACGGGAAAATAATATTCTCCAAAAGAGAACGGGGAATTGATTTTGATTTAATGGAAAGAGCTCCTTTTTCAGTTGAAAACCTGGAGCTCTTTTGTAATATTTTGTTTCCTGCTTTTTCTAATAAACTAAGTCCTTTTTGTCCGTTTTCGCTTACGCCTTCCGAGGCAAGCCTTCCCAGCTTTTCGCCTATTTTGACCCCGATATCGCCGTAATACTTGGAAAATATATCCATTACAGGCTTATCAGCTTTAGTTATTAATGCAGCTGCCGGTGTACCTCTAAAACTGACACTGCGTCCGTTTCGCAAATCAGGCGGAATATTTCTTAATCTTTTCGGCTTAACATCTAAACGAGGTATGTTTGTGTTCATTTTTTTCCTTTTAAAAATCGGATTATGATTTCTGATTGTTTTAACAACTAAAAAAGTTTTTTTTGCCAATTAATTTATAAAATTTTACATATTTATTTAGGATATCTTGTCTGAGGGTTTATAAGCATGTCCGCAAGTTTTTCGCAGCCGTCAAAATTACGTTTTATAATCTTTTCAGCCGATTTTTGAATATCGTATTTTACAAATTTATGTTCTACTTTGAATGTTTTTTTATCCTCATCTATTGTCATAACTGCGTAGCAAGAATCGGGGTTAGAGGTAAACGGTCTGCCTACGCTTCCGGCATTTACAACAGTTTGATTTGTGTTTGTCTGATAACCGCAGGGGGTATGCGTATGACCGCAAAAAATAATATCCGCTTCAGTATCCTTTATCATTTCTTCAATTTCTTCAATTTTCATATCGGGATAAATATTTTCATTATTTCTGCGGGGCGAGCCGTGTACTAATAATATCTTTATTCCGAAAAGCTCAATTTCTTTTTGTTCAGGCAGATTTTTTAAAAATTCTTTTTCTGCTTCATTAAGCAGCCTGCTGTCCGCAAGATATGCACTTCCCATCACTCCGTTTATTTTAACGGTCCGGTTATACGCATCAAAAGAAAATACAGACAACATCTTGTCTGTATTACCCTGAATTATATAAAAATCTTCTGACTGAATAAGTGCATATATCCTGCTCAGAGTTTCTTTCGGCTCCGGTCCTGCCATTATAATATCCCCTAAGCAAAATATTTTGCCGCACCCCTCTTTTTTAATATCTTCAAGTACGCTGTTAAGTGCTTCAAGATTTCCATGTATATCCGAGATAACTGCAATTTTCATGTCACATTTCCTAATATTAAATACTATAATATAATAATAGCAGGAATAATAAAATCATGATACAAAGAAGAAAATCAAGACAAATACAAATCGGTAATGTAAAAATAGGTGCAAATGCACCGGTTTCCGTACAATCAATGACAAACACAGATACCAGAGATATAAAAAAAACTCTGCAGCAAATATACGATTTAAAAGAATCAGGCTGTGAAATAGTCCGCCTTGCAATATTAAATTTTGAAGCGGCGGAAGCAGTTAAAGAAATAAAAAAAAATTCGACCCTTCCCTTGATTGCTGATATTCATTTTGACTACAGGCTTGCCGTAAAATGTATAGAAAACGGTATAGACGGTCTGCGGATAAATCCGGGCAACATAGGAAAAGAAGAACATACAAAAAAAATTGTTGCACTCGCAAAAACAAACAATATTCCTATTAGAATTGGAATAAACGGCGGTTCTTTGGAAAAAGATATAGAACAATTAAATATGCCTCTGCATGAAAAAATGGTTATGAGTGCAATGCGCCATATAAAAATTTTAGAAGATAATAACTTTGATAAAATTAAAATTTCGCTCAAATCAAGTGATGTATTAACTACAATTGAAGCATACAGACTTATTGCAAAAAAAGTTGATTATCCTCTGCATTTAGGCGTAACGGAAGCAGGTACTTTAAAAGGCGGAATTATAAAATCTTCCGTAGGCATAGGCACGCTTCTTGCAGAAGGTATAGGAGATACAATAAGAGTTTCGCTTACGGATTCGCCATTAGAAGAAGTTAAAGCAGGGTTTATGATTTTAAAATCTTTGGGCTTGAGGAAAAAAGGAATAAATTTTATATCTTGTCCGGCATGCGGAAGAACGCAGATAGATTTAATCAATCTTGCCAAAACAGTTGAAAACAAGCTGTGCGGTTTTGATAAACCTTTAACCGTTGCGGTTATGGGATGCGCCGTGAATGGTCCAGGAGAAGCAAAACACGCTGATTACGGCATTGCAGGAGGTATTAAAGAAGGCTATATATTTAAGAAAGGACAGATTATAAAAAAAGTATCAGAGGAAAACCTCGTTGATGAATTTGTAAATATCATACAAACAGAGAATATTTAAATATTGCATTCTCTGAAAAAATAGGCTATCATATAAGTAAATAAGAGGAATTTATTATATGAAGAAGATTGCTTTATTATCTGTTTTTGTTATATTATCATCGTTGTCGGCAAAGGCTTTTGTTGACAACCAATATATGACAACAGCTCAGTATATGCAGAATACAGGCTATTCTGCCGAAATGCAGAATATGATGAATGTTACAAACCAAGACCCTTACCGTGAGCCGTATGCAGAAGCTAAAGGCAAGAAAAATATGGCAAAAAAAATATATAGTTATTTAGTTCCCGGTACATATAACAACCTTTATTTTTATAACCATAACGGTAATTTTGATAATCCAAGCTGGTCTGATTTATAGTTTTTTATATCTGCAAATAAGCATTGTTTCTCTATTTTCCCTTTTTAACAACGCAGTTGAGGACTGATAAAATAAACGGAAATGTTTTATTTTGTTGCATTTATAAAATTTCCTTTTAGTTTTCTGTTTGTCTTGTTGCTCTGCAAAGCTCATTTTTTCAGTATTGCTAAGCTCTGAATGCAGTCCGTTAATTTCGGCGGGGTTTATTCATGTTGCTTTGCATTTGCCTGATTTTAATGCCATATAATTTCTTAACTGTCCTTTTATCAGAACTTTGATTTGCAGTCTTTCTTGAATTATACTGCCAGCGGATTTGTGCAAAATTCACTTTGACAGAGAGCGGAATTGCAGACGGACGAAGTAAAACGAGTCCGGTAAGCGAGCATCGGCGGAGCGGCTTGAAGCCGACAGGCTTCAAAAAGCGTAGTCCTAACAAGCGAGCGCAAAGCAATTCCAAGACAGCGGAATTTCCGCAGAGTGAAGTCGAGCGAAGCGAGCGAACTCGAAAAGGCGAAAATCGTTCGGAGTGCAAAAAGCCGATAGGCTTTTGTAACGGAGATACTAGATTGAGCCGTAAGGAAATTCCAAGAGAGCGGAATTGCGGACGGACGAAGTAAAACATTTTTACAATTTACACATATAAAAATTAATTTATTCTTTAAGTTCTTTTGCCAATGCTTCTGCTATTATTTTAACAGCATTTTCATTAGGATGACCCTCTGCAAGCCATTCGGTTTCACTTTCAAGAGACGGACCATCTACATCTATGCCGGTCATTTCTTTTATATATAATATCCGTATTCCCATATCTTTCATAATTTTTTCTTCTTCAGCCGGAAACTTATCGGCACTTGATAACAGTATAAATTCTGCATCGGGAAATACCTTTTGTTTTTCTTCCATTATTTTTTTTAAATGCAGATTAAAAAATCTTAATTTTTCTTCCATAGGGGTATGCTCATCTGCATTTATATCTATTCTGTTTGTATTATAGATTTTATAAGGATAATAGGCGTCTAATACAGGGTGTTTATGTTTGGTAACATATAAATCATTGTTTTTTTCGGTATAAGTCAAGAAATAATACTGCGCTGTCATCCAATAAGGAGAATATAAGCGTCTTAAATGATCCGTTATATACCAATAAATTAAATATTGCTTTCCATTACCTTCTTTTTTTATATTTCTCAATTCCTTATCATTTTTTAAAAGATAGAGTACAGTTTCCCCCCCCCATCCGGGAAAGCCGAAGTTATATACAGTTCGTTTCATTTTATCCGCCAGCAGAGCGGAAAGAATCTTTTCGTCAGGCAATGTATGACCGTATGCAAACGAACAGCCGAATAATACTATAGGAACTTTATCAGTATATTCCTTTCCTGCAATAGGCCTAAACATCGTACTCCGCCTCTTTTGATAATATTTATCAAAAGACATCATTTTTGCACAAAAAGGAAGATCTCTCATACATACCTTTAAAGGTGTTTTTTCGGGCATGTCTTGAATTATGGCTTTAACATAATAAACAATATCCAAAGATACCGCTAAAAATGTTAATAAAAGAAAATTAACTAACAAAATAACAAATAATTTATTTTTGAATATTTTTCCCATATATCACCTCTCAGAATACTAATATGGAAATTATACCAATTCTATATATTTGTAACAACAAATTTACAATTAAGAATGATTTTTAAACTTCCGGTTTATTGCTGGCAAAAGAAACGAAAACTTCGATATAATGATAATTTAAAACAAGCTAAAAAAGTAAAAAGATGAATTTTGCACACAACGGGCGGCATTCAAAAAGAGATTACCGCTCGTTTTTGCCGTTGCTTCCGCAGGTGCGGTAATCGGCGGGGCGCTGAGCCTTGGCATTTAACCACTGCGAAACCGCCGTTTTAAATTTTTTGATTTGACATGCAGAAAATATCACGACCGGATCCTCAAAACTCGCTGATATCGTTTCTCAAATCCGCAATTACGCTGTCTTGGAATTTCCTTACGGCTCAATCTAGTATCTCCGTTACAAAAGCCTATCGGCTTTTTGCTACTCCGAACGATTTTCGCCTTTTCGAGTCCGCTCGCTTCGCTCGACTTCACTCTGCGGAAATTCCGCTGTCTTGGAATTGCTTTGCGCTCGCTTGTTAGGACTACGCTTTTTGAAGCCTGTCGGCTTCAAGCCGCTACGCCGATGCTCGCTTTACGGATTTTATCCGTCCGCAATTCCGCCTCTTAGAATTTCTTAACCGCTCACAGGCTGGGACTTCGCTGCAGAATTACTTTAACAAGT
>CAZBFV010000040.1:0-19206 GCA_964491345.1 uncultured Muribaculaceae bacterium
AAAACTAAAAAAAATATAACCAAAATATTTTTAAACTTATTTTTCATATACTTATGATTATACTATAATAATTATAAATAAAAGTAATCGGCACGTTCATGAGGGAGCATAAGCCAATCAGTATAATGAATATCAAAATTGTAATATCCGTATATTATAATGAATATTAAAGAATACGAAATTATCAAAAATAAGTTTAAAATTACGGTTTTATACTTATTTGTCATATATTGTCAGGTATTATCCTTTAAAGTTTTGTATAATAATTTGTACGCTTCAGTAGTTTTATCATATTTTATATAACTTTGCAAATTAATTTCCTTAAATCCTTTGTCTTGGAATTTAGTGCATGTTATATATTCGGGAGTGATATAATAGCAGTATTTCAGATTGGTTTCTTCTTTTATAAATAAAAGTAATCGGCATTTTCATGCGGGAGCATAAGCCAATCTGTATAATGAATATCAAAATTATAATATTTATTTATGCTAATATAAGTATATGAAAAATAAGTTTAAAAATATTTTGGTTATATTTTTTTTAGTTTTTGTTTATGCGATTGTATTTATTCTGACACATGGATATCTAAATTTTAACATTCATTATACCGACTGGTGTTTAGCAAGTCCGGACGAAGATATAAATTTAAATTATTTAAATTTTTTTGCTTTTTTGAATGACGATTCTCCAATTCCATATTATGCAAATATGATATATCCGTTTAAAGGATGTTTATTTTATATTGATTATTCGTCTATCCTTTCTCTGTTAATTAAGATATATTACAGATACATATTACATTCACGGGCATTGATAGATTTTCAATTTGCATGGTGGTATGGCGTAATATTTTTTATTCTTCAAGGGCTGTTTTCTTTCAAAATATTAAAAAAACTTACAAATGCAGATGATATTAATATACTTATTTGCTCCATATTTTTTGTTATATCTCCTCCCATGTTTTGCAGATTCCCTTCTTCTCTTAATTTATCTGCGCATTTTTTAATCTTAATGTCTTTTATGCCTTTTATTTATAAATTCAGCAACAGATTTTTAATATTGTTTTGGTTTGTATCAGGCATTTTATCATGCGGGATACACCCCTATTTTGTTCCCGTAATTTTTGTAAATTTACTTGCTTACGCAATATATAAAAGTATAAAAACAAAAAAAATAATATTTAATATAAGTCTGATTTTAATATATTTATCCGGAACTTTTATACCTTATTTTATATGCAGCGCTCCTTCAGATGTCAGCCCATACGCTGAAGGACTGCAATATTACACTATGAATCTCAATTCGTTTATTCACCCTCATAGTATAGGGAGTTCTTTGTTCCCATTTCTTAATAATTTAAAACTGTTTGAAGGAAACGGGGAAGGAACTGCATATTTAGGCGGGGGAGTTATTCTTCTGATACTATTTTCCTTATTTCTGTTATTTAAAAAATATCCGGTAAAAGAAATATGCTCGGGGGGGGGATTTTTCTATTTGAAAAATATAAACTCGAATGTATTATTTTAATTTCCGTAATTACTGTTATTTTTTTAATGTCTACAGCTTTGGTTTTTGTAATTTCAGATAAAGTTTTATTTTATATTCCCATAACGGGAATTTTCCAAAAGACCTTGGGTATATTCAGAGTCCCGGGCAGGTTTATTCATGGCAATTATTATATATTGTATTGTATTTTATTTGCTTTTCTATTAAAAACCGTTGAAACCAAAAAAGTTTTAATCATTCTTTTTTGCGCATTATCTATACAGATATATGATATACATGAAAATTTGTTATGGCGCCAGAGCTGTTTCAGCGAAAAAAAGTATTTTATAAATGAATTAAATAATAACCGATTATGGAATTCTCTGGCAAAAAATAAAAAGAATATAATAATATTTTCTTTTATGCCGGATTATTATACCCATTTTTATGATTTTGCAATCAGAAACAATTTTAAAGTTAATAATCTGCAGTTAAGCAGAAATGTTAATCCTAAAAAATTTTACGACTTTCTGCTAAAAAGATATCAGACTCCTTCAAAATACGACTTATATGTATTTCATAAAGATGATTTAGGCTTTATAAAAGAAGAAACCAATCTGAAATACTGCTATTATATCACTCCCGAATATATAACATGCACTAAATTCCAAGACAAAGGATTTAAGGAAATTAATTTGCAAAGTTATATAAAATATGATAAAACTACTGAAGCGTACAAATTATTATACAAAACTTTAAAGGATAATACCTGACAATATATGACAAATAAGTATAAAACCGTAATTTTAAACTTATTTTTGATAATTTCGTATTCTTTAATATTCATTATAATATACGGATATTACAATTTTGATATTCATTATACTGATTGGCTTATGCTTCCGCATGAACATGCCGATTACGGAGATATAAGCATTAATTATTTAAACTTCCTTGCATTTTTAAATGATGAAACAAATATACCATACGTCAGAGTAAATGCTTATCCGTTTAGCTTAAACATGCTGAGCATTGATTACGCTCCTGTTGTAATGTTATTTGTTAAGATTTATTATAAATATATTCTAAATATTAAATACATAGTTAATATCCAGTATGTATGGCTGTACGGACTGGCATGCTTTATACTTCAGGGGGTTTTATCTTTTAAAATTATAAAAAAATCAGCCGATACGCCGGATTTAAATGCTTTGCTGTGCAGTATATTTTTTGTGACTGCCCCGCCTTTAATTTACAGATTTCCGTTTAATTTTACACTTGCATCTCACTTTTTAATACTTGCATCATTTATACCGTTTGTATTTAATATAAGCAATAAAAAATTAATAATCTTATATTTTCTGTTAGGTTTTATATCCTGCGGAATTGCAAGTACTTTTATTCCTATAGTTATAATAAATATTATTGCATATAGCATCTTCTCGGCTATAACAAATAAAAATATAAAGTTTAATCTGTTTTATATATTGTCCTTTATATTCGGAGCATTGTCCGCATTCGGATTATACGGCGGATTTACGGATAATATAGTTCCCTACGGGGTCGGATACAGGTATTTTTCCGCTAATTTAAATACTTTTATAAATCCCGTTAATGTATTTTCGCTGTTTAAGTCGGATTTATTTCCGTTCTTAAACGGTTTAAAATTATACGTTTATGATCAGCAGGAAGGCTTTGCATATTTAGGGGGCGGAATTATTATTTTATGTTGCTTCTCGTTTCTATGGCTGATAAAAAAATATAAATTATCTGATATTATTCAATATGCGGGAAAATACAGACTTGAGCTTTTAATATTTATTTTCGTATTTTTAATAACACTATTCGGAGCAGTATCTTTAAACATAACCTTTTCAAACAGATTATTGTTATCCGTAAAAGCTCCCGTAATAATTGAAAAAGCATTAAGTATATTCAGAGCTTCGGGCAGGTTTATCTGGGTTGATTTCTACTTAATTTACTCCGCTGTTTTTCTGTTTATTTTAAAAAATTTCAGTGCAAAAAAAGCCGGAATTATAATTTTTTGCGCTTTAGTTCTGCAGATATACGATTTAAAATCCGCATTTGTATTTCTGCATAACGAATACCGGCAGAAAAAAACTTACGAAAATCCTTTATTTAACAATCGGGACTGGATTTTGTTAAGTAAAAACAAAAGTAATCTTATAACATCAAAAATAGAAAACACTAAATATATCGAGAGATATTTTTATAATATTTCAAAAACTAAATTTATTCCCGTCATGCCTGATGTGTATCAAAAAGAAGCTCAAAAAAGATATCTTGAAGAAATAAAAGGACAAACCGTTTTTAATGATTTCTACTACTGGGCAATTTATAACCGATACAAAATCAACAGTTTAATAAGAAGCAGACAGCCGTATAACAATATTGATTTTCTGGAGCATATATATAAAAATCCTCAAAATAACGATTTATATTTATTTGCCGGATACGAAACAGACATGATTAAGTATAATACTAATTTACGGCAATGCTATAATATTATGGAAGAATACATTATTTGTACAAAAAATTTCATAAAATCGGATTTGGAAAAAACAAATTTAAATTTTGAATAGATAATGATTGGATTTTAAAATGAACGATAAATTGCAAAATACTTTATTCTATATATTTTTAATATCGGTTTATATAACGATTTTTATATTAATATTCGGATATTTGAATTTTAATATATTCTATACCGACTGGTGCATGGTAACTCATCATCACACTGATTCGGCAGATATAATACTGAATTATCTTAATTTTTTTGCATTTTTGAATGATGATTCCATTGTTCCGGCAGTAAGAAATAATGCTTACCCGTTTATTACATCGGTATTAAGCATAGACTATGCCCCCGTAATTATGGTATCCGTAAAAATATTCTGCAAATATATTCTTAAGGCTTCATCAATTATAAATATACAATATGCTTGGTGGTACGGGCTGTTTTGTTTTATATTAAACGGATTACTGGCATTTAAAATACTAAAAAAAACAACAGGCAAAAATAATTTTGTTATTTTATTATGCACCATATTTTTTATCCTAGCACCGCCTCTTATCGCCCGTTTTCCATATCATTTTGTATTAACTTCACATTTCTTAATATTACTGTCTTTTATTCCGTTCGTATATCAGTTCGATAGAAAAAAAGAAATAATATTCTACTTCCTGTCAGGATTTTTAGCCTGCGGAATTGCAAGTACATTCGTTCCTATAGTATCGGGAAACTTGACTGCTTTAACCGTCTTAAAAATTATCCGGAATAAAAAAATTCTCAATAACATAATTCCTCTGTCTGCGAACTATGCGGGTATATTGCTGTCATTTACATTGTGGGGCGGTTTTATAGGAAGTACTTGTCTTTATGGAGTCGGATACAGATATACTTCAGCTAACCTGAATACATTTATAAATCCGGCTAATGTATTCGGTTTATTTAAATCAGATTTATTTCCTTTCTTAAATAATCTGCATTTATATTTTATCGACCAAAATGAAGGGTTTGCATATTTAGGCGGAGGATTTTTAATATTAACCGTATTTGCAGTTATTTATTTGTGTTATAAATATAAACCCGTGCAAACAGTTAATTACCTGATAAAATATAAAACTGAATGCTTCTTTCTATGTTTTTTATTTTTATTCATATTATTATGTGCGGCATCTTTAAATATAACATTTTCAAACAGACTGTTATTAGCCGTAAAAGTACCGGTAATAATAGAAAAAGCATTAAGTATATTCAGAGCTTCGGGCAGGTTTATCTGGGTTGATTTCTACTTAATTTACTTCGCTGTTTTTATATTTATTTTAAAAAATTTTGATGCAAAAAAAGCCGGAGCTGTAATTTTTTGCGCTTTAGCCCTGCAGATATATGATTTAAAATCCGCTTTTATAAATCTGCATAATGAATATAAAATCAAATATGAATACAAAAATTTTTTAAACGATAATTATAAATGGTCTGTCTTAAATAAAAATAAAAATACGATAATAACTTCCCGTATTGAGGACAGCGGACAATTTAATAACTTTTTTAAAAATATGCATAACGCAAAGTTTCCTTCCGTATATCCGGTTATCAGCCAAAAATATACAAGTGAAGTATATAAAAATGAAATAAAAAGCCAAATAGAATTTAAAGATTTCTACTACTGGGCAATTTATAACCGATACAAAATCAACAGTTTAATAAGAAGCAGACAGCCGAAAAATAACAGAAAAAAACTTGATTACATATATTTTCATCCTTCCGTCAATGATTTATTTCTTTTTACAAATAACGAAATGCATTTAATAGAATACGGAACAAGGCTTAAAAACTGCTACAGCCTTAATGAAGATTATATTGTATGTACTAAGGACGATAAAAATAATCAGGATAAAATATATATAAACAGAAATGAATATTAAATCCGGACGGATACATAAAAAATACGCATGCTCAGGTGCCGAATTAAACGCCCCTGTGCATTATTTTCTCTTTTTTTTTCCCCCCCCCCTTTTTTTTTGCCCCCGCCATATACCCAGCCCCGTTTATATTGAAGCAGTATTTACTACTGCACCTTTTTTACAGGAGGAAAAAACAGACGAAAAACGTGATATAATAAAATGTCATAAATAAGCATAATAAAAGAGGAGGAGTAAACTTCAAACTCCTTTTATACACTGCATAATTTTCCGGTTATTCTTAAATCGTGCTCCACCATTTCATCAATAAGCGCATCCAAATCATATTGAGGACTCCAATTAAGTATTCTTTTTGCCTTGGAACAATCTCCGCATAAACCATTAACATCTAACGGTCTGTATAATTGAGGGTCGACTTCAACAATACACCTGCCCGTTCTTATATTATAACCTTTTTCATCTGCGCCTTCGCCTTTAAATTCAAGCGGAATATCAAGTTTAGCAAAAACTTTTCTGCAAAAATCTCTGATTGTTGTTGTTACGCCAGTTGAAAGCACAAAATCATCAGGTGTATCATTCTGCAATATTTTCCACATGCCTAAGACATAATCCTTAGAATGCCCCCAGTCCCTTTTTGCAGATAAATTACCCAGATATAATTTTTCCCTTAAACCTAATTTTATTTGAGAAGCCGCAATTGTAATTTTTCTTGTAACAAAATCTTCACCCCTGCGCGGAGATTCATGATTGAATAATATTCCGTTTGAAGCAAACATTTTATATGAATTTCTGTAAATAACAGTCATCCAGTATGAGTATAACTTTGAGCATGCATAAGGCGATTGAGGCATAAAAACCGTTTTTTCGTTTTGAATTTCCGTCATATTGTTTCCGTACAACTCGGATGTTGAAGCCTGATAAAACCTGACTTTATTTATTAAATTCAAAGATCTGACGGTTTCAAGCATATTAACTGTTCCGACTGCATCAATATTAGCTGTCTGCACCGGCAGTTCAAATGATTTTTTTACTTGAGATAACGCCGCTAAATTATATATTTCATCAGGCTGAATTGATTTTATTACATTTGATAAACTTAATGCATCGGTAACATCGCCGATACATATATGAAAATCGGGATTCTCCGTTAAATGATTTATTCTGGGCATATTACGGACTGACGATACTCTTGCCAAACCATATACTTGATACCCTTTAGATAATAAAAGCTCGCTGAGATAACTTCCATCCTGCCCCGTAACTCCCGTTATAAATGCTTTTTTCATTAATCAACCCTAGTTTCTTTCTTATTTATACCATGCTATAATAAAATTCTTTTGATTTCAATTATTTAATAATTATCTTGTTTCTTCTTCCAAATCTTTTTTTATCATTTCATCAATAACATCATCAATACTATACTTCGGACTCCAGTTCAGCACTTTTTTTGCTTTTGAATAATCGCCGGTTAAGCGATATTTTTCATTCTTTCTGCAATACTCGGGATTAACATCAATAATTATCCCGCCGGTATCCTTATTGTATGCTTTTTCATCGGCGCCTGCGCCTTTAAATTCAATATTTATATCAAGTTTTGAAAAAATCTTTATGCACAAATCCCTTAAAGATGTAGCAATACCTGTTGCAAACACATAATCATCAGAAGTTTCCTTCTGCATTGAAAGCCACATGCCTAAAACATAATCTTTAGCATGCCCCCAGTCCCTCTGGACATCCAAATTTCCTAAAGATAATTTCTTTTGTTTTCCAAGTTTTATTCTGACAGCCGCTTTCGTAATTTTTCTTGTAACAAACTTTTCTGACCTTCTTTCCGATTCATGCGGAAACTCTATTCCGTTTACAACAAAACAGCCCTTTGTTCTGTATATGTTTGCAATCATCATAGCATAAGCTTTAGAGCAGGCATATGGATTACCCGGGTTAGGACGGATATTTTCATTTATAATTTCTTCCGTATTATTTCCAAACATATCAGAAGTAACAGCCTGATAAAATTTAGAGTTCAATTTCAGATTATCCATCGAATTTAATAATCTTAAAACACCTAAAGCATTTACTTCCGTTGTATATTCTTCAAAATTACAAGACAATCCTACATACGACTGGGCAGCTAAATTATATATTTCATCAGGTCCGGACTCGTCTAAAATGCGGTATAAACTTCCCGTATCCGTTAAATCCCCATGGCATATATGAAAATTTGAAGAATTTATTACACTTTTGCTAAGTCTGGATAAATTATTAACAGATGACATTCTTACCATACCGTAAACTTCATATCCCTTATTTAAAAGCAATTCGCTCAAATAACTTCCGTCTTGTCCGGTAACTCCGGTAATTAAAGCCCTTTTCAATTTATTCTCCTTGAATTATTTCCAGTTAATTATATAATAAAAAAATGGATACTGAAAGAGGCATTATAATGAAACATTTAATTATCATTCCTACATATAATGAAGCTCAGACTGTAGAAAAAATAACAGACGCAATTTTCAGCCGATACGACAGTTTAAATATACTTGTAGTTGACAGTTCATCTCCGGACGGAACGGCGGATATTATCAAAAATCTTCAAAAGAAATACAACAGGCTGTTTCTGCTGACGGAAGAAAAAAAATCGGGGCTTGCAAATGCCTATAAAATCGGTATGAAATGGGGGCTGGAAAACGGTTTTGATGCCATATCAACATGTGATGCCGATTTTTCGCATAATCCTAAGCATTTTGCGGAAATTATACAGTATCTTAATGAAGGTTATGAAGCTATTTTCGGCTCAAGATACATAAAGGGCGGAAATACTCAGGAAAAAAACTGGTTTAGAAATTTTATTTCAATAGGCGGAAATCACTATGCCAGATTAATTATAGGAAAGGAAATTTATGATTGGACGGGCGGATTTAATACTTATACAAAATCCGCATTAGAAAAAATTGATTTAAATTCGCTTAAGGCAAACGGATATATATTAAATGCAGAAATAAAATATAAAGCTGTTCATTCGGGATGCAAATACAAAGAATTCGGTATAGATTTTGCGGAAAGAGAAAAAGGCAAATCAAAAATGGATTTTAGAATAATCTTTGAAGCCTTTTTATATGTCTTTAAAATAAAACGGGGTGCATAAATATGATTCAATATTTTTCATATAATAATGCCCGGATAGCAATGATAATAAGAAAAGAATACAGCGCAAACGGTACAAAATTTTTTACCGAAAAAAATTCTCCTCAGCAAATCGGATTTATGCAGCATGAAAAAGGACATCGGGTTGCAGCGCATGTTCATAATATTATACAAAGGGAAATATCGGTTACTCAGGAAACATTAATTATCAGAAAAGGAAAAATAAGGCTTGATTTATACACGCAGGACAAAAAATATATTGAAAGTGCTATTGCAGGTGAGGGAGATATTATTTTCCTTATTTCCGGAGGGCATGGGCTATATTGTTTGGAAGATGTTGAAATAATAGAAATTAAGCAGGGACCTTATTTAGGAATTGATGATAAGGTGCGTTTTGAGGGCATTTCTGATTCGGAGGCTTCAGTCAATGAATAAATTTTATCCTGTTTACTGCTGTATTCTTGACGGAAATGAGAAAGAATATTTAGAAGAATGTATTAAAACAGGATGGATTGGCTCAAACGGTCCGTTTATCAAAAGGCTGGAGCAGGATTTTTCAAAATATTGCAATCAGGAGTACGGCAGTTGCGTAGCTAACGGCTCAGGGGCATTGGATGTTGCTTTCAGAGCTTTGAAAGATGAATATAAATGGAATGATTATGACGAAGTTATAATTCCCGATTTTAATATTATATCGGCAGCACAAAGCTGCATATATAATAAATTAAAACCTGTTTTTGTTGATGCCGAAAATGAAACGTGGAATATTGATGTTAATAAAATTGAAGACGTCATAACAAAAAAGACCAAGGCAATTGTAATTGTTCATATATACGGTTTGCCGTCGAATGTTGAACCTATATTAAATATTGCAGAAAAATACAATCTGAAGGTAATTGAAGATGCGGCTCAAGCGCACGGTCAGGAGTATAATCACAAAAAATGCGGCAGTTTCAGCGATATTTCGACTTTTTCCTTTTTTTCAAATAAACATGTCGCCTGCGGTGAAGGAGGAATAATATTAACCTCAAATGAAAACTTATATAAAAAAGCCGGTTATTATAAAAATCTTTGTTTTTCTGAAAATAGATTTGTGCATGACAGTATAGGATGGAATTATAGAATGTCTAACCTGCAGGCGGCTGTTGCCTGCGCCCAGCTTGAAAAAATAGATAAAACCGTTTCAATAAAAAAACATATCGGAAGCGTTTATCAGGAATTTTTAAAAGACATTCCGGCAAAATTACCAGCGCCAAAGACATCATACGCACAAAATCATTACTGGGTTTTTGGAATTGTTTTAAATAAAGATGTTAAATTATCGGCTAAAGATGTAATGCTCAAATTAAAAGAACAGGGAATAGAAACACGTCCTTTCTTTTATCCGATGCATAATCAGCCTGTATTTAAAAAGCTGGGGATTTTAGATACGATAAACAGACCCATATCGGAAAAACTCTACCAAAAAGGTTTTTATATTCCATCAGGGCTGAATTTAAGCGATGAAGATTTAGCATATATATCGGAAAAAATAAAGTTAATATTAAAATAACGGGGCAGATTATGAAAATCAGATATATTAATTTTGGAATATATACTTTCTTAATATTATTGTATGCCGGAATATTTATTTCAATATTCGGATACAGAAATTTTGATATACATTATACTGATTGGCTGATGGTTCCGCATGGTCATGTCGACTATGGAGATATCAGTATAAACTATCTGAATTTTTTGGCATTTTTAAATGATGATATTAAAATGCCGTATACGGATAATAATGCATATCCGTTCATTTCAAACATGCTAAGTATTGATTATTGCCCGATACTGATGGCATTAGTTAAAATCTATTATAAATATATAATGCATGTATCATCTGTAATTGAACTGCAGTATGTATGGTGGTTCGGGCTGGCATGCTGGATATTGCAGGGTATATTGTCATATAAAATTATTAAAGACTCAGCTAAAACAACAAGTCTAAATGCCATAATCTGCAGTATATTCTTTGTTACTGCACCTCCTATGATTTATAGATTTCCGTCTAATTTCCCATTGTCTGCACATTTTATAATTTTAATATCTTTTTTGCCATATTTTTATAATTTTGACAAGAGAAAACTTATATTGATTTATTTTTTGTTCGTTTTCTTTGTTTGCGGAATTGCATCTTCTTTTATTCCGATTGTTGCAATAAATTTGTTTTCATATTGTATATATAAAGCTGTAAAAGATAAAACAATAAAAGATAATATCATTTTAGCTTCAATATTTATATTGGGAACATTAATTGGAACTGGGCTATGGAATGGGAATACGCCTGATATGTATTCATATAGTTGCGGATTTAAAGGGTACAATATAAATTTAAATACATTTTTTAATCCTATTAATGTATTTCGCTTATTTAAATCCGATTTATTTCCTTTTTTAAATAATTCAGAGTTATATTCTCATATGCAAAATGAAGGATTTGCATATTTAGGCGGAGGATTTATTATATTACTTTTGTTTAGTTTTGTGTTATTGTCATTCAGATACAGGTTGCAAGATATACATGATTATATTAATAAATACAAAATCGAAATATGTGTTTTATCTGCTGTAGCCGTAATAATATTATTTTGGGCATCAGCGTTAAATATAACAATTTCAAGATATTTCATTTTAGATATTAAAATACCTATTATAATTGAGAAAATTCTAAGTATATTCAGGACTCCGGGAAGAATTATATGGAATAATTATTATATATTATATTTCTTAGTAATGATTTTTATCATAAAAAATTTATCTCAAAGAAAAGCAACAATAATTCTTGCTTTTGGATTAATCTTGCAAATATATGATATACATTCGACTATATCGTTTTTAAATAAAGAATATCAAACTAAAAGAGCATACGAAAATCCGTTAAACAACAATTTATTATGGAAAACATTAATTGCAAATAAAAAAGTTATAATCATTCCCAAGATAGATAATACTTTATATTATGAAGATTATTTTTGGGATTCTCACGAACAAGAATATGACAGAGTTAAAGATAAAAAAAATTTTGATATTGATGAAAGAAATTATTTAATAGGAATGGCTTCCGATGTTATATATAACGATTTTTATCATTATGCTATATATAATAATATCAAAATGAATAGTCTGATTAGAAGCCGGCAGCCTAAATATAACGGATATTTTTTAGAAATCAGCTATAAATATTCAAAGGATGACTATATTTATGTCTTTTCACATGATGATATAAATTTATTATATAACCTAAATCTAAATATGTATTGTTATGCTGTATATGCAAACAATATAGCTTGTATTAAAAACAGACCATAATAATATTTTACTTTCAGGTATGAATACAAAAAAGAAACACTGAGTCTTTATGCAAAGTGTTTCTTTTTTGTTACTGACGAAGCCTACGAATTTCTTTTCTTTCTTCTGTACAGCAGTACCAAAAGAGTAACGATTGAAACAATAGTACCAAAACGAAAACCTTTTGGAATATATTTCATATCCAGCTCAGTATCCCCGGGTTCAACAGGTATAGCCATCATAGAATCTAATAACTCTATAGGCTTTCTTTTTCTGCCGTTTATTTTAATTATCCAATTATTATCAAATGGTATAGATAAAAACAGTAATTTACTTTTTTCTATTTCATTAAAACTGCCTGTTAAATGCGAACTCGATATTTTCCTTAATTGGCAAGGATTCTGAGACAGTTCTTCATAATATTTTTGAAGAACATCTAAATCTTCGTACACAAAAAATACCTTTTGTTTTCCGGATTTAAAATCGGTATATTCTGAATAATCCGTCTTTGATAAATAGTAAATATCAAAGTCCATTTCTTCAGCATCCGTATTATTTTCAAAATAAATATTTTGATTTTTTGAAGAATAAATAATAGGAAAATCTGTTGTACCGGTCAAAATTTTATAAAAAACGAAATCCTCATAACCTGTATTTTGTAATCCCAAATAAACTCTTTTATCAAAAGGAACAGGTAATTTTAATGAAATTTTACTGATTTGAACATCATTATATGAAATAAAGAACGATCTAGTTGTCGGATTGAACTCGGGTGTATCTTTATCTCTTAACAAACTTACAACATCACCTTCATTATAACCTTTATTTTTACGCAATTCCTTTTCTTTTTGTTCTATTTGAATCTCTTTTTTAGATATTTCTGAGCTAATATCTTTTGAAACATCCACAGTTTCATAAATATCGCCATAATCTTTACCTGCAAGAAACTTTGCTAATAAATTCTGATAATCATATATTGTTCCGTTTTTTGCCTTTTTTTCCAATAATTTTAGATCGGAATAAGATAACTTATCATCAATGACAAAAGCTATAGGTAAACTATACGGATTTTGATATATAGAGATTTTTTCACCAATCTTAGCATCAATAGATTTTAATTTTTGATACGGATACGGAAGTTCTTCTTTTGAAATAATATATTTTACACCTGTAAAAAATAAAGGAAATAATTGAAGTCCATTTTTATATGCAACAGACATTTCTTTTACATTTAAAGTTACAAAACCTATATTATTATAAAAATCAACTATAGATATATTTCCAAAAGTAGAGTAATTGCTTATCCCATTATAACCTAGTAACATCGGTGTATTATTTATATATGATAATTTTGAATCATCAATAAAAAAATCCTGACTTTCAACTCTGTAAAAACCGTCATCTAAGATTCTAAGATATGATAATACTTGTTTATAATCCCGAATATATGATATAAACGTATCTGCCTCTTTATTTGCTAAGCAACCTGTTTGGCTTGAAAATAAGAAAGTACTGCTACATAAAAGATTAAATAAATGCAATATAACAAACAGGATTAAAAATTTATACGAATTTTTAGCTAACAGTGATGCCAAAAATATTAAAGCAAATATCACATCCATTTTATATAAGGAAGACTTAACATCAATATAATCAAAAATTTTATCTGCTTTAATATATAAAATAATATTAAGCGCAATTAAAGCACCAATAACCGATAGTATATGTTTAAAAGATAGGTCCGATATATTCAAAAATGATTTATAAGCAAAAACTAGAAATACAAATACATGTATCAGACAAAACCTGTATATGGTACCGCTCGGTTCTACAACGCCTGCAGAAAATAATGAAAACAAAGCTTGAAAGCAAAATATTAAGAATAAAAATATAATAAGCATTCCGCTAAATATTCGTTCATTAAATGGAATTTTGGGATTAATAAAATATAATATTACCAATAACATAGGTATAATACCAATAAATAAATAAGGACGGATATCATCATAGAATCTATCAGTATTCAATACTAATGTAAGAAACGAAGTAAAACTATACAATAAATTAAAATCACGAATTTGATATACAGATTCCAAAAAATTACCGGTTTTATAATTTAAATCTGCATTATAAGAAAATAATATAGGAAATAACAGCCAAGCCATTAATAATACTACACAGAGAATATTTAATAATATTTTTTTTAAATTTTCATTAAAAATATTTAACGAATCATTTTTTAATAAGAATATTTTGTATATAAGATAAATTATAGAACAAAGTATAAATACAAAACCCATATATGAATTTGCCAAAATTGATAATAATAATATTATGCAATATAGTTTGCTATCGCTGTTTTTTATTATTTTTTCAACACCAAGCATTAATAAAGGAAAAAGAATAATACCATCTAATAAGAAATAATTAGTCATTAAAGAAACTAAACAATACGTAGATAATGCATAAGATAACGCAAATAAAACTGAGAAATAGCTTTCTTTAAACTCTTTATTTAAAAAATAAGAAAAAGTCAAACCGCATAAACCGACTTTTAAAAGCATCATTAATACAAGCACTTTGTTCAAATATTCATCCGGCGTAATTAAAAATATAATACTAAAAGGGCTAAAATAACCGTAATATGATGAAAACATTATCATATCCGACCCGCCGAAACGTGAAAATGAATAAAAAATATTATTATCAGCCAGCAAAGATTTCATATATTCAAAAAAGCTTACATATTCAAACCCGGTATCCCAATAAATAAAGGAATTAGTTCCCAATGGGAATACATTATAAAAAAACATATACAAAAATATAATAAAAATCGGACTAAAAAAAGAAATTAAACAGATATTTTTCATTTTCCTTGTCATAAATTATAACTCCGCAGTCTATAATATTATGTTTAATTCTACTATATAAAAATTTTTAGGAAAGTATTTAAAATTAATTAATGAAAATTCATTGCTCTTAATAATAGATATTTAGAATCTGATTTTTTGTTATAATTACTTCATACATTATACTAAGGTTATAAGCATGGCTGAAAAATTAAAAAGAAACGGGTTTTATATATTTCTAACCGTATTTTATGCATTGGTTTTTATATGTATTTTCGGATATTTAAACTTTGATATTCATTATACCGATTGGATATTTATTCCGCATAAATATGCTGATGAAACTGATATACCATGCAACTGGCTAAATTTTTATGTCTTTTTAAATGAAAATGCTCCCCTGCCGTATTATCAAGACTTTGTTTATCCTTTTAAATCGAGTTTACTTTACATTGATTATCTGCCTGTATTCTCTATATTTCTAAAAATATTTTTTAAATATATCATTAAAAGTAATGAAATTATTTCATTGCAATACACGTGGTGGTATGGTTTGCTGGCTTGGATTTTGCAAGGGCTTATATCTTACAAAATAATTAAAGACCTAACAAAAACAACCAGATTAAATGCTTTTATTTGCAGTATATTTTTTGTTATTGCTCCGCCTATGGTTGCGAAATTTCCTTGTCATTTCACTCTGGCTTCTCACTTTTTAATTCTTTTAACGCTATTCCCTTTCTTATACAAATATTCTAAACTACAGTCTGTTTTATTCTTTTTTATAACGGGCATTTTATCCTGCGGAATTATGCCTTATTTCATTCCATACTGTTTCATCGGGGTATCAGCTTATTCTGTTTATAAATTTTTAAAAAAAGAAGATGCAATATTTAATCTTTCGCTTATTCCTGTATACTTATCGGGCATATTTATAACTTATATTATTTTAGCTGGATTTAATACGGATACAATATCTTTTGGAACAGGTTATCCCTCGTTTTCAGCTAATTTAAACACATTTGTAAATCCTGTCAATGTCTATAATTTATTTAGCTCCAGATTATTTCCGTTTCTAAATCATTTAAAATTATATATTACAAATCAAAATGAAGGGTTTGCATACTTGGGCGGAGGGTTTATACTTTTAGCTCTGTTTAGTTTTATATACATTTTTACAAAGTACAAACCTAAAGAGATTTTTGAGTATATAAAAAAATACAAATTTGAAGCTGCCACAGCTTTATCAGTATTTATAATTATGTTTATACTTGCAATTACTTTAAGTATCACTTTATCAGATAAATTAATATTGGATATTAAGCTGCCTGCGAAAATTGTAAAATTATTATCAATATTTAGAACAGCAGGACGGTTTATTTGGGAAAATTATTATATAATTTACATTTTTGTTTTTTCTGTAATATTGAAAAATTTCGGAGCAAAAAAAGCAGCTGTTATTTTACTAACAGGATTAATTTTACAATTTTATGATATAGGTTCTGCATTTTTTAAACTAAACAGAGAGTACCAAAAAAAATATACTTACGAAAATTGGCTTGATAATAATAAAGAATGGAATATTCTTAATAAAAAAAGAAATAAAATTATAGCATTTGATTATTATCCGTACAAATTTTTCGATTTTGCTAATTATGCAGTAATGCACAATATGAAAATGAATAATATGCAGACAAGCCGGGATATAGATTATTTCTTATATTATGAATATCTGGCATACAGGTACGCTAATCCTGCAGAAGATGAATTATATGTATTTATGCCGGAAGATTTATTATTTATAGCAAATAAGACAAAATTAAAAAATTGCTATAATGTTAAAAATACGTATATAATATGTGTAAAAGATGAAGAACAAAAACTGAAGAAAATAGAACTTCCAGAAAGAACTTTTTTACCTGTTTCTGAATATATAGAAATAAGTGAGGCATATAATTTATTTGATTTCTTTATCAAAACTTATCGATTAATGACTGATAATACTAATTATCATAATTCATTGTTGGAATAATAAATATCATACATATAAGAGGGAAAAATATTGGATAATAAGCTAAAACAAACTTTAATATATAATAGTATCTTAATAATATTCTACTCATTGATTTTTATATGTATTTTCGGATATTTAAACTTTGATATTCATTATACCGATTGGATATTTATTCCGCATAAATATGCTGATGAAACTGATATACCATGCAACTGGCTAAATTTTTATGTCTTTTTAAATGAAAATGCTCCCCTGCCGTATTATCAAGACTTTGTTTATCCTTTTAAATCGAGTTTACTTTACATTGATTATCTGCCTGTATTCTCTATATTTCTAAAAATATTTTTTAAATATATCATTAAAAGTAATGAAATTATTTCATTGCAATACACGTGGTGGTATGGTTTGCTGGCTTGGATTTTGCAAGGGCTTATATCTTACAAAATAATTAAAGACCTAACAAAAACAACCAGATTAAATGCTTTTATTTGCAGTATATTTTTTGTTATTGCTCCGCCTATGGTTGCGAAATTTCCTTGTCATTTCACTCTGGCTTCTCACTTTTTAATTCTTTTAACGCTATTCCCTTTCTTATACAAATATTCTAAACTACAGTCTGTTTTATTCTTTTTTATAACGGGCATTTTATCCTGCGGAATTATGCCTTATTTCATTCCATACTGTTTCATCGGGGTATCAGCTTATTCTGTTTATAAATTTTTAAAAAAAGAAGATGCAATATTTAATCTTTCGCTTATTCCTGTATACTTATCGGGCATATTTATAACTTATATTATTTTAGCTGGATTTAATACGGATACAATATCTTTTGGAACAGGTTATCCCTCGTTTTCAGCTAATTTAAACACATTTGTAAATCCTGTCAATGTCTATAATTTATTTAGCTCCAGATTATTTCCGTTTCTAAATCATTTAAAATTATATATTACAAATCAAAATGAAGGGTTTGCATACTTGGGCGGAGGGTTTATACTTTTAGCTCTGTTTAGTTTTATATACATTTTTACAAAGTACAAACCTAAAGAGATTTTTGAGTATATAAAAAAATACAAATTTGAAGCTGCCACAGCTTTATCAGTATTTATAATTATGTTTATACTTGCAATTACTTTAAGTATCACTTTATCAGATAAATTAATATTGGATATTAAGCTGCCTGCGAAAATTGTAAAATTATTATCAATATTTAGAACAGCAGGACGGTTTATTTGGGAAAATTATTATATAATTTACATTTTTGTTTTTTCTGTAATATTGAAAAATTTCGGAGCAAAAAAAGCAGCTGTTATTTTACTAACAGGATTAATTTTACAATTTTATGATATAGGTTCTGCATTTTTTAAACTAAACAGAGAGTACCAAAAAAAATATACTTACGAAAATTGGCTTGATAATAATAAAGAATGGAATATTCTTAATAAAAAAAGAAATAAAATTATAGCATTTGATTATTATCCGTACAAATTTTTCGATTTTGCTAATTATGCAGTAATGCACAATATGAAAATGAATAATATGCAGACAAGCCGGGATATAGATTATTTCTTATATTATGAATATCTGGCATACAGGTACGCTAATCCTGCAGAAGATGAATTATATGTATTTATGCCGGAAGATTTATTATTTATAGCAAATAAGACAAAATTAAAAAATTGCTATAATGTTAAAAATACGTATATAATATGTGTAAAAGATGAAGAACAAAAACTGAAGAAAATAGAATTTTCAAAACAAGGAGCGATGCCGCCGATTGATATATTTCTTAATACAAGTAAAGCGTATAAATTCTTTTATGGTATTTTATTTTATTTGGAGTTATTTAAAAAACTAAAATGAAAAAAAAGAGTATAATTATTTATATTTCATCGTTTTTTGCCCCCATATTAATTTTATTGCCGGCATTATATTTATTGCATA
>CAZBFV010000041.1:0-18500 GCA_964491345.1 uncultured Muribaculaceae bacterium
CGTTTTCTTCTATATGGATGTTAGAGCCGTTTGTAAATTTAAGGCTTCCTCCGTCTTGCTGAAAACCTCCCGTATATCCGGCAGTTCCGGATACGGCAAGCTCTCCGCCGTTATTTTTAACTAAGCCGTTCCACTTATCTTCTTCGCCGAGATGGAATTTCCCCTGACTTTCTACATTAACCATTGAACCTTCTTGTATATCAATTGCAACTTTATCCTCAACAATACTGGGGTCTGTTATTGTCAATATTGAATCTTTTAATAAATTCAAGTGTCCGTTGTATGCATGGAATGTTCCATTTTTTTGTACATGATAGTTTAATGTTCCGTCATTTAATGTTAAGACACCATCCCATGTATCTTCCTGATCTATTTGAAATGTACCGCCGTGTACATCAACCGAAGAATCTTTCGCTATTGTAACATCGACATCCCCGTCAACCGTGCTTTTTTCTGCATTTAAATGTAATTGCCCGCCGTTTTGAATATTCAATTTGCCTTGATATGCTTCAAGCTCTGCATTACCTCCTACCGTAACATCTTTTTCATAATTCAATGTACCGCCGTCTAATATGGTGCATCCGTTTGTTGTATCTCCGGCATTTAATGTTACTTCGGAGTTTTTATCAAGATATAAAGTAGTATCATCAGCAGCCGTTGTAATGACATCACGTGCAATTGAACTTCCGTTAGCCAAATACAGCGTGCCTTTTTGAAGATTTACGCTGCCGTTATTTGCATTTAATACAGAATCTTTGCCTTGTGTAGAAGTTCCCGACTGTATGTTCAAACTCCCGTTTTCATTAACGTTAATCGTACCGCCCCAGTATGAGCCGTCTTTTAAAGTCAATGAGCCGCTTCCTTTTTGAGTTCCGGCATTTAATATCGAACCGTCTGCCAGAGTTACTTTTGCATCAATACTGCTTCCGTTCTGAAGCGTAAAATTAACATTATCTTCGCTGTTTCCTATTATTACGCTTGTATTATCACCGCTTGCAGTCAGCTTCGCACTGTCCGATAAATCGTTTTCCGTAAACCAGCGTAATTCGCCGTTTGTTATTGAAGTTTCGCCGTTAAAAAATTCAGCCCCTTTATCGACCTGAGTAATACTATTTTCGGCATTTTGCATGTATTTTCCTAAATAGCCCGATGCATCGCCTTTTAATTCAACCGCTTTGTGATTGGTTATTAAACCGTTTGATGAACCTGTAATTTTAGATTTCTCATCAGATATTATTACTCCGTCATTTTGAATGGAGCCGTCGTTATTTAATGCAGAGCCGTATTCAATGTATAATTCGCCGTTATTGTTGAAATTTCCGCCTGTTTTATTGTCAAATTTTGCAGTTTCCCCTGATAAATTCAATACGGCATTATTTACTGCGGTTTTACTGTTCAAAAATGCGCCGGTTATAGTGTTTTCAGTCAGCATTGAATGATCGCCGGCACTTCCGAAATTAACCGTTCCGGAGTTTTTTAAATCTTTAACAGTATTAAAACCGTTGAGATTTAATGTTCCGTTATCAGTGTTATTCAAAAATGAAATCATAGAACCGTTTTCTCCGCCGACAGCCTCAGAGAAAAATGATAATGTTCCGTCATTTTCAATGTCAGAATTGAACTTGTTTATTTTTTCGCTGTTTGTAATATACATGCTTCCTTTATTGAAGATATCATTTTTTGCATCGCCCGATGCTCCGTCCAGTTCAACATTTTGAAGTATTGCATAACCGTTTGTATCATTATATAAAGCTCCGCCTTTTCCTGCTGCTTTATTGTTTGAAAAATGAACATCATTTACAAACAGACCTTTAAATCCGGAAGCATCCTTCTGTGTTTGAGAAAAATCGCCGCCATTATTGTAGATAGCGCCTCCATTGCCTCCGGTTGCCGAATTATCTTTTATATTAACATTATCGAATGTTACCTCTGAAGTTTTGCTGTCATTATGCAAAACAGAACCGCCTATAGAATTATCGGCATTCTCCACCGTCATATCTGATAATTCAAGATATGCTGTTTTATCACTGCCTATATTAAAGAAACTGCCTTTTTTACCTCCCTGATTAGAGAGTATTCCCGATAAAACATCGCTTCTTTCTCCTTTAGTTTCGCCAAATATCAGGAAAGTACCGCTTTCTGTATTATCAAGAGATTTATCCGACTGATAGATGTCTTTAAAACTAAACTGCCTTGTACCTTCACGTTTATTCATTTTATACAGCGTATTATTATCGGTGTTGCCTGTTTTTTTCAAAGCAACGGTTTTGTCGGTAATTTCTACATCATATATAAATGCACTTGTAGCTTTTGCAAAGTCAATATGTTCATCTTCAAGTGTGCCTGTTTTGTTAAATTTTACGTCTCCTCCCGAAAGAACATCATGTTTTGTTTTTATGTCTTTACCGTTTTCGGCATTGTTTTCATTTTTAATATACAGCCTGCCGATTGAGAATGTGCCGCTGCTTTTGCCCGAAAAAGTTAAGCGGTCCGAATCAAGATAAGCAGTTTTACCTGCATCGGTATCTTTTTTTATTTGAATATCAAAATCAAGTCTTCCATTATGAGAAGTGAAGTCTTTAAATTTATATTCTTTTAAATCATAACTGTCTTCATGAAGGTTTAAAGCTGAACCGTCAAGTGTTACGGCGCCGGAATTTGTATAATCCTGACCGGAAAGTTTAAGATTTGTATCTTTAAAAATAAGTTTATTATTTTCGCCTTTAACATCGCCGGCAAGGGTGTATGTTTCATTTTTGCCGTCAAATGAAGCAGATGCGCCTTTGCCCGTAAACTTTAATACGCTGTTGTCAATCGTACTTCCGCTGTTACCGGTCGAATGGTGGGTTAATTTAGCATTGCTGCCTAATTCTACATTATTATAGTTAATTTTATCCGAGGTAATTTCGAGTTCGCCTCCGTTAATGGTTTTCTTTCCGCCGAATACTCTGCCTCCCTCTTTAACCGTTGTTTTGCCGGAAGTCTGCGTATAATTTCCGGTAAAAGCCGAAGCATCGGCGTTTACCGTAACATTTGAAGTATTTGTAAACCCGCCGTTTCCGGATATAGCGCCATCCAGATTAAATTCGCCATGATTTTCGATAGTACCGCTGTTATTATTTAATGCGGACTGACTGCTGTATGTGAAAGTTTTGTTATTTGTGATTGTTCCGCTGTTCGTCAAAGCGCTTGAACCCGTATAATTAAATGTTCCGTTATTTGCGATTGTTCCGCCGTTCGTCAAAGCGCTTGAACCCGTATAATTAAATGTTCCTTTGTTTGCGATTGTTCCGCCGTTCGCCAAAGCGCCCGGACCTGTATAATTGAATGTTCCGTTATTTAAAACATTTCCGCTGTTATTAAATGATGAACCGCTGTATGTAAATGCTCCGTCTTTAATATTTAGCTGTCCGCCGTTAGCAACACTGCCTGTAACATTGTTTGAACCTGCAGAATTGACAATTCCTTCTCCGCTTGTGGTTAAATCAGCGCCAAAGTTAGAGCCGTTAAGGTCAGCCCTGGCAACATGCGTGCCGTCAACCGTTAAACTTTTGCCTGATGAAGTATCTGCGTTATTAAAATTTAAGGTTAAGCCCGTTTGATTCTTTTTTGCGATTGCATCTAAAATATTATCAGTGATTGAACTTGAAGCTGTATCGTTAAAATTAATTGTTGAATTTACGGCATCTAAAGTTAATGTATTTGCAAATGAGTTATCCGTTCCCGAAAAAGTAACGGTTGAATTTTCGATGCCTAACTCGCCTTTGCCGTTAATATCAGCATTTGTAAATGCATCAGAATCGGTATAAGATTTGGCTAAAGTTAATTTGCCTTTTTCATTGATTGTTATTTTCCCGCTCTTATTTAATTTGCTTTTGCCTTTAATTGTCAATCGGGCATCATGAGCGCCGTCGCCGACATTCAAATCTGATAATCCGGTTAAATCCAGATTTGCATTTTTTACATCGTTATTGGTTTCCCAGTTAAGCACGCCTGAAAGAACTGAAGAACCTTCAAAAAAAGCACCGGCGGATTTTACGGTTGTAGCACCGTTATTTCCCTGATTGTAAGAACCGGTAAATCCTGAAGCATCGCCTGTTATAATTAAATCTTTATTATTTTGGATGCTCCCTCTGCCGTCCGTATTTTCAAGCGTCAATTTTCCGTCATTTATAAATGATGTGCTGTTATGTGTTAATCCGCCTGTTAATTCAACATTACCCCCGCTGTTTACCGTAATATTTCCGTTATGCGATGTTGTTAAACTGCCGGCATAAGTTGTTTCATTATCCGGTGTATTATCAAACACCAGCGATTTAATATTTGAGCCGTTAATTTCTAAATTTGTATCTGCCCAAGCCACATCGCTTAAATTCAGGGTTAATGAATGATTTTTATCTGAATTTTGTGCAACTGCATTAAGTATTGAATCTGTGCTGAGTTTGTTATTAAGACCATGTAGTTTTAAAATTGCATTTTCCGAAGAAAACTTAATGTTTGCACCAAATTCGGCGCCTTGATTGAGTGTAAGCGTTGCATTTGTAACATCTAAAGTTCCTCCGCCGTTTGAACCATGATTGATTTTTTTATTGTAGGACATATTTTTTTGAACGGATAAAGTTCCGTCATGCAGAGTAATGCCTGCCTGTTCTATATCACTTTCGCCTTTTATTGTTAATTTGGCATCATGAGCATTTTCGCCGACTTCTAAATTTGAACCGCCCGACATTTTAATTGAAGAACCATCATTTAAATCATTTTTGGATTTCCATTTTAAAGTTCCGGCTTTAATTTCTGCGCCCTTGCCAAAAAAACCGGCATTGCTCCCTGCTTCCGTAGTGCCGTTTTCCTGAGTATATACGCCGGAATATTCCGAAGCATCGCCGTTTAAAACTACCAGACCGTTTTTATTAGTTATATTTGCACTGCCTTTTAAATGACCTGTTTCATCTATATTTAAAATACCGTTTTCATTTGCAACTATACCTTTTTCTGTTAATGTTAATGTTCCGTTTTGAATATCCGCCCTGCCTGATGAATTAATTGTAAGACTGCCTCCGTATGTATTATCGCCGGTAAAAACCGTTTCCGATATTACTATATTGTCCGCACTTCCGCCGATATTAAGATCCGTGGCAATGTTAGCGTCATTATTAAAATTAATTGCCAAATTTCTTATGCTTTCGGTATTTTTAAGCATTGCTTCCAATATATTGTCCGTATTCTGGGATTCGTCAAATATAACTAATCCGCCCTGAGTGCTTAATTTCAATCCTTCAGCATAAGAAGCCGAATTTTTAAATGTTAAGCTTGCACCGGATTTTGCGCCTAAATTAACCGTGCCGTTTCCTTTCATAGCGCCGTACACAACATCCTGTTTTGCGATACCCAGTTCAGCGCCTTCTTTGACTTCTATCTCTTTTGCGCCGGAAAGCGAGCTTCCTCCTTTGATAGTAAGTTTTGATGCTGTTTTTTTATCATCGCCGATTACTAAAGAACCGCCCTGGCCATTTGCACTGCCGAATTTTAAAGATCCGCCTCCAATATCCTGCGTGGACTGCCAATTTAATGTACCGCCCGTAATATTAGAAGCTCCCGCAAAAAATTTAGCACTGCTTCCCAGAGTTACATCTCCCTTTTCATTATTAAAAGCACCGCCGAAACCCGAATTATCGCCGTTTAGATTTAACTTCCCGTTTCCGTTATGTGTTATTGTCCCGCTTCCTGATATACCGGAATTAAAATTTACAGACCCGCTTTCGCCGTTAATTACAATTTTGCCGGAATTCTGCTGGAATATATCTCCGGCTGAAGCTCCTCTTTTATTGTCTTTAAATGTAACATCTTTTTCATTTTCTGAAGTAATCGTCAGATTACCGCCGTTTGTAACTGCGCTTCCCAAAGGAAAAGAGCTTTCGCTTTCAAACTTTTCTATTGTAAGGTCTTTTAAGGTAAGAGAAGACCCTTTTTGTACAAATAAACCAAGTCCTTTTGCATTAGAACCGCCGAAAGTGCTTCCTCCGCCGTCAATCGTTATATCTTTTTTATCCAGCGTAACATAATCCGTAAAATCTATATTACTGTCTGCCGTAATCTGGACATCCTTATGTCCTGATGAATCGCTGATACTTTTTTTCAACTCGTCAAAACTGCTGATATCCTGAGAATATACACCTGCTGTTGTTATCATCATTGTACATAACAATGCTGCCGTGTTCAGTTTAATTTTATTATTCAAAATTCCCCCCCCCCGTCTGATTTTCCAAGACGGGAGCTTAACTCCAAAACTGCTTATAAATTTTCCCTTTATGATAGCATAATCACATTTATATAACAACTATATTTTATTTATTGTAAAGAACAGTAATAAAAATTTTTTGTGTGCGGGAGGGGATAGATAGGAAAAAAGTCAAAAAATGAATAATTTACACTTAAAAACTCTATTTTTTTACCGCAGGTTTTATTATTGTTATTCCAAAAATCGTAATTACCTTATATTTAAGCCCGCCGGCTCTCTTATTTTTAATTGAAAAAATCCGTTCGGTTATTTTATAGTTAAAAAATTTTGATTTTATTTTATTAAATTCTTTTTCCGAAATAAACTCTAAACAGCGGTTTTTAAATTTTTCATGACTGCTGTTCGGAATACGCTGATAGCTGAAGACTAACAGATTAAGCATATACTCTTTAAATTCATATTCAAGTTCATCAAACAAATTATTTTGAATTAAAAATCTCTTAAATAACTCGATAACTCTAAATACTTCGAAATTTATATCCGATATACCGGCGGTAATAGAGGATTTTCTGCATCTGTATGTATATAGCACCTTATCAAGATAATAAATTTTATCTGCCTTGATAAGCATGCTCAAAGAAAACAAGTTATCTTCATTGCATCTTGCAGGAGCGAAAACAATATGGCTGTCTTTTATAAATTCTGCCGAATAAATTCTGTTCCATACAGCCATTCCGAAGCGGTATAAATGCCCCCTTTTTATATCCTTCATGTTATAATATTCATTATTATTCTTTTTTAAAATTTTAGGAAACGGGGCGGGCTTTGAATACTTTTTTGAATAATCGTTAAATTCCCGATACCTGAACTGGACAACCTGTGCATTATTCTTTTTAATATAATTGTAAAGAATTTCCATTGCATCCGTTTCAATATAATCATCAGGATCGACAAAAGCAAGATATTCGCCTTTTGCAAGCTCAATCCCTCTGTTCCTTGCAGTTCCGGCTCCCTGATTTTCCTGTGAAACAACAATAAATCTGCTGTCCTTTTCTGCATATTCTTCAAGAATATTCAAAGAACTATCGGTTGAACCGTCGTTTATGAGGATAATTTCCAAATCGGCTAATGACTGATTCAAAATACTGTCTAAACATTCCCTTAAATATCTTTCAACGTTATATACGGGTATTATAATGCTGATTTTTATTGTTCTGTTCATTTCATATATGCGGTTTTCTCTCTGACGCTAATCTTTATCTATATTAACAATATTTTTTAAATTTCTTATCTTTTTGACATAATCTTTATATTTTATTACCAAAAGGCGGTATTTTATCCTTTTCTTTCCAAAAGGAATGCTTGAACGGATTTTATACCAGTAATACTTTGCAAAAATCTTATTTCTGTCAGCCAGAAGATAAATCAGTTCTAGATTTTCCGCTCTGCTGTCCTGCAGTATATCATTCAATCCGGCAGGCATTGTTTGCTTTTTTGAGGAATTTATTGCGTTAATCATCCATTTTTCAGCTTTATCAACAGCTTTTTCAATATTTTTGTTTATTTTTTCCCAGTCAAAATTGAAGTCCGTTTTATTCAATTCTTCGCCGGAAATATATGGCGGTATGGAATTATTTTCTATACCGAGCATTCTGAATACAGATTCAAAACGGCTCTGTGAATTTACCGCATTTATAATTTGAACAAACGGAACATTAAATATTATTGAAAATACACAGCAGTGAAATGAATCCGAAATAACAAAGCGGGCATTTTTTATAAACGCAAGCCATTTTTCAACATCAGCCGTCCTGTCAAATTTCCATTCTTTAACGGGAAGATTTAATTTTCTGCTTATCAAATCAACCTTTGTTTTAAATATATCCTCATTATGGTAGTACGGCAGACAAAAATATGCAATATATTCCCCGTCTTTATTCTCATATTCTTCCGTCATTTCATAAAGTTTTTCTTTTGGAATGAGAAACGCCCCGTCTATCAGCTGTTCAGACTCAATATTAAAATAATCCTTTAACAGCTGTTTCCCCTCATTTTCCCTGACAGATATGAAATCAAACTGGGGCAGATAATATTTCATCTTATTCAAATAGCTTAAAGAATAGCTTTTTATATCTGCTACACCTAATGAAGCGCCGTAACTTATTTTTTTATTTTTATTATCGACAAAATCAAGCATAAATGCACTATGAGCCAAAGTCCAGTATCGTGAAATTCCTTCGATAAAAGGACCCCAAATCTGGTCTGAGCCTGCAATAAACGTATTGCAATTATCATTCAATTTTTTTAAATCTTCAAAAGTTTCTATCGGGTTTGTGAGATTTAGATATTTATCTGCAAATTTTTCCGAAAAACCGCCTTTATATTCTTTTGTTTTAACAGGTGTGAAATTAATTACTTTTGCGTTTAATCCCAGCTTTTCACATAAACATTTTACTCCAAAACATGTTAAAACCGCTCCGTAATTCAAAGAAAACCATAAATTTATTATCATACAGTCTGCTTTGTCGTATAAAACAATTTTTTTATTTTCATTAAGGGTTATATTATTAAAATTTTTTCTAAAAACAGCTGTATTTTTATGCGGAACAGAGGGCTTTATTATATTAGGATTGCTACGGACAGCATTTTTTAACGGCGTCTGTCTGATTTTTTTCGCTCTGCTTTTTAAAATATCCATGAGCCTGACGCCTTTTTCATTATTTACCAAAACAACAGATGTTCCCATTCCGTCATTTAATTCAGGATTCCAATAATCCCCGATCGTTAAATCGCCCTGCCTCGGAATACAGGCATATTTACAGCGGTAACAGCTTTCTCTATAGCCGGCCTTTTTCAGATACAGATCCATAAAATCATTATTTGAAACGATTTTACCGTTGACTGCCGGACTGCCTATCCCCCAGCCCTGCATAAACTTATTTCTGAATTGAAAATCTCTGATGTTATTCGTATCAAAATTTTCATCAAGATATTTTTTAAACATCTTATAAGAAAAAACGCCATGGCAGACTAAATCCAGACAATATAAACCGCTATAGCTCCTCCCTAAATATTTTTTCAGTCCCGCAATCTGGCATGGACAGCCCGAAAATAATACGCTTTTATTTTTTTGCAGAATTTCTTTAATCTCTTTAAAGCAAAATCCTGTATCGCTTTGAAGATACTTTGAACCCCGCATTTTTTCTATATCTTCCCTGTTATCAGAAACAATATGCCTGACGCTCCAGTCTGAATCAAAAACAGCACCGCAGACATAACCGTCATTTTCAATAAACCAATCCGCAAGACATTTGAATACACCGCCGGAGGAACTCTTTAAGCGGATTTTGTCATCGCACATTACAGCATAGCACTTTGGATTTTTTTTGTTTAAGGCTGTTTTCTCACTGCATGCTTTTGAACAAAGACCGCAGTTTATACAAACTTCCGCATCAATTTTGGGATACTTGTAGCCGGAATCATCTTCCGCCATTGAAACCGCATTTTGCGGACAGATATTTATACACGCTCCGCACCCGCTGCAATCTTGTATGTTCATTAGTTCTAGAGCCATTTTTAACTTTCCGCTTTCTCCCGGATTCGTATTTTTTAATGTATAAATTTGCTTTCTGCTTTTAATGGTACAGCCCGCTTTGGAACTTTCTTGAAATTGCTTTCCGCTCGCCTGCTGGGACTACGCTTTTTGAAGCCTGCCGGCTTCAGACCGCTACGCCACTGCTCGCTTACCGGACTTCGTCCGTCCGCAATTCCGCTTTCTTGAAATTGCTTTCCGCTCGCCTGCTGGGACTTCACTACAAAATTACTTTAACAAGTAAAAAATAAAAAGTCAAAAAATATATGCGAAGCTCCGTAAAATTGTTTATTGAAACAATGCCGGAGCGTGCGCCGTTTAGCACGTTCTGGGTTGAAATTAACAATTTATGCGCGTTATCCGTTCTATGATTTTTTATTTTTGTTTGAACATAAAATCCGCAGGCAAAATTTCCGCAAAGCGCTGTCAATCGAAATTGATAAGGCGAAATTATTGTAAAAACCGTTCGTCATTAAAATGAAAATGGCAAAAATTTATATATCCGCACAGAAGCAAATTAAGCCGGAGCTGACGGCGGGTTTTCAGTATTTTGTTTAATCTGGATACGGCGGAATTTTAGATTATAAATAAGTATAATAATGCGCTTTTAAAAATATAATGCAGTTATATAACCCCGAGCGGGACAAGGGATAAAGGATGAAGGCAAGAATAAACTTTTTTAATAAAATTTTCCGCTTAAGTTTGATAAAATGAGATATGGCAGGCTACAGACCTATTCCTGTTTTATTTGTCATGCCTAAAATATCTAATGCGCTTAATAATGAAGCACCGCCTTTTATTTCGGAATTATACCTGAGCTTCAGCGTTTCATATTCCGATTTTATAACATTATAATCCGAATTGTAGCCGCTGCCTTTTAAATTATCAATTTTAGCGGATAATCTTGAAAAAATTTTTTCAAAATCTTCATTTTGATTTATGCCGAGTCCTACTTTTTCAGCCAGATTTTTTAACCGTGAGTATATATTTTCCCGTCCGGAGCTGTTGTGCTGTTTATTATTTTCATTTTCCTGCTCAGCTTTTTCAATCAATTTTTCGGCCTGATGCTCCGAAGATACCGAGCTTGCATCAATTCCGTACTTTTCAAGTTTTTCTAAAGTATCTTTTGATAACGATTTATTATTCAGATTGGAGTAACCGCCGATAATAAAGGAGGATACAGCATCTACAGCACTCATTGTAATCACCTCGCATATTTATATCTTTATTCGGCATAACAAAAAATATCTTTAGAATAAATTTAAGTATTTTAACATTTTGTTACAATAAAAAAGTAAATAGCAATTTAAAGAAGTAAAATATTTTTATAAATATACAGGGAGAAATTCAGACAGGGGATAAATAATTATGGCAGTCGGAGCAAGAGATAAACTTGACAGGGAATTAGTCAAGAAATATCTTAAACTAAAAATGGATAATCCGGATACAACAAAACTTGTGGATTCGCAGAAAATGCTTGCAGCAATGAATGATTATGCGGCAATGCAGAGGAGTATGCTGGATATGAACTTAAAATTAAAAGATATTTGTACAAATGTTACATCAAAATCAGCGGTATATTTAAAATTAAATTTTTATCCGCCGAAACTTAAGAAACAATAATATTTGTAAAAAAATTTGATAAAAGCATAATATTTATAAAAAAAAAATTAACTTTTAATTACAATAGGTAATATGGAAGTTAATTTTTTTTAGGATAGTTATATGCATTATATACTTGCCTCTGCTTCTCCGAGGAGAAAAGAATTATTAAGAAGTCTTGGCATAGATTTTGAAATAAAACTGCCGGATGAAGAAACGAATATTTTAAATAAATCATTCAGTTATGAGCTTGTTGAAAGAACTGCGGTTGAAAAAGGGCTGTCGGTTGCAGAATCATTAACGGTTCCGGCGATAGTAATAAGCGCAGATACGGTTGTAATATTTAACAATATAATTTTGGGCAAGCCAAAAAGTTTTGATGATGCATTTCGTACTTTAAAAATGCTCAGCGGAAATACCCATCAGGTTGTAACATCCTTATGTATTATAGATACGGAAAAGAAAAACAGGATAGTAAAGAGTGAAAAAAGCGAGGTTACTTTCAATAAAATAGATGATGAAAGAATAAAAGATTATATATATAAATTCAGGCCTTATGATAAAGCAGGTTCTTACGGGATACAGGAATTGGAAGAAAATTTTATAAATGAAATAAAGGGTGATTATGATAATATAGTGGGTCTGCCGTTAGAACTGTTAAAGAGCATGTTAATACAAAATTCCACGGCAAGAAATATAGTATGAAATAAAATATAATAAAACAGGGAGAAGTAAATCCGATGAATAATCAGCAGTTTGTTAAAGAAAAAGTCAGAAGCATAAAAGACTTTCCCAAAAAAGGAATTATATTCCGGGATATAACAACGGCAGTAAAGGATAAAGAGGCATTAAGGGCGATAATAAACTTTTTAACCGAAAAATTTGCGGATAAAGGAATTGACTATGTAGCCTCGGTTGAATCACGGGGGTTTATATTCGGTTCTGCATTGGCATATAACATAAACGCAGGGTGTATTCTTATAAGAAAGCCCGGCAAACTTCCGGCAGAAACAATGAGCGAAGAATATACATTGGAATATGGCATAAATACATTAGAAATACATAAAGATGCTGTAGAAGCCGGCAAAAATGTAATAGTTATGGATGATATACTTGCAACGGGCGGGACTGCTGCGGCAGCATGCAGATTGTTAAAAAGAGCCGGCGCAAATGTAAAAGCTGCGGCATTTATTATAGAACTTAACGAATTGGACGGAAGAAAGAATCTGCCCCGTGATATAGATATTGTTTCGATGATTTCGTATTGACAGCGGTAGAATAAAATAAATGGGTGATGAGGATAAACAGTTTGAAGCGAGCCAGCAGAAGCTTCAAAAAGCCAGAAAAGAAGGTCAGGTTGTAAAATCAAAAGATTTTTCAACTGCATTGGCTTTATTGATTATGTTTGTTTTTATTTTGAAACTTTCTCCCTTTATCTGGAATCAGATTTCAATGTTATTTGTATATTTATATGATAAAATTCCGGATAAGCATCTTGAAGATATAGGCTATGCACATCTTGCGGCAGCAATTATACTTCCTTCATTATTGATAATCGGACCAATTCTTATTACGGCGGCATTTGTTGCGATACTGGGAGATTTAATACAGGTAGGTCCTTTGGTAACGACAAAGCCCTTAGAACCTAATCTTGATAAATTAAATCCGGCAAAATACTTTAAAAATTTAATGACGCCGAAAACCATGTTTGAGCTTGTAAAAAATATATTAAAAGTATTTCTGCTGGGACTGATTGCCTACATAGTGTATAAATCGCATCTGGAAAGCATTATGGCATTAATCAGCATAGATAACAGTTTTGCCATAATGAACGAGTTCGGTTCATTGATAATTGAATTTATAATGAAAGCCGGACTTGCTTTTTTAATAATAGCAGCCGCCGATTACGGGATGATAAGGTGGAAATTTCTGCAGGACCAGAAAATGTCTTTTAAAGAAGTAAAGGACGAGTATAAGAACTCGGAAGGCGACCCGCATGTTAAGGCTGCATTAAGGCAGAAAAGGCAGCAGCTTCTTCAAAAGAAAATGATGGACGCAGTGCCTGAAGCCGACTTTATAGTTACGAATCCCACGCATATAGCGTGTGCATTAAAATATAAGCCGGAAGAAATGGAATCGCCCAAATTAATTGCAAAAGGCAGCGAGTTATTTGCCAAAAAGATAATAGATATTGCAAGGGAACATTCAATTCCCGTAATAGAAAACCCGCCTGTTGCAAGGGCGATATACAGGATGGTGGATATAAACGCTTCGATACCTCCCGAGTTATATAAAGCGGTAGCGGAAATATTGATTTTTGTTTATAATTTGCGAAATACGCAAAAAGGTAGTAATATAAAATAAGTAGATAGTTAATATATTATTTGTATGCATGCAAAAATAAAAGACTATATAGGTATAATAGAAAAAGTTGCAAGAGTTGAGCATAAGCGTATTCCAAACCACATGGTGGATTATGATGAGCTGGTCAGCATAGGCATTATAGCGGTTCAAATAATGATAAAAAACAAAACCGACGAACAGCTTGCAAAATATAATAATGCTTATATATCTACGGCGGTCAGATGGGCGATAAGAAATGAACTGAGAAACAGATATAAATGGTATTCTTTTAAGCATAATAATGAGAATCAGGATTCGGAAGATTCGGGCGGTATTGATGAAGATGCGGGTATTACGGCGGGAAAAGTAAGGGAAGCCGTTTATGAAACGATACTGTCAATAGACAGTCTGGCGGCTTCGGCGTCCGATAACGATTCTCCTTTTGATTTTATAAAAGATACATCTGCGCTTCCCGATGAAAAAGCGGAGCTGTCGGAGTTAAGCAAGGATATTAAGATTGCTATTTCAAAACTTCCGCAGAAAGAAAGAACTATTATAGAGTACAGATTTTACAGAAATATGCAGGTTAAAGAAATAGCAGAAAGAGTAGGTTTATCATCTTCGAGGATTACAAGAATTATTCAGGCTTCATTAAATATCGTCAGAGAATATTTGAATAAAAGAGAGCATTATGATTATTAATTATGATTATTTAAACTTCAAACAATTTATATAATTTTTCGGAAATTTCCTCGGAATTTAATTCCTGATTTTCCTTATTAAGCTCCAGTGCTTTTTGATAGCATTTTGCCGCTTCAATTTTGCTGCCGACGGCTTCTGATGCGCGGCCGAGGTTAAAATAAGCCAAAGCATAATCGGGCTTTAAGGAAACAGCCGTTTCAAACAGCCGTTTAGCCTCGTCATAATCTTTAAAGCCGTCTAAATAAATAACTCCGAGATTATTATACGCTGTTTCATAGTCAGGCGAAATAGCGATTGCTTTTTTATAGGCGATAACGGCTTCTTCCAGATAATTTTTCTGCCACAGAGCCATTGCGCATTTGTTATAAGAAACCGGATTAGCCGGATTTCTTTTAATGGCTTCGCAATACGCCTTAACGGCACTGTCTGCATCTCCGGCGGAAGTGTAAATATTGCCGAGTTCAATAAAGGCTTCATCATTGGTATCATCAAAGATAATTGATTGTTTTAATAATTCAAGCGCCGTATCAATATCATCAAAAACATTATAGTAGAGCGAGGCTAAAGCCTGGCAGACAATAGCGGTCCAAGAAGAATCCGGATTTTTTCCGATTGCATATTTATAATGTTCTGCGGCGTCTTCATATTGTTCGGCTCTGATTAAGGCATAAGCAATGGCATTATGATAAAACGGATTTGTATAATCTTTTTCCAGCGCTAAATTAAAAGCATTGATAGAATTTATAAAATCTTCCTTTTTAAGGTACAAATGACCCAGCTCATAATAAATTTGGGCATTATTATCTTCAAGCTCCAGTAATTTTGTATAGCAGTCAATAGCGGTATCCGTATCATCTTCAAAGTACACTTGGGAAATTGCAGCAACTTTAAAGAGCAGATCCTTATTGTAAGGATTAGCTTCCAGTGCTTTTAAATAGGCGGTTCTTGCCACCGGAATTTCATGTTCTTTTATATTTATGTCGCCGATTTTCCGATAATAAACTTCATTGTTTCCGGTTCTGTTTGCGGCGGCGTCATAGGCTTTAACAGCCATCGAGTAGTTTTTTGTTTTTTCGAGTATATTACCCAGCAGGGAATATAAAGCCAGAGAAAAATTTTTGGATAAATTTTTATAAATCATTCTCATTGATGAATAATCAAGAGCAATGCTCAGACTGCCCGAAAGCAGGTAATATAAAGTTTTTGAAAAATCAGCGGGGTTTATATTTGTATCTTTCATCTTATCAATATACAAAGAGGCAAGGGATAATCTCGAGCGGGCTGATTTTACGGGATTTAATTCAATGGCTTTTTTAAACTCCGCTTCTGCTTCATCATATTTTTTAGCTATTTCAAGGAAATAAGCGGTATATATGCGGGCGTTCGGATTATCCGGCGCAATATTTACCGCTTCCCTGCACTGATTTATTGCGGAGGCGATATTTATTTCACCTTTAGCCCAGAGCAGGCTTGCGAGCCTGTAGTATGCTTCAGGGATGCGGGGATTAAACTTGATGGCATCAATATAGTTGTCAACGGCATTTTCAAGATCCGACCTGCGTCCTTTTATAAGGTACTGTTCATGGTATTTTCTCGCAAATTCCAAGCAGTCGTCCGCCATTGAATTCATATCAAAATCAAAGTCTGTATTTAATGCTTTTTCTTCAAACATGCAATTTCAAGTCCTCTTTATATATCATGTGATAAAATTCAAAAAAAATAAACATTTGAAGCCTAAAATACTGCATTTGGAGTATTTCGTCATATAATATTACAAATTTATATTTAAACGGCAATTTTTTATGCCGGATATTTTTTATTTATATAGGGAAGGAATTAAAATTATTATGATAAGCAGTATTTTTGCATCCGGCAGTTATAAATCGCCTTTCGGCTCATCAATGCTACAGGAGAATATCAGTAATAAAATTCTGAATGACCGGAAAGAGGACAGCTTTATTAAAAGAAATTCCGAAAAAATAAAAAAAGCCGGCACGGCAGTTCTTGTATCGGCGGGATTAATTGCTTCCGTTAAAAACAGGGGCAGAATATCCGGTTTAATAAAAAAACTTCCCGAAATATTTTCCAAAAAGAAATAAGCACCGAGCCTGCGCCTGCGGACTCATGGACTTTTACAGCTATACAAAATAGATAAATTGTATAGCATTTTAATAAAATGCCCGTAACTATCTTATTATAAATATTATAGACAGGCAAATTTTTACAAAATGTAAAAAATAAAAATAAAAATAAAAATCCGCATAGACGAAACCCAATAACGGCAAAGAAAAAAATCTCGCTATACAATTTATCTAAAATGTAAAGCGGGGGGTTTTGTGTGCGATGTAAAACTTAAAGAGAGGGAGCGGGACGAGCTTCATCGCACGATATGGAAGATTGCGGATAATTTAAGAGGTTCTGTCGACGGCTGGGATTTCAAGCAGTATGTTCTGGGGATGTTATTTTACAGATATATCAGCGAAAACTTAACGGGCTATATCAATGAAAACCAGCGGAAAGCGGGGGAAGCCGGCTTTGATTACGCAAAATTGCCTGACAGCGAAGCGCATGGCGCAAAAGAGGAAATGATAAAAACAAAAGGATTTTTTATCCTGCCTTCGGAGCTTTTCTGCAATATAGCCTATAGAGCCAAGACTGATAAAAATCTTAATGAAACGCTTGAGAATGTTTTTAAAAACATAGAGCAGTCGACTATAGGAACGGAAAGCGAAGGCGATTTTAAAGGCTTATTTAAGGAAATAGACGTAAACAGCAATAAATTAGGCGCAACCGTTATTGAGAGAAACGATAAGCTCGTAAAACTTTTAAGCGGTATTTCCGAGATGAAACTGGGTGATTATAAAGATAACAGCATAGATGTTTTCGGCGATGCCTACGAATTTTTAATGGGGATGTATGCAGGCAGTGCGGGCAAATCGGGCGGTGAATTTTTTACACCGCAGGAGGTATCGGAGCTTTTGACAAAAATCACTCTCATCGGTAAAACCGAAGTGAATAAGGTATATGACCCTGCCTGCGGTTCGGGTTCGCTTCTTTTAAAGTCTGCAAAAATACTCGGCAGAGATAAGGTAATCAACGGATTTTTCGGACAGGAAATAAATCTTACCACATACAACCTTTGCAGGATTAACATGTTTCTGCATGACATAGGCTATGAAAAATTTGACATAGCCTTAGGGGATACATTAAAAAACCCCGAGCATTGGGATGAAGAACCGTTTGAAGCTATAGTTTCAAATCCGCCGTATTCAATCGGCTGGGAGGGGGACAGCAATCCTTTGTTAATCAACGACCCCCGTTTTTCGCCTGCGGGCATTCTTGCGCCAAAGTCAAAAGCGGATTTAGCATTTATAATGCACTCGCTTTCGTGGCTTGCACCGGACGGAACGGCATCAATAGTATGTTTTCCGGGGATTATGTACAGAGGCGGGGCGGAGCAGAAGATAAGAAAGTATTTAACGGACAATAACTTTATAGACTGCATAATTCAATTGCCCGATAACTTATTTTTCGGCACATCCATTGCAACATGTATTATGGTGCTTAAAAAATCCAAAACGGATAACTCAATATTGTTTATCGACGCATCTGAAGAATACGAAAAAGCCGTAAACAACAATAAATTATCCGGTGATAACATAAATAATATTTTAAAATGCTGTACGGACAGAGAAGATAAAGAATATTTTTCAAGATTAGTGCCGAATGCCGAAATAGAAAAACAGAATTACAATTTATCCGTAAGCACTTATGTAGAAAAGAAAGATACAAAAGAAGCCGTTGATATAAATGAGCTTAACAAAGAGATTAAAAGGATTGTACAGCGTGAATCACATCTGAGGGATGAAATTGATAAAATCATAGCAGAGATTGAGGCGGGCGGGCAATGAGCAGACTGGAGGAATTAATTAAAGAACTCTGCCCCGCCGGCGTGGAGTATAAAAGGATTGAACAAATTGTAACGATTAACAGAGGTAAAAGACTAACTAAAAAACAATTATC
>CAZBFV010000042.1:0-16511 GCA_964491345.1 uncultured Muribaculaceae bacterium
TCAAAAACCTGTCGGTTTTTTGCGTTCGGCCGGCTTGCTGCTCCCTCGAGTCCGCCCGCTCCGCTCGGCTTCACTCTGCGCAATTCCGCCTCTTGGAATTGCTGTTCGCACAAGCCCTGCAGCCTCACTTCAAAAACCTGTCGGTTTTTTGCGTTCGGCCGGCTTGCTGCTCCCTCGAGTTCGCCCGCTCCGCTCGGCTTCACTCTGCGCAATTCCGCCTCTTGAAATTCTTTTCGCCCGCAGACCGGAACTTTGCTAAAGAATATTATTAAGGATATTTCACTTTTAACATTGCAGATATTCTCCTTTGGTTATTGCATCTTATTTATCTTCCGTCATTGCGGGGCCAAGTGAAGCAATCCGGTTTTCTTCTTCCGGCTGTATTGCAGTCATAAATTATTCTATGCACTTTTTATATTATTTTTAAATTTTATTGAGTCTGCACAAGTTTATATAATCGCAGTATTTACAATTTCTCTTTTGAGGTTCGGGCGGATTAAAGTTCAATTTTTCCAAATTATCATAAAAATATTTAATCTTATCTTTTATTATTTTGTTATCGTCATCCGTGAGATTTATATAAAAATTTTTATCGGGTTCTTCAACAAATATAAGACCTGCTCTTGATACTTGAGCGTTTGGGTTTTGCAGTTCAAATGCGAATTTATAAAACCTTAATTGGTTCAGATAGTTTTCGTAGTCTTTACCATCTGCTATTTGAACTGCCGGTTTTGCACCTCCTGTTTTATAATCGTAGAGTTCAAAAGTTAAATCCGGATTTTTTTCAATTCTGTCTATAAATCCTTTTATGAATTTATTTTGGTATGATATAAAATCAAACTTAAATTCGGTTGCATATATTCTTTCAATCGGAGTATCCGCAAGATGTCTGTAATATTTTTGAAGGCATCTTCTTCCCCTTGCGGTATATTCATCTCGTTTATCTTTTGTTTTAAATTCAAAAGCATTCAGAGTTTTTTCAAAATATTCAATGACCATTTCAATTGACGGTTTTGCATTTCTTTCTTTTGAACAGTTGGCATACATCTGAAGTGTTTTATGAACAGCGCTTCCGTAAGATGCATTATCGGAATCTTTATCCGGCACGGGTATATTTAAAATATAAGAGTATAAAAATTCTCTCGGGCAATTCAAATAACTGTTTAAACTGCTGTAGCTGAGTGTAAATTTTTCGGTTCTTGCTTTTAATTCATCATTAAAATTCTTTGAATAGTCGACCGGTTCAGATTTCATTAAACAGCCGAGTTCTGAAATATATTCGTCTTTTGAAAGCTCATGGTTGTATGTTTCGGCTGAATTTTCGTTTAGTACGGCTGTTTCTAAGTATTTAGTCATTTCTTGAGGCGAACCGTCTATTGTATCAGAGTATGTTAATATCAAATCGTGCTTGGAGCGTGTAATTCCGACAAAAAGCAAACGCAGATGCTCGGAGTATTTTTTTTGCTCCTCGTCTGTTTCTTTGTTATCTTTTTCTAAAGGCAGGGCTATCGAATTGTTTACCCTTTTGTTTTCCCATTTTTTAGATATAAGATTTGGTATAAATACGTGTTCAAACTCCCTTCCCTTTGAGCCATGCAGTGTTAAAAGCTGGACCGCATTCAGTGTATATTCCTCTTTATCTATGTTTATAGGTATATTTGACTTAAATGCAGTATCAATATGTTCAAGAAAACTTCCGAGCCATACGGCTTTTTTTAATTTCATAAGTCCGGATGCCTCATCTATCATTTTCTTTAGCGCATAAATATTTTCACTCTTATATAAATCGTTATTTAAAAAATAACTTAATATTCCCGTCTGATTTATTACGCTTATTATTAAATCCCTTAAATTCAGCGGGCTTTTCAGCCTAGCCAGGCTATCAAATGTATTTATAAAACATAAAATTTTCTCTTTATCCTGCCAGTTATGATTTGTTAAATTTTCTTTTATGTTTGTTATCAAATCCCTGTGATTCAGCCTGTTCTGCTTAAGCAGAAAATTGTAATCCTCATAAGATATCGAAAAAGGTTCGCTTAACAACAGCCCGAAAAGTTTATCCGAGTATAATTCCGGATTAAAAAGAGCTTTTAAATAAAAATAAAGCACCAATGATGATTTTATATCAAAAATATTTTTGCTCTCTTTTATCTGATATTTGATATTTCTTGCCTCTAATAAGCCCGCAAAATTCCTCAGTTCCGCATTTTCCCGTGCAAGCACTGCGATTTTCGATAAATCATATTCATTATCTTTATTCTTCGGCAGTTCATTTGAATTAATTATTGACTGTATCTTATTTATTATAAAATTATTTTCCTGATTTATATCTTTAAATCCATGTATTTGTATTTTTTTGTTTAAGGGTATAATATCCGGATTTTTTGCGGTGAGTTTTTTTGTAATATTGTACTCTTTAAATTCAGGGTTATTTTCAAGTCTTGTTTTATCCTGCGATATTATGCTGTAGCTGAAATCCAAAATATTCTGCGTCGAACGGTTATTTTCGTTTAAGCATATAACTTTTGCCTGAGGATATAATTTAAGAAATCTTTCGAGAGTATCAGTTTTTGCGCCTTGAAATTCGTATATTATTTGATCATCATCCCCGACTACAAATATATTATCCGAGTCTGCTCCTTTTGCCAAATCAAACACAATTTGATTCTGAGAATAGTTAGTATCCTGATATTCATCTACAAGAAAATATTTATATTTTGAAGCTGTCCGCTTTAAAAATTCTTCATCGGCTTCAAATTTATCAAGCACCATATTTATCATATCATTAAAATCAATATAATTATTTTCTTTTAACTTTTTTTCATAAAGCTCAAAAATACTCCACGTTTCTTTTGCTTTTTCCATTTTGAGTTTGTGTGTTTCATATTTATTTAAAAATGTTTTTACAAGTTTTCCTTTCTGCTCCCGCTCTTTGTATTCGATTTCCAGATTATTCATCTTTCCCTGCCAGTCCGGATGTGTATTTAATATATTAAAATAACTCTGCTTATCCGTTCTGTTTGATTTAATTTCATCAACAGCCTTTATATGCTCCGGTATAAAATAATACAAATCCCCCCATCTTGTCCTGTAATTTACGGGTTTTAATTCATCCAGAACTTCTGCCATCAGATTTCTTTTGGTTATATCATCAACTAATGCTACACCGTCCGATAATTCAAATTCCTGCGGATATTGCTTTATTATTTCACTGCAGAATGCGTGATATGTATTTACGCATACGGCTGAAGCACTTGTTCCCGTTTCTTTTACAAGCCTTGATTTCATTTCGTTTGCTGCGGCTTCAGAATATGTTAAACATAATATTGCCGACGGTTCAATATTAATGCTGATCATATTTTTTATTCTTTGTATTATTGTAAATGTCTTTCCTGTTCCGGGTCCTGCCAAAACCATTACGGGGCCGGATACTGCATTTATACATTCTGTTTGTTTTTCATTAGGCGTTATTTTATCTTTTGCTTCATTCATTTTTAATCCTCATTTTGCATTTATCGGTCAATTTTACAGCAACAGGCATTTTTATTATATCTTTTCTGCTTATCATATAAAAACATATATTTAAAAAATTCAAATAGTCCGGTTTTGTTCATGGTATTCATTTTCCGTATTGACGCTCCATATAGAATCTTTCGACGGGTTATTTGAAATAATTATTTCGGATGCTCTGATGCCTGTTAAAATTGAATGGTCCATATTATTATATCTGTGCTGTCCGTTTCTTCCTATTAAATACAAATTTTGAATTGCGTCCAAATATTTTTTTACTTCATCAAAATGTTCATACGCTCCAAAATATGCCGGATATGCTTTTTTAACTTTAATAACTGTAAAATCAATAATATCTTCTTTTTTTATCAATCCGATTTTTTCTGTTTCATCCGATGCCGTTTTTATAAATTCATGCTTATCCATATTCCACAGCTCATCGCCTTCGGTGCAGAAATATTCCAGACCAATCCAGACGGTATTTTGAAAATCATTAGCCATATACGGCGACCAATTATTAAATATCTGCACTCTGCCTAATTTTACATCGCAGTCCTGAATGTATATCCAGCAATCGGGAATAATACCGCCCGCCGTTTTATATTTAGAATTGTTCTTAACTGCAAGTTTTTTTACCAGAAGTCCTGCCGTAATAAAATCTCTGTACGGCAGATTTAATGATATAGTTCTGACATTTTCCGGCACATCGGTATTGAATGCCTGAACTAAATCTTTTACCGGCATTGAAGAAATTAAATGAGTACAGTTAAATTCATTTTCGATGCCGTTATTATCAAGCGTTATAACTTTTGAAATACTGCCGTTTTCAAAGCCGATGCCCGTTACCTTATTGTTAAAAATAATTTTTCCGCCCATTTGAATAATCTTATCGGCTACTGCTTCATAAAACTGCCCCGGTCCTCGCTTAGGATACAAAAATTCTTCAATTAAAGAAGTTTCAGTTTTTTTTGCGTCTGATGATTTAAAAAAACAATGTTTTATAAGACTTGAAACCGAAAGCCCTTTTACTCTTTGCTCGCCCCATTCCGGCGATATTCTGCAAGGATGCATGCCCCATACTTTTTCGGTGTAATTTTCAAAAAACATTTTATAAAGTTTTTTTCCGAACCTGTTTATATAAAAGTCCTCAAGCGAATGTTCTTTCCTTTTATGAATTGAAGAAAAAATATAAAAAATACCTGCCGAAAATACATTCTTCAGCCCCATATTTATAAATGTCCGGAGTTTAAAACTTATGGGATAGTCAAAAAATTTTTTCAAAAAATAAATTCTTGATATTCTTCTCCGCTTTAAAAATAAATTTTCGGTTTTTTCAGGATCGGCTCCTGTTTGTTCGTATTTTCTGCTTGTTTCATTTAAAAGAATTTCATCAATAGACGGCCTGCCCTGAACCGGAAATATCTCTTTCCAAAAATTCATTACCTGTTCATTTTTAGTAAAAAATCTGTGTCCGCCCAAATCCATTCTGTTATTTTTATAATTCTGCGTTCTTGAAATTCCGCCTATATATCCGGTTTCTTCAATAATTACAGGCTTACAGCCCGAATTTTTTAAAATGTGATATGCAGCGCTTAAGCCTGCCGGGCCTGCGCCGATTATAATAATTTCTTTTTCTGTGCTTTTACTGCCGTTCATTATCTGCCGACACCCTTTAATTTCTTTTTAAACAGCATAAAAGATATTATTGACAGAATAATTCCCGATGATACTGATACTTTGTACGAAAACCCCAGCCCTGTTTGAGAATTAAGAATAAAAACAGAAGTTATAAAAATATAAAACAGCCCCGGAAGAAATGCCATTAAATAGTTTTTTTTGTTCTTATAAAGATATACCGCAGCATATAAAAATGTGGGTATTGCAATCAACTGGTTTACAAAATTAAAGTATCTCCATACTGCGGTAAAACTGCCCGCATTTAGTTTTGCCCATATAATTATGCTTGCAAGAATTATTGAAACAGGCACAATTATCAAAAGTCTGTTAATTGCTTTGCTTTGATTTATATTGAAAGCATCGCCCAAAATCATCCTGAGCCCCCGAAGCGCCGTATCGCCTGATGTAACAGGCAAAACAACTGCCGAAATTGTTACCGTAAATGCCAATGAGCGGAAAACAAACACATCGGCTATAGTATTAATTACGTTTACGCTTCCGTATAAATCGGGGCTTATTAAGCGATTATTGTATATATGCATTGCAGCCGCCGCCCAAATCATGGCTATCAGCGATTCAATGCACATCATTCCGTAAAAAACATTTTTACCGTCTTTTTCAGACATTAATGTTCTTGAAATGATTGTAGACTGCGTTGAATGAAAACCCGAGAGCAGTCCGCAGCTTACTGTCATAAAAAACATAGGAATTATATGATTCTTTTGCGGATGCATATTTATACAGGATAAATCAAGCTCCGTTAAATTTATTCCTTTTGTAAAAAAACCGATAACAACAAGCCCCGTTCCGAACAGAAGCAGAAACCCTAAAACGGGATAAAATCTTCCTATTATTTTATCAATAGGAAATAAAGCAGCAATTATATAATATAGAGCTATAACACAATATATTGATACGGCTGCGGGATTTTTCAGAGAAAAATCAGTCTGGCCGAAAAACCGTTCCGCCGTTAAATCGCCCGAAGTATATACAAATACCGCCGTAAGCAGCAAAAGCATTATTGATACAATAACAATAAAAAATTTATAAAAGTTTTTGCCCAGATATTTATTTATAAGTCCGGTTATTTGTGCGCCGTTATTCCTGACGGACATCATTCCGCTGAAATAATCATGCACCCCGCCTGCAAAAATACATCCTAAAGGTATCAGGATAAACGCAACAGGACCGAACAATACGCCCTGAACAGCGCCCAGTATAGGTCCTAAGCCCGCAATATTTAAAAGGTGGATAAGCATATTCCTTTTTCTGCCGATGGGAACAAAGTCGACTCCGTCATTTACGGTTTCGGCGGGAGTCCTGCCGTCTGAGATTTCAAACTGCTTTTCAGTGTATCCGGAATAAAAAATATATCCTGCCAAAAGTATAAATATTCCAAAAATAAATGTAATCATAACTAAATATTAACACATTAAAAGAATTTTGATAAATTGTTAAACCTTTATGCAATAATCTTTTTATGAAAAAGCCCTCTTTATTTGAAATATTTTCTGTTTTCTGCTATATAGGCATTCAGCTTATAGGAGGCGGATACGCTATAGTCCCCCTGCTTAAAAAACATATTGTTGAAGGCAAAAAATGGATGAGTGAAGATGAACTTGCTGATTTCTATGCATTGAGCCAGTGTATTCCGGGAATTATTGCGGGAAACATTGCTGTCTGCGCCGGTTATAAAGCAGGAAAAACAATGGGCGCAGTTACTGCCGTATCAGGTATAATTCTTCCGCCTTTTATTGCGATTATTATACTTGCCGATATTCTGGCAGAGTTTGTAAGCCTTCCTGCTGTCCAAAATGCGTTCTGGGGGATAAGAACTGCGGTTGCGGTATTAATAATTATTACAATTAAAGAATTATGGAGTAAAAGCGTTAATTCAAAATTTTCTTACATCCTGTTTTTTATAATACTTGCCATGCTTATTGTATTTAATATCTCTCCTGCTTTTGCAGTCTTATCTTCTGCCGTTTTTTCGGTTCTGTGGCATTCTGCTTTGAGGAAATTACATGGCTGAATCGTATATGTTATTGTTCATTGAATTTTTTAAAACAGGCCTATTTGCCATAGGCGGAGGCTATACGGCTATTCCTTTCTTATATTTTCTTGCTTCAAAATATAACTGGTTTACATACGATGAATTGACAAATATGATTGCCGTTTCAAATATTACACCGGGACCTGTCGGAATAAATATGGCGACATATGCGGGATATACAACGGCAGGCTTTATCGGAGCCGTTATTTCAACCGTTTCAATTATTCTTGCGCCTTTTATTACTGCATTATTAACCGTTAAATTGTTTAATAAATTCCAAACCTGTATATATGTTAATGATATATTTACAGGCTTAAAGCCTTCTGCCTGTGCTCTTTTAGCTTATATTGCCATAAAACTTTCCTATCAGATAATTTCATCGGAAAATTTTAGTCTTTCCATACCGGACAACATTGATGTAAAAGCACTTTTTGTATTTTTTTCCCTGATTATTCCTTTCTCTTTCTTAAAAAAAAATCCGCTTTTAACAATAGCTTTCGGTGCTTTTCTGGGTATTTTGATAAAATCTTTTTAGACACTGCAGGCTTTCGGGATATTTTCATCGGGATTCAATTAAGCTCACTTATCAGACTTTCTGCGGCTGCACTCTCTGCACAGCATCCGGCAGTTATCCGCATTTGTTTTTCCGCCCCTGCGCCAAGGAGTTATATGGTCGGCTTCCATTTCTTCCAATTCAAAATGTTTTCTGCAGACAGGACAAATTCCTTTCTGCTTTTCATCTTTTGTTAAAACATAGGCATATTTATATAACCAGCAAAAAGGAAATTGAGATGAAAGCGGAAAAAATTAAGAACACCGCTTGTATAAGCGATAAAACAAACAAGGCGGAGGGAAAAAAGAAAAAATTTCATTTTATTAAGAAATATTACAAAATTTAGTTTTAAAGTCAATTTACTTTTCAAAAATGTTTTTATATAGATGTGGTTAGTTAAAGTATATTATGGTAGCGGAGGTTAGTTATGACAATAGCATTTCAAAACGGAAGTTTTTTAAACGGCACGGCATCAGCATCAACAAATTTAGCAAAGGGCGGAGTTTCCATATCGAGTTTTTATAATACCGATTATCTGGAAAATAAGTATAATTATGCGGAATCAAAGGAATCTTACGAAATAGCAGCAGCGGGGCGTGATGCTGCAATAGCAACGGATATATCAAAATTTAAAACATATTTAGGCAGCGGCGAAGAAGATAAAGCAATGGATGCATATCAAGAATTGATAGATGAAATGTCGGCTCAGGAAAGATACTCCCAGCTTGTATCCGAAAGCGGAAATGATGAACAGTTAAGAGCAGTTGCAAAAACATTAATAGAAGAACAGCTTGACGGGGTTGCTTTAGAAGATTACATCACAAAACATGCAAGAAAAAATTCAAGTGTTGAAAACCAAAAGTTATTATGGGGCGCAAAAAAATGCGACTCTACATCAAGAGAGGACTTATTAAATGAAACCTGCGACCTTGATATAGAAGAAACTCATTCAAACTGCATTAAAAAAGCGTTCTTCGGCATAGCCGGTTTACTGACTAAAGCATGCGACGGCTTGTTCGGCAACGGTACAAAACACTAAGCAGAAATAATTAATAATATTATATAATACAAGACCGATAAAGAAATTTATCGGTTCTTTTTTAATTCCTCGATTTCTTCTTTTAACTCCAGAATTTCATATTTCAGCCTGTTCAGCCGGCATGTTACCGGATCGGGGATTCTGTTATGCATTAATTGCCCTTGGATTAAAAGTTTTTGTTTTACAATTCTTCCGGGGATTCCTACTACGGTTGAATTTTCGGGAACATTATCCACAACAACGGAACCTGCGCCTATTCTTGAATTTGAACCTATTGTAATATTTCCTAAAACTTTTGCCCCCGAACCGACTACTATGTTACTGCCGAGTGTCGGATGGCGTTTGCCATGCTCGTTTCCCGTACCGCCGAGAGTTACGCCCTGATACAATAAAACATCATCGCCGATAATCGCAGTAGCACCGATTACAACCCCCATGCCATGGTCTATAAAAAATCTTCTTCCTATTCTTGCGGCGGGGTGTATTTCTATGCCGGTTAAAAATCTTGAAATATTAGATATAATTCTTGGAATTAAAGGAATTTTCCAGTAGTTTAGCTTGTGTGCAATCCTATGCAGAATTAACGCATGAAGCCCTGGATAACAGAATAAAACCTCGAGCAGATTTTCCGCTGCAGGGTCTTTTTCGTATATTGTCTTAATATCTTCCTGTATTTGAGTTATTATTTTTTTTATTAATCTCATAACCGGCCTTTTTAATTTATAAAAACATAAAAAAAGTCCGGTTTAAATACCGGACTTTTTTATAACCAGCTTATTTTAAAAACTATACTAATTTAACGTTAGTCGCAGCCCCTTTTTTAGACATCGTAACTTTGCCTTCTCTTGCAAGCCATCCAAGACCCAATTCGGCAAAGTTCGACTTTAAATCCAAGTCCTTTTTCATTTTTGTTATGGTAGTTTCACCGTTTTCATTTAAATAGTTCCAAATCTGTCCGGCTGTTTCACCAATCATTTCCATCATTTAAGTCTCCTTTTTAGTAATGCTGTTAATTTATTACATGTTATGTATAATTTTAGTATAATACATAAATGCGAGGTTGTAAAGAAAATGATAAAAGGTAAAGTATGGAAATACAATGATAATATAGACACAGATGTCATTATACCTGCAAGATATTTAAATACCGCATCTTGTGATGAATTAGCCCTGCACTGTATGGAAGATATCGATATCTTATTTTCCAAAAATGTTAAGATTGGCGATATTATCGTTGCCGGTGAAAATTTTGGATGCGGAAGTTCAAGAGAACATGCTCCGATTGCAATTAAAGCATCAGGAATATCTGTTGTAATCGCCAAAAGTTTTGCAAGAATATTCTACAGAAATGCAATAAATATCGGTCTGCCGATTATAGAACATTCCGTATTGCCTGATGAAACAAAAAAAGATGATATAATTGAAGCTGATATACAAAAAGGAATTGTAAAAAATTTATCAACAGGCAGGGAATATTACTGCGATGCATTCCCTGAAGAAATTCAAATGTTAATAAGTTCGGGCGGGCTGATTAATTATACAAAAGAAAAAATCTTAAAAAAACAACAAGCAAAAAGAACCTGAAATTCATCAGGTTCTTTTTTATAAATACCTTTTTATCACCCTTCGGCAGTTTTTACAGCATTATTATCCGTTCTTATAGAAGATGTTTTTGATGAGGAAATTTGTTTCTCTTTAAATTTTTTAACTTGTCTGTTAATCTTATCTGCAACCAAATCAATGCTTGCGTACATCGATTCCGCATTTTCTTCCGCCTGAACGGAGCCGGAAATAAATTTGCAGATAACTTCAGCCGTATGACTTTGAGAAACCGAGGGATTTTTTATAACATTAAGAACAACATCAATTGATTGAATTTGGTCATAATGATTCATTACCTTCCCGATTTTTTCCTCCGCATAACTGCGGATTGCATCCGTAATTTCAATGTTTCGTCCTTTTACCGTAATGCGCATATAATGCCTCCATAAATCTATACTTAATTATTATACCCCATTTAAGCCATGTTTTAAACCTTATTTAACAAAATTCTTTAAAGAAATTGATATAAATGATATAATTTTAACGATATAAGGAAATAGTATATGGGCAGATACTCTATAGGCATAGATTTAGGAGGTACAAAAATTTTAACGGCGCTTGTCTGCAAAACATCAGGCGAAGTTTTGAATTTTGTTAAAAAGAAAACAAAAAAAGATAAAGGGTTTGAAAAGATAATAAAAAAAGTCATAAATTCCGTAAGCGAGATTTTAGACGGAAATACTGTAGATAAGAGTCAAATAGATAATATAGGAATCGGCGCTGCAGGTCAGACCGACAGAAAAAACGGTATAATTATAAATGCGCCTAATCTTGATTTTGCTGACATAAATATTAAAAAAATATTGGAAGATGAATTTAATATTCCCGTTGTCCTCGGCAATGATGTTGAAATTGCCACAATAGGAGAAATGTATTTCGGCGCCGGAAAGGGTGAAAAAGATTATGTATGCGTATTTGTAGGCACAGGCATAGGCTCGGGTATTGTTCAGGACGGTAAAATCAGATACGGCACGACAGGCACGGCAGGCGAAATCGGGCATATTATAGTTGATATCGGAGGACGCTCCTGCGGCTGCGGAGGGTGCGGGTGTTTAGAGGCTTATGCTTCAAGGCTGGCAATTGAAAAGCGTATTACCGGCGCATTAAAAAAAGGAAGAAAATCTGATATTGTTAATTATTTGGCGGATGATAAGCCGATAAAAACCAGTATGATAAGAAAAGCATTAGAAAATAAAGATGAACTTGTTACGCAAATTTTAAATGAAGCTGCAGAATATTTAGGCTCGGGGCTTGCAAGCGTAATAAATTTTTATAACCCTTCAAAAATTATTTTAGGCGGAGGGCTTATGAATGCAATAGACTATTTTTATAATCAGACTGTCGAAACAGCGAAAATAAAATCTCTGCCGACTCCTGCAGGATTAATAAAGTTTGAAAAAGCAAAACTCGGTGATTTCTCGGGCGTAATCGGAGCGGCATTGCTTGAAGATTACAGAAAAATGAACAAATAATAAGTTCGCATACACTATGCGGAATATCAACATAACATTATGAAGTAATTTCGCCCGTTGCAAGCACTATGCCGGTTTCAGCCGAAGTTTCAGCAATCTTGGATTTAAAAAATAATTTTAATGAGATGCCGAGGCAAAAACAATGCGACTGCTGCGGCTATGATTTATTTTCTTTCTTTTCATTTACTATCAATTAAATTTTATAGTAACCGGCACTAAAAAAGACTGCCTGAGCTGAACTGCCTGTAAGCCGGCATTGTAATCAAAGTGCGAGGGCGGGGCGGGGATGGCTGGAAAGAAAAAAATAAAAATTTCTTCTTCCTCTTGATAATACAGAACTTGCAATGAGGCAAAATTAAGCAAAATTCATTAAAAAAAATAATAAAAACTAACGGCTTAAAGTTTTTATAAAAAAATAAACGGCAGTAAAAACTGTAAAGCGCAGGGGAAGGAAGGCGGGGAGCAAGAGAAAGAAAAGCGGGCGGGGCGGGAAAGAAACAAGGGAGTAAAAAATTATAATCTATACACTATAACCGGAGGCTTTAAAGGATAATTCCGTTATTTTTTATAATTTTTCAAAAAATATGATACTGTTATCGGGTATTGAAAAGTAAGAATAATTGGAAAAAATTTTATCTTTATTAGCATAGTTATCATCACCCGCATATTTTTTGCTGTTAGAATTAATAATTTCCCTCCATTCGCCTTTCGGGAACATTATTCCGTAAGAATTATAAGATTTATCCGAAAAATTCGAAACCGCAAAAATTTCATTATAAATTTTTCTTGTATGAATTGCGTGTATATCTGTCTGTTCATGAATAACGGTCTTTTCTATATGCCCGTCATTAAGGGCAATATTTCGGCATGCTAAATTATTTAAATCAGCTACAAATTGAGCAACGCCCCTATTGATATATTCATATTTTTTGCACACTGCAGCCGAGCCGAGTTTTGAATCCATAAAAGCACTTATGCCAGGTTCATATCCTTTTTCCCTTAAATAGTATTCAAAACCGATTGAGAACTTTCTAAAAAATTTAAAATACGATATATCTGCATACTCATCGCCTTGAAAAATCATTTTAGGACCTGGGATTGAATATATTTTGCCTATTACGGTCTTATGTTTTTTTACGGCACGAATATATGCGTTTTTAATATCAGCTGTTGTCATCCCTTTTATAATGTTATTCTCTTTTAGAAAATTTTGAAACTCAATATCACTCATATTTTCCAAAGAACCGTCAAGCAGAGAAACAAGAACTCTATGCGAAGCATGCGCTGCTATTTTGCATTTTTCACTGTGGCGGCAATCACATACCCTGCTTTCAATATTAAGCTCTTTGACTAAAATTTTAGATATAAGCCTTGTTCCGTCTATATTGCCAATCTCATCATGACTCATAGGATATTTGACTCTCGTTTGTGCATCTCTAAGAGAATAATCAAAATCGCATAAATTCTTTTTTCTGCAATCCCAGACACCTAAAACAGATGCAATCATCTGTTTATGAAAGAGAAAATCCCATTCCGTATCAAATCCTAACGCAGATAAAGAAACTTTATTCTGATTTATTTCAGAAATAAATTTTTCGTGGTTTATTTCATTTTCATCAATTTCAATCAAGCTGAACGGTTTTGTAACTCTTATATCATTGTCCCGCCCGTCTTCCGCTATTAAAAAAGCATTAGGAACGTGATAGTTTACTTCAGCCGCAAGCTGTTTCATTGTATAATCACTGCACATAAACTTTGTCATATCCGCTCTTAATCCGTCGCAATGATAATTTATAAGCCAGTTAAGAGCTGCTCCGATAATAAAATCTCTAATATAACGGGAATATTTATCTTTTTCATAATTAAACTTATATCCGAAACAGTTTTCGCCTTCTATATAAGGTCCTGTACTCTGTAATTGCGCAATATCAGGTCCTAAATGATTGGGGACCATATCCATAATTACATTTAAACCGCAATTGTGGGCGTAATTAATTAAATCTTTAAATTCATCAGGCGTGCCGTAAGTATGATTAGGCGCATATTTATCCGCACCGTCATATCCCCAGTTAAATGAATATGTGTTTTCAACGGGCATTATCTCTATTGCATTAAATTTATAAAAATCAGCGAGTTTCTTAATTTTTTCTTTGGCAGATAAAAATGTACCTTCTGAAGTAAACGTTCCTATATGGAGTTCATATATTCTCAAAGAATTAACGGATAGCAAACCGTTTGTATCATTGGCAGTTCTGCTCGCTCTTTTTTTTATTTTCCCGCATAACCAATCTTTATCGCTCCACTTAAAAAGAGAATGATTGTATATTCTTGACCATTGAGATAAAGTGTCCTGCCACATTGAACAAGGGTCTTTAACCTGCATTGCATCACCGTTCCGGACAATTATAAAACGATACCTGTCGCCATGATTTATTATATTTTTTTCAATTTCCGCTTCCCAGACACATTCGCTTATTTTATTCATATTAAATTTTAATTTGTTTTTTTTATACGGTTTCAGCTCTAAAATAACATTATCCGTGTCGGGAAATGTCAATAATTTAAACAGAACGTTACCGTTATTTAAAAAATAAGCACCAAAACGCTTCTTCCATATATCAAAACTGCAAGAAGAATTATGAAAGCCTGTATTATCTGTTTTGTTGTCCATATCTTATATTTAGTATTAACCAATAATTAATTTTTGTCTATAATTAAGTTATGCATATTTTTAATGAACTGTTACATATTAATAAATCATCATTAGCGCTGGGCTTTTTTGACGGACTGCATTTAGGCCATAGAGTTGTTATAAAAAATGCGGTTAATGTTGCAAAAATAAATAATGCAAAGTCCTGCATAATAACTTTCAGGGAGCATCCTTCGTCTGTTTTATCCCAAAATACCGTACAAATGATATTAACACTCGGCGAAAGACTGGAAATTTTTGAAAAACTCGGAGTTGATAATGTTTTTTTACTCGATTTTCGTTCCATATCATGTATCAGCGCCGGAGATTATATTAAAAATATTTTATATGAATATTTTTCTCCGATTGCTGTTACAACGGGTTTTAATCATAGTTTTGGATATAATAAGTCGGGGGCGGGAAGCTTATTAAAATCATTTCAGGAAAAATTCGGATATAAGTATTATGAAATACCTCCTTTTGTTATGGAAAATGATATTATAAGCTGTTCTATTATAAGAAATAAACTTTCGACCGGAGATTTTTATACTGCAAATAAAATGCTGGGATATAATTTTTTTATTCAAGGTCATGTTATAAAAGGGGATAAAATCGCATCTAAACTGGGTTTTCCAAGTGCAAATATCGTATATCCCGAAGAAAAAGTTAAAATACCCTTCGGCGTATATTATGTTACCGTTGAATTAGACGGCGGAAAATACAACGGAATACTAAATTACGGCTGTACGCCCGAAATTCACGGCAAACAGCCGAAAACAGAAGTCCATATAATAGGATTTAATAAAAATATATACGGTTCTAATATAAAAATATCCTTTATTGCAAAAATCAGAAACCAGATGAAATTTGATTCCGCCGAAAAACTTAAATTTCAACTGCAGAAAGATATTGCATTTACAGAAATATATAAGCATTTTATTGACGAAAATATGAATTTTTGCGGGTAAAAAATTGTTTTTATAATATTTGCATTGTAAAATAAAATTATTGAAATTTATATCAAGGAGAAATTATGGCAAATATTATACAAGGTATGCTTACGGTGCAAAATGAAAAATTTTGTATCGTTGTTTCAAGGTTTAATGAATTTATCGGTTCAAAATTACTGTCGGGAGCTTTGGATGAACTTATCAGGCATGGAGTAAAAGATGAAAACATAGATGTTATTTGGGTCCCCGGAGCGTTTGAAATACCCGTTGCGGCTAAAAAGGCTGCTAAAACTAATAAATATAGTGCTGTAATAACTCTGGGGGCTGTAATAAAAGGTTCAACCTCTCATTATGATTATGTCTGCACGGAAGTTTCAAAAGGCGTTGCATCTGTCGGGCTTGATACAGGCATACCGGTGATATTTGGCGTATTAACCTGCGATAATATAGAACAAGCTGTCGAAAGAGCAGGCGCTAAAGCGGGAAATAAAGGTGCGGATGCTGCAAAATCCGCAATAGAAATGGCAGATTTAATCTCTAAAATATAATTTGACATTATAAATGATTTAGTATATAAATTCATTATTGTAATTTGAAAATTAAATATAAATTAGCTTATGTTTAAAATAATCTGCTCTAAAACGGATTTATGCGGGTTTTGCCTGCGTTGAAAGTATTTGTATTCTTTTTATTTGAATACAGGTATAAAAAGCTCCATAATCTGCCGGCTATTACGGCGGTTTTGCAAATACTGAGCGGATTAAAATTATATTATAAGTTCAATACGGGCGGTTGGCGCAGCTGGTAGCGCATCACATTGACATTGTGGAGGCCACAGGTTCAAGTCCTGTACCGCCTACCATTAAATAATCTATTTAACAGGCTTTTAATAAAAAAGGCTTTATAAAGAAAAAAATAAAAAATCAGAAAACATATACGAAGCGCCGTAAAATTGTTTATTGAAAC
>CAZBFV010000043.1:0-16288 GCA_964491345.1 uncultured Muribaculaceae bacterium
TTGCGGACGGATGAAATCCGGTAAGCGAAAGACGAAGTGAGGACAGCCGGAGGCGGACGAACGACAGTCTTGAACGCAAAGAAATTCCAAGACAGCGGAATTTCCGCAGAGTGTAGCCGAGCGAAGCAATCCGGAAGAAGAAACCGGATTGATTCGCTCCGCTCGCAATGACGGAAAAAATTCACTTTGTCCGCAATGACGGAAGATAAATAAAATGCAATGACCAAAGGAAATTTTTTCGTCATTGCGAGGAGTATAAAAGAATTTTATCCTTATATGCATTTCGATTTATATGACAATTCCCATAAAAATATGGCAGATGAAAAAGAAAAATATTCACATCCGTATAAGCAGAGAACCTGACCTCTGTCCGGCAAATAAATTATACATAAAAGTAAATATAGAGTTTAACTGTTACAGATAATTATTCAAAACAGAAAATAAATCTTTTTTTTCTTCATCATCTAAAACAACCAAAGGTTTTCGTACATATTCTTTAATAATTCCCGTTTTTGCGAGCGCTGCTTTAACAGGAACCGGATTAGGCGCCATAAATAACTTTCTGAATAAAGGATATAACTTTAAGTGCATTTCTAATGCTTCGGCATTTTTTCCCGTTTTAAAATAACTAATCATTTTTTTCATATCACATCCGGCAATATGGGATGCAACACTTATTACCCCGCCGGCGCCAAGCGATAACATTGGAAGGGTTAAGCTGTCATCGCCCGAATATATACAAAAATCGTCAGGGCATAATTCTTTTATATCGCTGATTAAATCTAAATCCGAGTTACTCTGTTTTACGGCAGCAATATTTTTAAAATTCCATGCCAATTCTGCTATAGTTTCGGGTTTCATATTTACTCCCGTTCTTCCGGGGATATTATACAAAATTACGGGTAAATCTACCGACTTTGCAATCGATGAAAAATGTTCATATATACCTTTTTGAGAAGGTTTATTATAGTATGGAACAACGGTCAAAATCGCATCTGCGCCTAATTCCTGCGCCTTTATCGATGATTCTGCGGCGGTCCGGGTAGAATTTGAGCCTGCACCCATAATTAATTTAATTCTTCCCGCCGCTATCTTTTTTACAAATAAAAATAATTCTGTTTCTTCGTCATGCGATAATGTAGGAGTTTCACCCGTTGTACCTGCGACTAAAACAGTATCGCTTCCCGTTTCAATCAAATGATTTATCAGTCTTTCAAGAGAAGTATAATCAATACTTAAATCCTCATTAAAAGGCGTAATCATAGCCGTTATAATCTCACCCGCATTGTATCTCATTTAAATTCTCCTTAAAAAACCTGCATTTCTATAACTTTTTCGGCAATTCTGACCGTATTTAATGCGGCGCCTATTCTTAAATTATCAGCTACGCACCAAAATGTTATTGCATTATCAAAAGCAATATCTTTTCTTATTCTTCCCACATATACAGGGTTTGTTCCAGCCGCCATAACAGCTGTCGGAAACTCGCATTTGCCTGGATTATCGACAACTTTGACACCCCACGCATTATTTAATAATTCTCTTGCTTTTTCGGAAGTAATTGTCTTTTCAAATTCGACCGTTACTGCTTCAGAATGTCCTATAAATACCGGAACTCTCACCGCCGTGCAGGATATCGGAGTATCGGGATTTAAATGCAAAATCTTCCTTGTTTCATTAGTAACTTTCATTTCTTCTTTTGTGTATCCGTTTTCACAAAATACATCTATCTGGGGGATGCAATTATATGCTATAGGCTTTTTAAATACTTTATTTTCGAATGTTCTGCCTTCATTTACCGCTATAGTATTATCTTTTAGCTCATTCATAGCTTCATGCCCCGCACCCGATACGGATTGATATGTGCTTACCAGCATTCTTTTTATGACCGCATAATCATGTAACGGTTTTAAAACAAGCATTAACTGTGATGTTGAACAATTAGGATTGGCTATTATTCCTTTATGCGTTCTGATATCTTCATCATTAACTCCTGCTATTACAAGAGGAACATCTTTATCCATTCTGAAAGCACTTGAGTTATCAATATATACGCAGCCTCTTTTAACCGCTTCTTTGGCAAAAGCCAGACTTGTTGACCCTCCGGCTGAAGCAAGGACAATATTTATTCCGTCAAATATATCCGGAACAGCCTCTGAAACGGTATATTCTTTACCTTTAAACTCAATCTTTCTCCCTGCGCTTTTTTTACTTGCAAAAAATTTTATATCTTCATATACAACATTATTTTCTTCCAAAATTTTTAAAATATTTCTGCCGACAACTCCTGTTGCGCCTAATACACCTATTACCGGTTTTTTCATATTATCCTCTCTTTTGCTTAACTTTCAAATCCAATGCTTTAATTAATCCTTCCGTTACATCATAAAATGCTGCACCGTTCGGATGTTCTTTATCTCCTGTTCTCCATTTTTCACTTATTAATTCATGACCTGCCAAATCTTCAGCATCTAAAATAACAAATCCTTCTTCTATAAGCCTTTTTTGCAGAGTTTCCGGCATTAATAAATGCCCGCCGTCTTTATAATCTATAATTATAAACTTAGAATCCGGAAAATGTTCATCTGTTAAACTTTTTGCCATTTTGAATGCTTCAAACATTTTATCCTGTGAATTCTTTACTCCAAAAACCTGAGAATATAAATTATAATATGCTTTTACCGTATATAATCCTTTAAAAAACAAGTTTAATTTTGAATAGTCTTTTGCAATTATCTTATTATCTTTCATTATAAATTGAGGATTAACTTCATAATGAGCATCATCATAATCAGTGCTTATTAATATGCCTTTGTAGGGAACATATAATCTGTTAAAATGATCATTAATAAATAAATATACAATATATTCAGGTTTGGGTAAATTTTTAATTTTTTCATAAAATTTGGGATTACTTAAATCATCAAGCGTATTCAAAATACCCCCCCCCCGGATACCCTCTGTTCACGGTAGTTATACCTGTTTTTTGGTTTAAAATATAAGGAATTGTATTTTCTTCCTTTTCACCAAATCCGTATATATACGAGCAGCCGAAAAATAATATGCTTTCGCCTGTATTACCTGTTTTTACCGGTCTGTAATGTTCTTCTGTTCCTTCATCCCAGGAATGAAACATTCTGACCGGCGCATACCTCATTGTCCATAAAGGCAGGTTATGCTCTTTTGCATAATTATTTGTATCGGTTAAATAATCGCCGCATGTATGTCTTAAATATAAATATGAGATGAATTCAAGTATTCCGAATAATCCTAAAGCAACCAAAAAGTTTACCAAGAGTTTTTTTAACATATTATCTATCCCCTTTATATACTAAATCCGGATTATTGTTTACCCCGCCGGCAGTTTTTAGCATTATATTAATCAGCTCTAATGCACCATGCGGGTCCGTATCATCCTGCAGAGGATGAAGCTCCGTAAAACCGCCGAGAGAAGCTGAAAGTTCATTCACATTGGGATTATATAATCCTTTTTCAATGCAGAAGTTTTTATCGGAAAATTCTTTATAATGCCTCATTGCTTTAAGTTCTGATATATCAGGGAGGATTGAAGCGGTTTGCGCATTCAAATATTTATTATTTATAAAATCAAAACTGACCTTTTCATCGGTGAGATTTATTCTGTTTAAATCGTCTGATGTTTTTTCAAAAATCAATTTTGTCATTATAGTCCTCTTTGAATTTTTACTTCTTCAGCTGTTCGCAGGCATACAGCGCTCTTTTTGTTATTTGCGCATAATTGGCATCTTTATATAAATCTCTGCCTATTCCTACCGCTTTTACACCGGCTCTTATATATGATTGAATGTCATTTAGTTTTATGCTTCCGGCAGCAATAACATTCAAAAATTTCATCGGTCTTAATAAATCTTCTATATATTCGGCACCGCCCATAGGATTTGCCGGCGATATTTTTATTAAAGGAGTTCTTGACTTCCACGCAATATATGCCTCATTCGGGGTTGTCGCAGTCATTATCAACGGTACTTTTCTATTTTGGCAGAACTTAACCAGATTTATCTGCAAAATAGGGGATACTATTACATCACATCCGGCATTTATTGCAATTTCAGCCTGTCTTTGAGTTATTATTCCGCCTCCTAATATCAACGGGGCATACTCATTATTATTTTTTATTTCTTTTATTGCATTAACAATTTCAGGAGTTTCAATTACCGTTTCAATTACTTTTATTCCGCCGTCATATAATGCTTTTACTATATTTTTTACTTTATCGGAATCCTGCACTCTTAATACGGCAAATATCCGCTGTGTTTCTATTTTATCTAACGGCGTCATCTTTTATTTCTTTCTCAATTTCAACAAATTTTGTATAAATATGTTATCTGTTTTTTCTTCGCTGTTTACATGCAGTAAAGCATTTAAGTCCTCTTTAAATTTTGCTATATCTTCATATTTTTTCAATATTCCGTCTATTGCAATTGAAATATCGCCTGTTTCTTCAGATACTACAATACATGCCGAATCCGATATTTCACTTGCGCCGATTGCAGCTCTATGCCTTGTTCCATATCTCCAGCTTAATTTAGGATCTTCCGTCAGCGGTAATAATACCCCTGCCGCAAGAATTTTATCGCCGTAAATCACCATCGCCCCGTCATGCAGAGGGGTATTCGGGAAAAATATGGTTAATATTAATTCGGTTGATATATCCGCATTTATTGTTGTACCGACCTCGTTATAAAATGAAGAATCTTCTTCTTTCTGAAGCACTATTAATGCTCCCCTTTTAACCCTGCTGCAATATTTTACGGCTTCTGTTATCTCTTTTACAACATTAGTCTTTTTTTCCGTATTTTCACGCTTAAATAAAAAGAAATTTTTTGCAAAAAAATTCGTCTGCCCTAAATGAACCAATAATTTTCTTAACTCCGGCTGGAACACAATCACCAATGACAACAAAATACCCGTAAGCAGATACTGCGCAATCTGACCTAATACCCTGAACTCAAGCGCAATAAGAACTCCTGAAACAATCCATGCCGTAATTATAAACAGCAGAATCCCCCTGACTAATTTTTCAGCCTGTGTATTTTTTATAAATCTTATATAAAAATAACAGACTATCAGTATAACAATAAGCACCTGCGCAAAATCTTTCAGCGTAAAAGTCGCAACGCTCATCATTGCGCCTTTTGTAAAAAATTCCTGATATAAGTTTAATATAGTATTAATCATTGACTGCCGGGTTCAATTCTGCGGGTATTACATCCGATTCACATAATTGTTCATAAGTCTGCCTATTTACTATAATATCAGATTTCCCATTATTTACAAGTACCGCTGATGGTTTTAACGCTCTGTTATAATTATTTGACATAGAATACCCGTAAGCGCCTGTTGTATAAAAACAAATAATATCGCCTTCCCGAATTGCAGGCAGTTCAATATCTTTTATCAGTATATCTCCGGATTCGCAATGTTTTCCGACTAATGTAACAACTTCTTTATTTCTCCCGTCCGGATTATTTGCTATTTCCGCACTGTATTTTGCCTGATATAAACATGGCCTTATATTATCCGACATTCCGCCGTCTACTGCCTGATATTTTCTTCCGTTCGGCACACATTTTGAACTTCCTGCCGTATATAATGTAACCCCTGATGTGCCTACAATGCTTCTTCCCGGCTCAATATATAAAACAGGTTCTTCAAGTTTATATTTTATTGAATGTTCTTTTACCGATTTTATAATTACCTGAGCTATTTCATAAACGGAAACAGGTTTATCGTCTTCCGTGTATTTAATCCCGAGTCCGCCGCCTAAATTAGCCTCTTTTAAGGCTATGCCGAATTTATCTTTTATCCGCCTGAATTCTCTTAGTATAATGCCGGCTTCGTCGTAATATATCTGTTTTTCGAATATCTGCGAACCTATATGCGCATGCAGTCCTGCTAATTCCAGATGGCTGTATTTATCCTTTATTAATTTAACCGCTTCATCAATCTGGGTTAAATCAAATCCGAATTTTGAATCTAAATGTCCTGTTTGTATGTATTTATGGGTATGACATTCAATTCCGGGAGTAATTCTGAGTAAAATTTTTACCTTTCTGTTAAATGATTTTGCACAATTATTTAACAGGGCAAGTTCAGAAAAATTATCTGCCGAAATTCTGCCTATCTGGCACTCAAGAGCATAATTTATTTCTTCACAGGATTTATTATTGCCGTTAAATAGAGCTTTTGACATATCAAAACCCGATGATTCCGCCGTAAATATTTCGCCTCCCGAGCATAAATCAAGCCCGAAATTTTCCTGCTGCATTATTCTGCATACTGCTTTTGTCATAAATGCTTTTGCCGCATACATCATGTTCATCTTTGGATAGCTTTTAAAGGCTTCTTTATAATCTTTTAGGATAGAGCGTATTGTTTTTTCATCATAAACATATAACGGAGTGCCGTATTTGCCGGCAAGCTCGGTTAAATCACATCCGCCTATTTCTATATTCCCTTTAGCATTCACTCCTGCCGTTACGGGCTTTATACTCTGATTTGCAGTTTTCATAATATCTCCCCGCTGCTTATCAATTTTATCATGGACATAAGAAGATTTTACAATATAGCCTGTCCGTCATACATAAATTTTGTACGCTCATATTCCGATTCTGCATAATCTTTATACTCTTTTTCCTTTTCAAATTGTGTTGACTGTTCACGAGGCTCAATTAACGGCCGGCTCTTATCTTTTCGTTTCCAGTTTATTTTAAATCCGTCTAAAAGCCCGTATTCGGTTTCTGTTTTGTACGTGCCTATATTTACGGCAAAACAGGGCGATATATACATAAATATAATTATTACGGATAATATTAAAGAAATATTTTTTTTCATATTTATACTCCACTCCAATAAATTTACTTATATTCTACAACATTATTATTGCCCGATTCAAGAAAGATTACCTTTCCGCCCTGTATTAACTGTATATTTATCTGCATATTCGGATATATTTTTTATTTTTTTGATTATTAAGAATCTTAAACAGCCCTATTTTGAACCGATTTATGTTTTTGGAACTGATTAAAAGCCAAATATAAATATACGGTTAAATTTTTGCTGAAATGCTTTATTTGTAAGGGGGATACATAAGCTGACGGGGGGATTTGAACCCCCGACCTACTGATTACGAATCAGTTGCTCTACCGGCTGAGCTACATCAGCATTGACTTTTTTATTATAATACAAAATAAAAAAGATTGAAAGTTTGAACCTGAATTAAAAAACACAGAATCTGGAACATAATGCTTAACATTAATACATTCATAAGCCGGCGCTGAATTGAAAAGATTACAAAACAGGCATGCTGAAAGGGTTTTGCCGAAGCAGGCATCGGGTAATTGTTCTAAGCAGAGTATAATACTTAATTTCAGCCCCTGCCGGCTTTTGCGTTTTTATGTTTTATTTCATTTTCAGCAGCCGGCTGAACTCTTAAATTATTGAAAGCGGGGATACTTTCCTTTCCTTTTTTTCCCGCCCCCTCCCGCACGCCCGCACGCCCGCACGCCCGCACGCCCGCACGCCTCATAACGGGAACAGCTTCTGCGGTTATTTTTTTCAGGATTTACTCTTCTTTTTGAAGCGAAAGAACAAACTCTCTTAAGCTTTTCCGGATGGAATCGGCAACTTTCATCTGAAATTTTTCATCCTGTAACAGCATGTATTCGGGCGGATAAGTTAAATATGCAACTTCAACTAAAGTAGATACGGGATTAGTCGCCCTGTCTAAAACCAGACTTTTATGGTTTAATCCGTCATCTTTCAGTTTTAAATCTTCTACAAGATTATTTTTTATAGTTAAAGCAACATTAATTGCATTGTTATTATAATAATATGTGCCTGTACCATGTTTTTTATAAGGATTTTCGCCTTCCGGAAGCGAATTATTATGAATACTTACCGAAATAAACGCATTATTTGCTTTTGCGAGGTCAACTCTTTTTGTTAAGCCGACAAAAGTATCAGTATTTCTTGAATAAGATACAATTGCTCCTTCTTCGTTGCGGAGCAAATCCATCAATTTAAGCGCAATTGCAAGATTGAAACGTTTTTCAGGTATTCCGGTCGGACCTACGGCGCCCGTATCTTTACCGCCATGTCCTGCATCTATGAACAGACGCACGCCTTCAAGCGGTCTGTCTGTATGCGCTATGGGAGGAATTTTTGCGGTTTTAAAAGAGAAATTTCCGTTTGAATACATACCGTCATATCCTGCAATGGTGTCTTTACTGTTGTATGTATATTCAAAATTGCGTTTTGGAGCTTCAGGACCGCCGTACACTCCATACAATGTAAGATTAAGCGTTTTTCCATTCTGTTTTATGGTATATAAAACAGGATAAGTAATGCTGAAATTGGTATAATTATATAAATTATCGGATGATATCACAGGTTTTCCAAGCATAATAGGTTTTCTTTGATTAGTGGAAACAGGTTTTGTAATGTAATTTTCATGTATCCAAAACTCGCTTTCTCCGGTTTCCTCAATTTTATAGTATTTCCCCTGTTTACCCGACAAATAAAGCACTACTCCTTCAGGCAAATCAACAACCCGATTAGAATTATTACTTGGTTTTTCTCTTACCGGAGCATAGCTGTGTATAGTCGTCGCATACATAATTACAGACGGTTCTTTTCCGATAAACGGCTGGACGGGTTCTTCTTTCTGCGGTTCTCTTTTTATATTTAATACTTTTGTTTTCTTTGTGCCATCCCTGCGTGTTTCAACAATAGTTACCTTATTATTTCCCATTGAAAGGGGTATCGAATGCACAAAGAATTTTCCATCCCACACTTTTACTTCCTGCGAATTAATATGCAGACGGGAATCAGGCTCTACTTTTCCATATACATGCGTAGATTCTGTGCAGACTGATGACTGCGATTTTTCCGGTTTTACAATATCAAGTGCAAATACTTGAGATGAAAATGTAATCAAAATAAACAAAAGTAATAATAATTTTCCCATAACTTATTTCCAAACTTATTTTTAAACTTATTTCCCAACCTATATCCGCCGGCTATGCTTATTGTATTATAAATATTTTTAAGAAGCTATATATTTACAAAAATTTATATTTTTTTCAGAAAAAGCATGAATTTCTACTGTTAATTTTTGTTACAATATATATTTTTTATGCAATTTTTCAATATTAAAAATTTTTATATATATAGAAACAGATATTGAAAGAGAATAAAAAGATGGCAAGAGTTTTAATATCAATGCCCCGGGAGTTTTTAACAAAGATTGATGAAGTTTCCTGGAAGGAAAAAAGGACAAGAAGCGAATTAATCAGAGAGGCATTAAGGACTTACATTCACAGGCGGAAAGTGAGAGAAAATGCTTTAGCAGTCAAAAATGCAGGCATTTTAGAAGCATTATTAGATTAAAAACAAAAAAAAGAGCGTACTACAGACTGGTTAGAAAAGATGGGGAAAAATAAAAAGCTTACTCTATGTGAGCTTTTTATTTTATGTTTATTATAAAAATCAGGCAGTATAACTAAAAAATACGGCTGAGTTTTTTTTTTTGGGGGGGGGGAAAAAAAAGGAAAAAAAGGGAAAAAACTATTTGCTGAATCATAGCGCTGTTTTAGTAAATTACAGGGAAACACGAATTTTCAGATGCAGATATGCCTGCAAAATATGTATTCGGCAATATCTTGCTGACGGCGGTTTCTACGGTCTATTTTTCCGCCTGCAGTTTAAATGACGGCGGTATTCGTCCGGCCGCTTTTTCGCATGAAACAGCGGTCAGGCGGTTTTTCATGAATATTCCGCATCAATTTCCGCTCCCTGTAATATATTCTGAATATTCGTTTTTTCCGTCCGGTTACAGCTTTGGAACTGTTAAAAAAATTTCTTTTCTTTTCTGCTTTCTTTTCCCGTCTTATAAACCGTATTCTTTCTGCTTAAAAAACCCTAAAACAGGCAGTATTTCTGCTGTATCAGGTTTTAGGGCTTCAGTTTAAAGCAGCCTTTTTACATTTTTAAGAAAATTCAGCCGGCAGATTTAACTGTTTCAACAATTACTGTAAAAGCATCAGGTTCATTAACTGCTAAGTCGGCAAGCATTTTTCTGTTAATGGAAACGGAAGATTTTTTAAGCGCATTCATGAACTTAGAATAGCTTAAGCCGTGCTGGCGGACGGCAGCATTAATTCTGACAATCCAAAGCCTGCGCATATTATTTTTCAAACGGCGTCTATCTCTGTATTGATATTTTAATTTTTTCATTACGGCAGTATTAGCCACTTTAAAAATTCTGCTTCTTGCACCTTTAAAACCCTTTGCCAGCTTTAATATTTTTTTATGTCTTTTTCTTAATACGCTGCCACGTTTAACTCTCATTGTAATAATTCCTTTCTTCTCTGTTAATCATTAAATCTAACGTTTTGCATACGGAAGTTCTTTTAGAACAAGTTTTCTATGTGTAGCTGAAACTTCAGCCATAGAAGAAAGTTTTCTTTTACGAGAACCGCTTTTGTGCTGCAGCAAGTGTCCAATACCGGCTTTTCTTCTTAAAATTTTACCGCCGGCAGTAATTTTATACCTTTTTGCGCCGCTTCGGTGAGTTTTCATTTTCGGCATAGTTTTCTCCTTCTCTGCTATATACATAAAAACCAAAAATACGACATGCCTCCGTATTTTTATACTCTGCAGTTTAATTGTAAAACAAACAAAATAATTATCAAGCAGATAGATTTGTGGATTTATAACAGCAGATATCTTTTTATTTTTCCGGTTAATTCAGGCATATTTGAAACAACAAAAAAATGAATAACAAAATCAAATGCCCGAAATTCGGCGAAGTTTTTTCTATTGATAAAAACTATTATGCTTATATAGTCGGAAAATTACAAAGCAAAGCCGGCGGATTTGAAAAAAGTTTAATGAATTGCATTAGTTAATAAAATTCTTTCAGTGAATTTATGAGCATAGCAATGCAAATGCACGAATTATATGTTTATGCTAATATTAAATCAAGCAGGAGACCGGAATGGCATTTAATGAAGATACAAGGGTAAAAATACCGGCAGTAATTACACTAACAAGGTTAGGTTACAATTACCTTTCATTAAAAAATGCGAAACGGGATATAGAAACAAATATTTTTACGGATATTTTTGCTGGCAGTATTAGAAAAATAAATAATTTTGATTTAACAGACAGGGATATTGAACGTGGGCTGAAAGAAATTACAAATATTCTTGATTATGATGACTTAGGTGAAGAATTTTATAAAAGACTTAATTCTACTGCCGGTATTAAACTGATTGATTTTGAAAACTTTGATAATAATACATTTAATGTTGTTGCCGAATTACCATGTAAAAATGGTGATGATGAATTCAGACCTGATATAACATTGTTGATAAACGGTATGCCGCTGTGCTTTATTGAAGTTAAGAAACCGAATAATAAAGGCGGAATAATTGTTGAAAAAGAAAGAATGATGAATCTTCGCTTTACTAATAAAAAGTTTAGACGTTTTATCAATATTTCGCAAATTTTAATGTTTTCAAACAATATGGAATATGACGAAACCGAACCTATTCCTATAAGCGGGGCATTTTATTCTACAACATCAAGGAAAGATGCGTTCTTTAATCATTTTAGAGAAGAACGGCCAAAAGATTTAGAAAATATTTTAACACCGGAGAATCCGGAAGTTGAAAAATTTATTCTAAAAGATACAAATTATGTATCAATAAAGGATACGCAAGAGTTTATAACAAATAAAGATGTAACTAAGCCTACAAACAGAATGATACTTTCATTGTTTTCAAAAGGCAGGTTAAAAAACTTTTTAAAATATGGAATTACCTATGTAAAAAAAGAACATGAAGAAACTATTGTTACCGAAAAGCATATAATGCGCTATCCTCAATTTTTTGCATCTCTTGCGATACAAGAAAGACTTACGGAGTGCATTAAAAAGAATGAACCTAAAAAAGGAATTATATGGCATACACAAGGCTCAGGGAAAACAGCATTGGCATATTTTAACGTAAAATGGCTAACTGATTATTTCCAAAAACAAAATGTTATTCCTAAATTCTATTTCATAGTAGATAGGCTTGATTTATTAACACAAGCTCAAAAAGAATTTGCAGCAAGAAAATTAATAGTTAAAACAGTTAATTCAAAAGAAGAATTTACCAAGTCTATCGGCAAAATTGAAACCAAGAATAATAATGATGGTGGAAATGAAATAACTGTAGTAAATATCCAAAAATTTTCAGAAGAATCAGCTGCTAAAGCACCTGATTATAATATTAATATTCAAAGAGTTTATTTTATAGATGAAGCTCACAGAAGTTATGACGAAAAGGGTTCCTTTTTGCCAAATCTTGTTAATTCTGATAGAAATGCTGTTTTTATTTCTTTTACGGGAACACCTTTAATCGGCAAAATAAAATCAACAGATATTTTTGGAGAATATATCCATAAATATTACTATAATTCATCTATTGCTGATGGATATACACTGCGTCTAATGAGAGAAGATATAGACACTCAGTACAAATCAGAATTATCAGAAATTATAGAAAATATACAGCTCGCAAAAGGCGATATTGATCCTGATGATTTGTATTCGCATGATAACTTTGCAAAACCGATGTTGGAATATATTGTTCAAGATTTAAAAGATTCACGGACAAAATACGGCGACGATACAATTGGCGGAATGGTTGTCTGCCAGAGTTCCAAACAGGCTAAAAAATTTAAAGGCCTTTTTGGCAAATATTATAAAGATAATGATAACATTCCTAATAAAGCAGAAATAATCCTTCATGACGTATATTCTAAAAAAGAACGTGAAGATATAGTAGATAACTTTAAAGACGGAAAAATCGACTTACTGTTTGTATATAATATGCTTTTAACTGGTTTTGATTCTCCCAGATTAAAGAAATTATATATTGGACGGCAAATAAAAGATCATAACTTGTTGCAAACCCTTACAAGAGTAAACAGACCGTATAACGATTTCAGATATGGCTATGTTGTTGATTTTGCAGATATTACAAAAGAGTTTGATAAAGCAAACAAAGCATACTGGGATGAATTAAATGCTCAGTTGGGAGATGAAAGAAAATATTATAGTAATTTATTCAAAACTCAAAAAGAAATCGAAAAAGATATTCAAGAGATTAAAAAGGTTTTATGGCAGTATCCGACGGAGAATGCAGAATTATTTTCTCAAGAAATTACTAAAATATCAGATAAAGGAGAGTTATTAAAAATCAAAAAAGCATTGGTAACGGCAAGAGAACTGTATAATATCATCAGATACAATGAATATGATGAAATCATTGACAAACTTGATTTTCACAAAATGAAAGGGCTTCTTACGGAAGTTGAAAATCATATAATATTTATCAGCCAAAAAGAAGCTCTTGAAAACAATTCTAATGCTATAAACCTGTTAAATTTGGCAATGGAAGATATTGTATTTTCTTTTGTAAAAATTAAAGATGAAGAATTAAAATTAGCTGATGATTTAAAAAACAACTTACGGCATGCAAGAGAATCTTTACTGCATAATTTTGATAAAAAAGATATTGAGTTTATTACATTAAAAGAAGAATTGCAAAGACTATTTGAAAAAGGGAATTTGACAGATGTTTCTCAAGAATTTATTAGAGAAAATATAATAAAAATTAAAGAATTATATGCTCGCTCTGAAGCACTAAATAGAAAAAATGAACTATTAAAACAAAAATACAATTCTGATGAAAAATTTGCAAGATTGCATAAAAGAATAAAAGAACAACACTTGTCAGATGATGATATTCAAATACAAGAATTTTTATTGAAAGTAAAAGAAAAAACAGATGAAGAAATTCTGAACCACTCTGCAATTTTAGAAAATGAGCCTTCATTCGGAAGCAAAGTTATAAAATTTGTTGCTGAAGGATTAAAATCTTGGCTGAATATTGATTTTTCTGCAAAGAAAAAGCTAGGTGATGATATAACAAATGAATATATCAAAGAATACAATGGAGATGTTGCTTAATGGAAGATATAAAAAAACAAACAGAAGAATTAATAGATAATTTAAAAGCTGCTTGCGCAAGTTATGGTTTAGGTAATGATGGTAATGAATTTAAAATCATTACACAAATGTTTTTGTATAAATTTTTAAATGACAAATTTGGTTATGAATTGAAAAATATTGATGAACGCTTTAAAAAAGCTGAACATTGGGAAACTGAATTTGAAAAGCTCACAAATGATGAGTATGAAGAATTAATGCTTTTTATGGGAGATAATGCTAAATTAAAGAAAGAACATTTATTATCAAATTTATTTAATAATATGAATCAAGATAATATCGCAGAATTTCTTGATGACACTTTGATAGGAATAGCAAACTATAATAATGCAATATTTTCTGTAAGAACTGATTCTAATGCAAAAATAGAATTGTTTGAAAGAATTAGTAATTACATAACAGACCCGTTAAAAAGAAATGATTTTGCAAGAGCGATTATAAGCAAGCTTTGTAATTTTAATTTTGAAAAAGCATTTGGTCTTGGTTATGACTTTTTTGCAATAATATTTGAATATCTGATAAAAGACTATAACAAAGATGGCGGTGGCAAGTATGCTGAATATTATACTCCGCGTGCAGTTGCTAAAATTATGGCCCAAATTCTTGCAGGTAATAATAACCCATTTAATGTAACCTGTTACGATCCATCTGCAGGTTCAGGTACTTTATTGATGAGTATTGCACATGCAATTGGTACAAATAAATGTACAATATTTTCGCAGGATATCTCACAAAAATCATCAACAATGTTGCGCTTGAATCTTATATTGAATAACTTAATTCATTCAATTCCAAATATTGTTCAAGGTAATACATTAACAACACCTGCGCATACAGAAAATGATAAAATCAAGAAATTTAATTATATAATTTCAAATCCGCCTTTTAAACTTGATTTTTCCGGATATAGAACAGATTTAGATGCACAATCAAATAAAGCAAGATTTTTTGCAGGAATACCCAATATTCCGAGCAAAGACAAAGACAAGATGGCTATATACCTTTGTTTCTTACAGCATATTATGTATTCTTTAGCTGATAACGGAAAAGCCGCAGTTGTTGTCCCGACAGGATTTGTTACGGCTCAATCCGGCATTGAAAAGAAAATAAGAGAAAGGCTTATTGATAAAGAAATGCTGCGCGGCGTGGTTTCTATGCCTTCAAACATTTTTGCAACAACAGGCACAAATGTTTCTGTTCTTTTTATAGATAAAGAAAATAAAGGCGGGCAGGTTCTTTTAATGGATGCTTCAAAACTCGGAACAAAAGTAAAAGAAGGCAAAAACCAGAAAACCGTATTATCAGAAGAAGAAGAAAATAAAATCATAAATACATTTAATAAACAAGAAGTTGTTGATAATTTTTCAATTCTTGTATCCTATGAGGACATAAAGAATAAGAATTATTCTTTTTCAGCAGGTCAATATTTTGACGTAAAGATTGAATATGCAGATATAACAAAAGAAGAATTTGAAGCAAAAATGAATGAATATAAATCTAATCTGAAAGAATATTTCAAACAATCCTGCAGATTGGAAGATGAAATACAAAAACAGCTGGAGTTGCTGAAGTATGAGTAAGGAAAAATTAAAAGAATATATAGATGTTACACGAGGTATGAGTTTACCCGGAGCTAATTACAATGAAGAAGGCAAATATATCAGATTAACTTTGGGTAATTTTCATGAAAAAGGGGGTTTTAAAAATAATACATCAAAAAAGGATATATACTATACAGGAACGGTAAAACCTGAGTATATACTAAAAAAAGGTGATATTATCACACCTTTAACAGAACAAACATACGGTTTACTGGGAGCAACAGCACGAATACCCGAAAGCGATAAATACATTCAAAGTCAAGATATTGCTTTAATTAAATGTAAAGAGAAAAAACTTGCTGAATCATTTTGTTATTATTTGATTTCATCTCCAATGGTAAGAAAACAATTAAGTGCTGCTGCTCAACAAACAAAAATTCGGCATACTTCACCGGATAAAATAAAAGATGTTGTAGTAATAGTACCTGAATATAATGAACAATTAAAAATCGGGAAATTGTTGGATTTTATAACGGATAAAATAAATATAAACAACAAAATCAACGAGGAATTAGAAAAACTTGCAAAAACTTTATACGATTATTGGTTTGTACAATTTGATTTTCCCGATGAAAATAAACGACCG
>CAZBFV010000044.1:0-16229 GCA_964491345.1 uncultured Muribaculaceae bacterium
TAAAGTAATTCTGTAGCGTAGTCCTAACCTGCGAGCGGTTAAGAAATTCCAAGAGGGCGGAATTTGCGGACGGAGTGAAACAATAAGTGCCGCAAAAAATTAACTTTCAAAACTGTTCGAGAATAATTGTTTTCTTAACCTCAACCCGATGAGCAGCTAACTTACAAAATGAAAAACAACAGCTGCTCTTTTATGTTGTTTCAGTAAAGAAAACTTACTTATTCTCTCAATGTTTTTAAATTTAATTTTTTCTGTTGTCAGCGGAATTTCTGACAGGTGAAATCTGTAAACCAATTAAAAGGATGTGAACAAAAAATAAAAATAAAAATCATCAAACGGATACTCTGCGCCTAAATTGTTAATTTCAACCAGAAGCGTGCTAAACGGCGCACGCTTTGGCATTGTTTCAATAAACAATTTTACGGCGCTTCGTATATGTTTTCTGATTTTTTATTTTTATCTGCACATACCCCCCATAAGCGGAATTTCTGACGGACGGAGCGAAGCGTAGTTCCGTAAAGCGAAATTCTGTACGGACGGAGTCGAACGCTGGCGGGCAAATAACAGCCCCGATACAAACGAATTATTAAGCCGGAATGAAATAGGCGGGTGCAAGACAATTCAAAGACAGCTCCAGAACCGGCAAGTATAGCGGAGTTTAAGCTAAAAATGATCAGGGCTAATATAGCAGTGCAATATTAATTTTTCTCGTTTTTTTCAAGCATTATTTCCTTTTTTGCACTATCAGGCAAAAAAAGAAACCGATAAAATGCATATAGAAAAAAATAAAGGCAATTATATGCAGGTTATTATAAAAATAGGCTAAGAATATTGCTGTATAAAGTTTTTATGAACTTGTTTACAAAAAATACCGGAACAAACATATTTTATACTTATCTTACCGGCTCTGCTCGTTTTTTTATCTTAACTTCTGTCATTAAAGAAAATTAATAAAGGAATTTTTGTTTACCCGCCGGAATACATATTCTCGGTTTAACTAACGGAAGTACTGCGCTTCCGCTCAGACATCAATTACCACCAGCCGAACAGGCTCTGTCCTTTATCTAAATTTTTCAGATCCTGCATATTTTCTTTTGTTAATTCAAAATCCAAAATATCAATATTTTCAATCATTCTTTTTTTGTGTGTACTTTTGGGAATAATTATAATATCCTGCTGATAAAGAAATTTTAAAGCAGTCTGAGGGATTGTTTTATTGTGTTCTTCTGCAATTCTGCTTAGAATTTCATTATTAAAAATATTATTTCTTCCGCAGGCTAAAGGCGACCAAGCCTCAGGAATTGTTCCATACTGTTTTTCAGTTTTTCTTAAATCTGTTTGCTGTCTGAAAACATGTGTTTCTACCTGATTTACCGCCGGTATAATTCTGCAGTGTTTAATTAAATCAAGATATCTGTCTTTCATAAAATTAGATACTCCTATTGATTTAACTCCGCCATCCAAACAGGCGTCTTCCATTGCCCGATATACATCATATACATTTCCCATAGGTTCATGCATTAAGAGTAAATCTATGTCTTTAAGCCTTTTTAAAGATTTATCAACGGATTTTAATGTGTCGTTATAACCGTTGCAGGTCCACAATTTAGTAGTAACAAATATTTCACTTCTCGGAATATTTGAATTTTCAACTGCAAGGCTGACTTCTTTTTCATTGCCGTAGCATTGAGCGGTATCAATGTGTCTGTAGCCTGCTTCAAGAGCTTCTTCAACACATTTTTGAGTCATCGAGGGCGCTATCTGATATGTTCCGTATCCGATTTTTGGAATTTTCAATCCGTTATTTAACGTTATTTTATCCATTTTTAGTAAACTACTTCGTGCGTATTTCTTTTAGTGTATAATTCCCAATATATTTCGGCAATGGCGCTTGGCGCAAAGTATTTATTGCTTCCGATTGTACCTGTTATTTGAACTGTTCCCAAAAATATTCCTTTTTCTTCCAAAACAGGACTATATGCCTGAACCATTGCTCTAAGCGCTGTTTTATCCATTGACAAGGGAAGATAATCAAAGTGCGGGTTTAGCGCTAAACCTCCGCCTGTTATTAAGATACAGCCCTTTTTATCCTGAAATTCTTTTGTATCTGCAAGCCGTATGCAGTTATATGCCGAAACCACATCTGTTTTGTATCTTTCAATCATTAATTCGGGAGTTATTTTTACATCAGAATCAGCTGTAGTTACACCGACATTAAAAAATAAAACGTCAGGGGCTGAATATTCTTTTACAAGCTCCCTAAATGTGTTATTAAAATTTTCAAAATCAGATACATCGGCTGTTTTTGCATAGACTTCAAAGCCTTTTGATTTAAATTCTTTTTTATAATTTGCAAGATTATTTTCGTTTCTTGATACAAGAACTGCTCTAAAATCATTTTGAACAAACTTTTCTGCTACGGCATTGCCGAGTCCTAAGCCTGCGCCTATTACAAATATTGTTTTTTTCATAACTTTAATCCTTTTTCTTATTATCTATTTTTTTACCTACTTTCCTACAATAGAGTTTTGAGCTTTTGAATATCTTTCGCCTGTAATTTCAATTTTTTCAATTTCGCTGTTTATAAGCGACAATTCTTCTTTTGATATATTTACATCAACTGCTTTTAAGTTTTCTTCCAGCCTTGAAAGTTTTGTTGTTCCAAAAATCGGAATATTACGGCTTTTTTGATTTAATACCCATGCAAGCGCAAGCTGGGCGGAGGTTATTCCTTTCTTATCAGCCATATTTTTTATAAAATCGGCAAATTTTTCGTTAGCTTTCATAGCTTCCGGTGAAAATCTGGGTATTGTACTTCTTATATCATTTTTTTCAAACTTTTTATTTGTGAATTTGCCGGTCAAAAAGCCCTTGCCTAAAGGACTGAACGGAACAAAAGAAATATTTAATTCTTCCAAAACTTTAAATAATTCTTTTTCGGGTTCCCTCCACCACATTGAATATTCGCTTTGAACTGCTGTTACGGGGCATACGCTATGAGCAAGCCTTACCGTATCTGCCGAGGCTTCCGATATTCCCCAGGCTCTTATTTTGCCTTCTTTTATCAAATTTTTCATAGTATTTGCAACTTCTTCAATAGGAGTGTCCGGATCAACCCTATGAAGATAATATAAATCAATACATTCCGTTCTTAATCTTTTCAATGAGCCTTCAAGCGATTTTCTAATATGTTCTGCTCCGGCATTTAATTCCGGAATCCCGTCAACTTGTTTTATACCGCATTTTGTTGCTAAAATCACCTTATCTCTTACGGGTTCCAGCGCTTCGCCAACAAGTTCTTCATTCGTGTACGGGCCATAGACTTCAGCCGTGTCAAAAAAGTTAATGCCTAAATCGTATGCATTTCTTATTAATTTAATCATCTCTGATTTTTCAGGGAACGGCGGATATGAATGTGTCATCCCCATACAGCCTAAACCCACTGCAGATACTTCAAAATTTCCCAGTTTCCTTGTTTTCATAATTTTATTGCCTTTCTTTTATGTTTATATTATTATTCATTTTTTCTTGACTCGGAAGATATTAATCTGTTAATATAGCATTAACTTTAAGTTAATACTATGTATAACGGACAAATTAAGACTTTTGTAATAACGGCGGATGAGGGCAGTTTTTCCAAAGCTGCTCAAAAGTTATTTGTTACTGCGGTTTCTGTTATGAAACAAGTAAATTCTCTTGAAAAGAATATAGGTGCAAAACTTTTAAAAAGAACAAACCACGGAGTAACTCTGACAAAAGAAGGAAAATTTATTTATAAAACCGCTAAACAAATTATTGAAATATCCGACAATGCCGTTAAAGAAATTAATAAAAACAGGAAAAATGAATTTTATACCGTAAAAGTCGGAGCATCATTATTATATCCCGCAAAACCACTCTTTGATTTATGGAATAAAATTTATACCCCCGATATTCCGATAAAAATTCAAATTGTTCCGATGGAGGACGGTAAAACGAATTTGTTATCCGTAATGTCCGAACTCGGAAAAACCATTGACTGTTTTGCTGCGCCTTATGAAGAACAAATCTTCGGAAAATATAATGTTTTGAAGCTCGGAGAATATGACTGCTGCTGTGCCGTTTCAAAAAAACACAGACTGGCAGGTTTAAAAAAAATCAAACCGAAAGATTTATGCGGTGAAACGCTGATGCTCGTTAAAAAGGGCAACTCGCCCGTTATAGATAAAATAAGAGAGGAAATAACAAAAAAATATCCGGATATAAATATAATTGATACAAAAACATATTATGATGCGGATGTATTTAATGAATGCGAACAAAAAGGCTATGTAATGGAAGTTTTGTCATACTGGAGCGAAATTCACCCTTCGCTTGCAACTATTCCGGTTGACTGGAACTATTCGATTTCCTACGGGATAATTTATCCGAAGAAAACTACAAAAGGGATGAAAACATTTATTAATACTATCCGAGATAAAATGTAACAGGAAATCAGGGCGTGCATGCCTGCGGTATTTTACGAAACAATCTGCCGGCAAGTTTCAGATTATACAGCAGAATAAGACAGATTAGGATATAATATTTCCATGGATATTTTAGATAAGCTCGCAAAGTCAAAATTTAGAGCAAGGTTTAAACTCAATAAAAAGGAACTTGATTATATCAAAGATAAAGGCTTGAATAAAATTTATTCTCATGCCTGCGATTTTATCCGGAATAGAATAGCTCCTTCCTCTCCGATAAACGACGGCAGACAGACTCCGATGCGGGGGCATCCTGTTTTTACTGCACAGCATGCAACAGCAACATGCTGCCGCAGCTGTATTGAAAAATGGCATAAAATTCCTAAAGGAAGATCTCTGACTTTGGCTGAACAGGACTATTTGGTTTCCGTAATTATGGAATGGATTAAAAGGCAGATAAATTCAGCCGGCATTCAATGAAAATCCGTTAAGGATTAAATTATCCGGACTTTACATAAATCTGTTTCAATTTATTTTTTTTGTTTAATCATATTCTGATAAATTTTTTCTTTATAATCAAGCATTTCAAGCTGGCTTTTCAGCTCCTGCATTTGTTTTAAGGCTTTTTCCTTTGTTTTTTTTATGATTTCATACCTGTCTAAAATGGTGGAATCGCCTGTTATAGCTAAATCAATATATTTTTTTATCAGTTTATTTTCTGTTCCCGCAGAACGAAGGCATTTTACAACTTTCACAAACTGCAGATCCCGTTCGGAAAATAAGCGGACGTTATTTTTATTTCGGGTAACAAGAGGAAAAAAACCGCTCCTGCACCAAAATCTTAATGTATGCTCCGAAACATCCGTTTTTTCGGAAACTTCTTTTATTGTATACATAAATCCGCCTCAAGTGTTTTTAAAATATCCTGCGAAATCAGTTCTTTTGTTAAATGGTAGCGTTTATACAGCTCATTTACGGGAATACGGTCGGTAAATTCTTTCTTTGCTCCGAAATTCAGGACTTTCATATTGGAATTTCCGTAAAATCTTGATATTTTTTCTCCAAATCCGCCTGATACAATGCCGTCCTCAAGCGTAATTACGAGCTTATGGTCCTTCTTTAAATCTTCAAGAAGCTGTTTATCTATACCCGTAATAAATTTAGGATTAATTATTGTTGCATTTATATTAAAGTTTTGCATTAATTCCTTTCTGACTTCCAAAGCAAGGCTGTAAAAACTGCCCAGACCTATAATTGCAACATCTCTGCCTTGTTCTGCAATATGATATTTGTTTAAAATTGAATAATCGGTTTTATCTTCAGCTCCGGCTACCGTCAATCCGCAGGAAGGAACTCTTATTGCGGCCGGATGTTCATTTTGGTTTAATGCCCAGTCAAGCATGGCTAAATGTTCTTCTTTTGAAACCGGCGCAAGATAAACTAAGTTAGGAATATTGCACATAAGCGCAATATCGAATATACATAAGTGCGTTGCATCTGCGCCTGATATTCCGCCCCAATATACAAGTATGGTTACGGGAGAATTATTCAGGCATAAATCCTGCGATAACTGGTCATAGGTTCTTTGAACAAATGAACTCATAACTGCAAAAATCGGTCTGGCTTTATTCTGCGCTATGGCGGATGTAAATGCAACGGCATGTTCTTCTGCTATTCCAACATCTATATACTGCATGCCGAGTTTATCCCTGAATTCTTTTGTAAATCCAAAAACTCCGGGAGTTCCGGCATTTACCGTTACTACTGTTTTATCCTCCTTAGATTTTTTAAGTATAAAATCTTTTGTAATGCTCGTATAATCCTCCGTAAAATCAGTATTTTGGATGTTATGTCCGTCTAAAGCCCCCGGCATAATCCAGTGGAACATCTCTTTATTTTCTTCCGCCTGTTTCAGTCCTCTGCCTTTTAAAGTATTAATATGCACAATAACAGGGTGATTTATATTTTTTACTCTGCTGAATGTTTCAATTAAATCCGGTATGCTGTTTCCGTTATCTGCATAATAATAGTCAAACCCCATAGATTTAAAGAAATTGCATTCTGCTTTTCCGTTCGTTTCACGAAGTTTCTTTAAATTTGAATAAATACCGCCATGGTTTTCCGCTATCGACATGTTGTTGTCATTGACGATAATAATTATATTAGAGCCTGAAACAGAAGCATTGTTAAGACCTTCAAGCGCTTCTCCTCCGGTTAATGAGCCGTCGCCTATCAGTGCAATTACATTATAGGTTTCATGTTTCAAATCTCTTGCTTTTGCAACTCCTAAAGCTAAACTTACGGACGTTGAGGTATGACCTGTCTTGAATAAATCGTGTTCGCTTTCTTCCGGAGCTGTATATCCCGAATATTTCAAATATTCCTTCGGATTTGTAAAACTTTCTTTTCTTCCCGTAAGCATTTTGTGGGGATAACATTGATGCGATACATCAAATATAAATTTATCGGCAGGCGGATTAAATACATAGTGCATTGCAATCGTTGCTTCTACAATACCTAAATTAGGACCTAAATGACCGCCTGTCGCATTTACTTTTTTTATAATCAGCCTCCTCATTTCATCTGCAAGATTTTCCAATTCCTTAATTGATAATTTTTTTACATCTCCGCTTTGGTTAATTCTGTCTATAATCATATCTGCCCTTTCTGCTATATTTATATTTAATATTTTAATATCTTAGAGCTGCTATAAGTCAATAGATGAGGTTAATAAAAAAACTTCCTTAATATGAAATTAAGGAAGACAATTAGTAAAAGAGACATCACTAATATATTTGCACATATCAGAAAAAAAATCGAAAAATAATGATTTTGTGAATAAGTATATATTCTACACTTGTTTAACTTTTGTAAATAAATATAATAATTTTATAAAAAAATAGCAAATTTATTGTTTGAGAATTGTTCATAGATGAGTAAATAAAATACAGGTGAGTTAAAACTAGGCGTTATATGCAGGTAAGCAAGGTAAATTCAATCGTTCCGAAAACGGAAAGAAAAATACAAAATAAGAAGAATAAGGATAATAAATTATCCAATAGCAATACGAATAATCCGGCTTCATTTAAAGGCGGGTTTACAGATACATTTTGTCTGGGGATTGCAAATGCAATAGAAAACGGCGGGCTTGCCGTATCATTCACTCTGCAGGATATGCTCGGCACTAACCTTCCCCGTCCTTTAATGGGTTTGTTCAGAAATTCAAAAGAGAATAAGGGCGAAAAAAATCTCAGATTTGCGGCTAAAGAACTTGTAAGAGAAATGACGACGGGACCGAGCATGTTTATAATTCCGATGATAATGCTTGGCGCAGGGAAAAAGCTGTTCGGAAAAACTATAGACGTACCGATGAAAGCAATTAAATCACTGGGGGAAGTCCACGCTAAAAATCCTGTCAACAGTTTAGGACAAGCAATCAGCAAAGAAGAATTTTATACAAATGTATTTGCCGAAATGATTAAAAATGCCAAGTCCGAGCAGTCGGCTTCTTCAAAAACTCTTGAAACAGCAAAAGAATTTGCGGGCGAGCTGGTAAAAAGCACCGATAAAAAAAGTTTAAAAAATGCGATATCCGAATTAGGCTCAAAATTTACGGATATTACAAAAAGCCATGCTTCAGATCCGGTGCATACGGATTTTACTCAGGCTGTTATCGGCAATACAAAATCTTCATTTAAAGATGCCGTATCGAATATGATGTCTTATGCCGATGATGTAGTTGTCAAGGCTTCTAAAAATGCAACTGCGGAAAATGTCAATAAAATGGTTAATCATAATGTTACAAGAAGATTTGCAACTAATATAATAATGTATGGCGCAGTTATGGCATTCCTGCAGATAATTCCAAAACTTTATAATAAAGCGGAAGGCGATAATAATGCCGGATTAAAAGGTCTTATGAAAAAAGAAACATTTAATGATGAAACATTAAATGCCCGTGAAAATCAAAAAAACGGAAAAGATGATAAATCAAAACCTTCATTCGGTTCATCCGCTTCATTCACGCAGAAATTGACAGGCAGCGGAATAATAGGCAAAGCTGCGCAAGGCATTGAGTTTGAAGGTCCGAATGTATCCTTTCCTCTGCTTCTTGGTATTATGGGTTTTGGAATATTACTTCCCCGCATTATTAATGCAAAAGATAAATATGACCGTGAAGAAATTATAAGAAGAGATGCTACAACGTGCGTAACGATGTGTTTTGCAGAAAAAGCATTAAGAAAAGGGTTTTCTAAATTAAATGAGCATAATTCAGGATTTGTGCTTGCGGATAAAGGTGCAGGATTTAAAAATCAGAGTTTAGGCAAAAGATTATTCGATTATTTAAGGCCGATAAAGGGCGTAAGTGTGCTGAATTCGAAGCAGATAGTCGCTATATACAGTGATATAGACAGATATAAAGACGGCGTTAAAGGATTCTGCGATTTTATATCGGGGCAGGGCGGCAGTTTAAGCAAAGTATTCAGTTATACGAAGGAATCTAAATCTCTTGTGCAGGAGATGCTTGGAAAAGGCAAAGATATATCAAACGCAACTAACGAAGAAATAACTCAGGCAATAGTGAATGCTGAAGGCTCCGAAACGCTTAAAAAATTGATTGAACTGTTCAGATTAAAAGATAAGCCCGCAAAGTCATTATTGGAAAAATTGTTTAAACTTGGAGGCAAAACTAACCCCTGGATTGAAAAAGCGCAGACTTTAAATGCAAGATTTACGGCACTTTCGGTCTTAATCTTAGTTCCCGCTTTTTTAGGCTTCTTTTTGCCATGGATTAACGAAAAGACAACTAAAAAGCGTGTAAGTGATGAAATTGCTTCTAACGTTCAAAATAAAATATTAAACGGCTTTAAACATCAAAAGCCCGATATTTTTAAGGATATAACTTCATTCTCGGCAAAATCATAATCGGATATAATATTAAACAATGATTTCGGTTTCATTTTTATATGTTACGAATGCCTGTTTGTCTGATGCTTTCTTGACGAATTTTCGTCTTGTGTATATTATCGATGTTTTTGAATTGTTTTTTTGAGCAGAATATTCTTTCGTAATTTGCGCTGCTTTTAAGATTATATCATCCGTTAATATCTCATGCCGGTTCATCTTTACCAAAATATGCGCCCCCGCCGAATTTAAAGGATGAAACCACATATCATCGGCGGATGAAATCTTGGATAATATATAATCATTCTGTTTTTTGTTTTTTCCTATATATATTTTAAACCCTTTATAATTAATAAATTCTATTCCGGAATTGATTAATTCATCTTTTTTATTTTGTTCGTTTCCGTTCAGTCCGGTTGATATTTGATTAAGTTCGGATATATCATTTGACTTTTCAACAAAAAATTTTAATTCTTCAAAATATAAAATGCGGGAATTTGTTTCTTTAATCATTTCTAAAGCGTGAGCGGAGGCTGATTTTGATTTTTTATATAAAGCATAATATTTTTCTGCATTTTCCACGGGGGTTTTATTTTCGTCAAGCTCTATTTGAACGGGCTGTCCGTTAAAATCATATAAAGATACAATTTTATCGCCCGTTTTTATTGAGCATGTATTAGTCATTATAATATCGGCTTTAAGTTTGTTTTCAAGCCCCGATTGAAGTCTGTCAATTTGTTCCTGCTGTTTTTCTTTTACGGCCTGCAGTTTAGAAATCTGCACCGAAAGATTTTTTATAAGTTTTGATTTTAAAGCTGTTTTTATGTATTCCGACTGATGAAATGAAAAATAGTTGTCAATCATTTCATTTACATTTGACTGGGGCGTATAATCTTTAAAATTATAAAAAGCGAACTTTGAATAATCATCGGAAATATATGGAGCGTATGTCTTTTGCGACAAAAAATCAATAAGATTATTATAAACAGATTCTTTTGAATTATTTGATAATTTTATTATTTCGCCGGCGAAAGGCATTGTGATATAATGGTAATTGCCTGCTATTGAGGCGGAAAGATTATCATCGGGGTTTTTTTCATTAAATTCAGGCAATGAAACTTTTAAAAGATTTTTCTTCTTCTGTTTCGGCGGATAGATATAAGGAAGCATACCGCAGAGTTCACGCTCTCTGCTTTTTTGAGAGCTTACATTATGCGCGCAGCCTATTATAACGTTATTATCATAGTTATATAAAATTACATTGGAATATCTGCCCATAAGTTCAACTGCAAGACACAACGGCGATTTTTCATTAAGTTCATTATAATATTCAAAATAAATTTCAAAAATTCTCTCATATTTTGGTACTTTAACATCAACTATTCTTGCATTTTGAATATATTTTCTTAATAACATGCAAAACATAGGCGCAGATTTAGGAATGGCAATTGCTCTTTTCTTCTCGTTTTCTTCAGACATAAAGCATAAATGATAAAAATTGGGATTAAAATTAATATAGAACTTCTTGGTTTCGCCTGAATTTCTTATGAAAAAAATTAATTCATGCCTGTTCGGCTGCTGAATTTTCTGTATTCTTCCGTTAATAAAGAAGTTTTTATTCTCATCTAAAAATAATTTTAATGTTAATGAATCTAAATTTATCATGACATTATTTTAAAATAAAAAAGCAATGTTTTACATTGCTTAAAAGTGATAGTTAATACAATTTGTTAGTATCGGTTGTTACGAAAAAACTGCTCTGATTCTGTCATTAGTGATTTTATAGCCTGCACTGCTTGTTGCATTAGCAATAACATTTGTATCAGAAGCATGCAAAATATCATTAGCACGCAGAATACCGTTTAAACCGCCCATAAGAACGCCTACCGTTCCGCCTGCAGCCGTGCTTGTTATGGTATTAACCGCAAAGTCTTTTGTATTAAATTCTTTATCTTCATCAAAGGCACAGTCTATGGCATAATTTGAAGCTCCTGATATGCCTCCTGTGATAATACCTGTTTTGGCGCTCTTTAATGCACAGGCTTTAGCGCCCTCAAATGTTTTACCGCCGATTTTTACTCCGTTTTTAAAAGTATCAGCGCCTGTTCCGGCGGTAGCTACGGCAATACCGCCCGTGAGTGCGCCGGTCAGTGCATCTTTTCCTATTTCTTCGGCATCTATAGTATCGCCTTTAACATCATTCGTTGCTCTGTCCAAACCTTTGAATACAGCTTTTGCTCCTGCGCCTGCAAGTATTCCGGTAATTACGGGAGCTGCCAGACCGCCTGTTGATACAACAGCGGCTGCGGCTGCCAGTGATATACAGCTCGTTACTATGTTGGCAAACAGATTTAAACTGCTCTCCTGTTTTGCATCATAGTTTTCAATGGCAGATTGCGCTTCTTCAAATGTAACTTTACCCGCCTTGTAATCTTCAATAATATTTTCACATTTTTCTCCGCTTGCCCCGATATTCACCATTTCCTTAAAATTATTCCAAACACCGGTAATAATACCTTGCTCATCTTTTGTTTCCTCTAACTTTTGATAAAGCATTTCTGCATTTTGTTCTTCATTTTCATTTGTATTGAAACTGTTTCCGAACGCTTTTGTAAAAATACTTCCGTCATTGCTTAACGAAGAATCGACCGCCCTAAAATCCGAATAATTTAAACCTTTTTTATTGTTCACTTCTGATACACCACTAACCATACCATCACCCGAAATATAATTTTACCTTACTCTTTTATAAAGTATTTTTGTTTGCAAAAATTGCGCTGAATTTAATATAACTTAACAAAAAATAGAAATATTATACTTTCGGCGGGTGAGGGGGAGGAAAAAAAGGACGGGAGGAAAAAGTTGGAAAAATGCGGAAGCTGCAGCTGTGAAGAAAGATAAAAAAAGAGGCAGGCGGAAAAACTGATACTTTATTATTTTGGAGGCTTATATAATCAGCCGAAAAAAATATTTGTATATTTTATGAACTTTCAAAAAGGCAATTCGTAAAAACAGGCTAAAAGCGCTGCATAAGTGATACGGGGCATTTGTTTTTTCTTTATTTGCTTAAAAGCAGCTTGACTATTCTAAAAAACATGGAAACGAATATTCAATAATATTCAATAATATTCAATATTAACATATTTGCAGTATAATAATGCAGAAGGGTTTTTATGATGAGGATATAATGTTGAAAAAAAAGGATGAATATTTAGAAAAACTGGATAAAATACCGGCTGTATCTTTTAATAGAGAACAGAAGCAGATTGCCAAAAGCATTATTGAAAATACCCCCCCCCGGATTTAGATGCTGTTTACGGGCTGATTGCACAGAGAGTTAAAACAGGCTTTGTATTTGATGAAGCGCCTGAAGTAAACCACAATGCCGTTGCACTTATAAAAGAAAATAAAGGTTTAGGCATAAATGTTGATTTGCGTGGTAAATTAGAACATACGCTAATCATCGGCGAAAATTATGATGCCTTAAAAAATCTGTGTGCCGTTTATACGGATAAAAACGGCAAAGGATTAATAGACGTGATTTATATCGACCCGCCGTATAATACGGAAGCAACCAAAGCAGAAGGCAATGATTATAAAGAAGATGTAGAAGCCGGCAAATTTATTTACCGGGATAAATTTACGAGGGACGGCTGGCTGAATATGATGAATGAAAGGCTGAAACTTGCCAAGAGGCTGTTAAGCGACACGGGGGTTATATTCATTTCCATAGATGACAGCGAACAAGCATATTTGAAAGTTTTATGCGATGAAATATTCGGGGAAGAAAATTTTTATGGAATTTTAATTCAATTAAAGGGCAATACTCAAAATGATGCTAAAACAATACAAAAGAATCACGAATACATCTTGGTTTATTCAAAAACAAGGACTGATTTACTTCTGACTTATAATAGCGAAGTCAGGCATGAAGTTTATAAAGACAATTTTTATTTAGGACGTGATACGGGAGCTTCTTCAGGGCATGATAAATTACTTGAACGTCCAAATCTCGGATATACTATTTATTATTACGAAGGCACCGGAAATGGAGTAACGGGGAATCACAATAAATTACTTGAACGTCCAAATCTCGGATATACTATTTATTATTACGAAGGCACCGGAAATGGAGTAACGGGGAATCACAATAAATTACTTGAACGTCCAAATCTCGCAGATAAAAAATATCCCGGTTTTAAAATTTTTAGTAATGAGAACCAAGTTATTCATGCAATAGCCGTTATGGATTATAAAACAGATAAAATAACGGGAAATTCAAAAGAAGAGGATATCTATAATGATGTACGGGAATTATTGGATTTAGGATATATTAAAATTCGTCCCCCAAAAAGGAAAGGGGACAGATTAGGCCGATGGACATGGAGCATTGATACATTTAAAAAATTTTGGAATAATAATGAAGTTTTGATAAAAAATAAAAAAAATGTTATAAAAAAAGAATTTATTGATGAATCTTTAATTAAAGAATCAGATGGAAAAAAATATTATTTAAAAGTCAACAAACTGCCGATACAAAGTATTGTAAAAATTACAAACAGTTTAGGAACAAGTGTTTTAAGCGGTAATACAGGACTAATGCCGGGTATAGACTTTCCCAATCCCAAAAATCCCGATTTAATAAAATTCCTTTTAAGTTCATATTATAAAGATAACATAACAATTCTTGACTTTTTTGCAGGCAGCGGAACGACGGGGCAGGCAGTTATGGAATTGAATGAAGAAGACGGCGGGCAGAGAAAGTTTATTTTGGTTACCAACAATGAAAACGGCATCGGCGAGAACATCACCAGAGAAAGGTTATACAGAGTTATCAACGGCAAAGGAAGCAGAGGCGAAAAAATAAACTGGACATATACTAAAGATAAACCTTGTTTAGCAGGCAACAGTGTCAGAGTGTTTAATATTGAAACAGACGAACTGACCTTAAATGATTTGGATAAAGCAGAAAAATTAAAGGATAAAGCAGAGTCAGAGTTTAAAAAGTTAAATAAAAACTATGATATAAGCAATGATTTTGACATATATAACGAATTATCGGCGCTTAATCCGCAGAAGAAACAGGGTAAATAAATTATGGAATTGACATCATTACAATTATCTGCAGCAAAGCAGATATTGGACCTATATAATCCGTTGGAAAAGGTTATATGTGAATTTAAAGCACCGACGGGAAGCGGTAAAACCTTAATGGCATCTTATTTCATATCTGCTTTGATTGAGCAGAACCCGAATGACAGGTTTATTTTTGTAATAGCGGCCCCGTCGTCTTCATCACTGCCATACTTTTTTGAGCAAAAAATAAACAAATATAAGATTGATTTGCCATTTTCAAAATTTGAAGCAGAGTACATACAATCGCCATCAACAGGAAAAACTGATAAAGCAGAAAGTATTGAAAAGATTATACCGGAGCATAATAAGGTATATATTTTTGGCAAAGCATCTTTTGGCAAAGGCAGAATATTAAGTGAATATGGTATTATCGATGATTTTGTAATATCTTCCGCAGATAAAGGATACAAACTTATTTATATCAGGGATGAAGCGCATATCGGAGGGGAAAAGCAAGCCAAAGATGAAAATTTTGAAACTCTTATGAACAATAATGCATCATTTGTTTTAAAGATGACGGCAACACCTGATAACAATAATCCGTTTACAAAAAAAGTAATCTTAAAAGAGAGCGATTTAAATAATCCTAATTTAAATAATAACAAATGGCTGTTAAAAACAAATCCTGTATCACTATTGAATAAAGATTTAGAAGATACGGAAATATTAGAGGATGCTGTTAAACATTTTAAGGAAATAAAAGAAGAATATGCCAGACTTAATATTAGTATTCGTCCTGCTATGCTTATTCAGGTTGATAATGATGCGCCGGCGGATAAAATTAAATCTCAAAAGTTTAAGGAAGCACTGGAAAATATTAAGAAAACACTTGACAGCCATAATATTGCCTGGGTGCAGTATTTCGGTAATAATGATAAAGATTCCAACAGAGTTTATAAAAAGAATTTTACATTAGATGAAATAACACAAAACAATGACATGACAGATGCCATTATATTCAAAATAGGTCCTTCAACAGGATGGGATATACCGAGAGCATGCATGCTTGTTCAATTAAGGCAGGTATCTTCCGCCGGTCTTAATATTCAAACATTAGGCAGAATTAAAAGAAATCCGTATCCGAATCTTGAAAAGAATGAAACAACATCAAAATATTACATATATTCTAATACTCGAAAAACAAATGATGATGTTATTGAATATCATTATAAGGTAAGAGATAAGTTTTTTAATGAAACTTTTTTATCCGTAGATATTCAAAACAAAACAGAAATTGAAGACTCGAAATCTAATGAACAGTTTAAAACTAATTTTACTGTCTGGCTGAATGATATAGAAAATTCAATTATACAAGAAATTGAAAGCACATTTGCCGATAATCACAAAACATATAAGAAGATTTTGAATACGGCAGACGGTAATCAAATATACACTGCAATAACAAATCCGTTTATATTTTTAAGAGATTACAAAAGATTTATAACGGCAAATAAACAATTATACAATTTAATTAAACCTATTGCGGATGCTTTTTGCGATAAACATAATATTCAAAAAGAGTTCCTGATTACAATATTGCTGGATAAACACAAGAAGGATATTTTAAATATTATCTCTAAAACAAGAACCCGAAAACCAAAATATAAAATTACGGAACAGCTTTATGACCCTGTTTCTTATACGGAAATTTATGGAAAAGAGCAGGAAAAAAAGAAGGTTTTCAAAAAAGATTATCTGTTTGGCATCAATGAAGATGACGGGGATAACAGCAATCTTCAGCCG
>CAZBFV010000045.1:0-16201 GCA_964491345.1 uncultured Muribaculaceae bacterium
ACAGCCGGAGGCGAACGAGCGGCAGTCTTGAGCGGAAAGCAATTTCAAGACAGCGGAATTGCGGACGGACGAAGTCCGGTAAGCGAAAGACGAAGCGAGGACAGCCGGAGGCGAACGAGCGGCAGTCTTGAGCGGAAAGCAATTTCAAGACAGCGGAATTGCGGACGGACGAAGTCCGGTAAGCGAAAGACGAAGCGAGGACAGCCGGAGGCGAACGAGCGGCAGTCTTGAGCGGAAAGCAATTTCAAGACAGCGGAATTGCGGACTCGTGAAACAATAAGTGCCGTAAAAAATTAACTTTCAAAACTGTTCGAGAATAATTGTTTTCTTAACCTCAACCCGATGAGCAGCTAACTTACAAAATGAAAAACAACAGCTGCTCTTTTATGTTGTTTCAGTAAAGAAAACTTACTTATTCTCTCAATGTTTTTAAATTTAATTTTTTCTGTTGTCAGCGGAATTGCGGACGGACGAAGTGAAACGAGTCCGGTAAGCGAACGGGCTGAGCCGGCAAATGAGAAGCACAACAGGCCAAAAATCGGTGAGCGCAAAGGCTGAGAACATCCGGTAATCAAGAGCAGATTTCGGCAAGAAGCGGGCAAAGCTGAACAATAAGCAATAAAAAATTAAATTTCAAAATCGTCATAATGCTTCATCTGATTTTGCTGTGTAAAACTCATACATATTATATTGACTGTTCAAATAAAATCTAATATAATACCAGATATGTATAATGAAAATTATAATAATATAAAATACAAATTAAGATATTGCATATTAAAAATATGCCCCGGGTTTTTATACCCGTTGGTTTTAGAATTTAAATACAACAAATATTATAAACTCCCCTTAAAATTTAATTTCGCATTTTCGTACGGGGGGGGGGATTAGCGCATACATTATCGCAAAAAATCCAATGGATTAAATTAAATGATAATTTCCCTTTAAAAACATTATTAACTGATAAAATAGCTTTTAAAGAATATATAAACAAAAATTATGCCGAATTAAAAACAGCAAGAATTTATAAGGTTTTTAATTCATACAAAGATATTGATTTTAAAGATCTTCCCGATAGTTTTGTACTGAAAACAAATCATTCCTGGAAAACAAATATTTATATCAGGAATAAAAATAATATAAATGCCGATAAAATTAAGCAGTTAAAAAAATATTACAAAGATGCCTTGCAGATAAATTATGCTTATTGGAGCTACTATGAACTGCAATACAAAGATATAAAACCAAAAGTATTTGCAGAAGAATATTACGGAAGCATGTATGATATATACCAGTATGAAGTCTGGTGTTTTAACGGGAATCCGGAGTTTATAACGGTATATAAATATTTTTATCAAGATGAAATCTATATATATTCGCAATGTATTTATGATAGAAATTGGAATAAACTGAATTTTAATTTACTTGATCCAATTTCTGATAAAGATTTTGAACAGCCAAAAAATTTGCAGAAGATGCTTGAATATTCAGAGAAGTTATCCAAAGACTTTAAATTAGTCAGAATAGACTTTTTTGAGAAAGAAGGAAATTTATATATTAATGAAATGACATTTACCCCCGGCTCCGGTTTTTTACATTTTACAGGAGAAAATAAAGACTTATATTACGGAAATAAATTAGATTTAAAAATAAATAAAAAGGAGGATTAAAATGAAAACGTTAGAAAATTCCAAAAAAACCGCCAAATTAAAGATATCTGAAAGCTCAGGGATATACGCTCCATTTATCGTATGCGGAGGAGTTGTTGCAACTTCCGGCTCGGCAACTCAAAATTGCTGCTGCTGGAGTATACCTTGGGGAAAGACTAATTATTGATGCTGAGAGATTTTTAAATAATGAATAAAAATAAAATTTATGTCGCTCCGTTTTGTTCAACAAATTTTTTTTGTTCAAATACCGGATTAAAGTCGTATATAAAAAATGAAGTTACCGGTGAATATTTTTTGCTGGAAGATTATTCTGCTGATATATGGAAATTGATTATAAACGGAAAAGATTATTATGATATCATTAAATATGCAGACAGCGAAAATTTATCAAAGCAAAATGCGGATGACTTTTTAATTAGTCTTAAAAAAGAATTACTGATATCTGATAAGCCTTTTAAAGAAAATAAATTAAAAGAGCATTCATATATCAATTGTGATTTAAACAGCAGACAGAAATATGCGCAATTTACAAAAATTATGTACGGCTGGTTTAAAAAGAATAAATTTTTATCAAATCTTACTATTGAAACAACGTATAATTGCAATGAGAAGTGTATTCATTGTTATAATAAATACAATTATGAGAATAAAAAAAATTTTGAAATTAAGTTTGAAGATATTAAGCCTGTTATAGATGAAGCGTATAAAATGGGCTTGTTCTCCGTACTTCTGACAGGAGGGGAGACAACATTATCAAAAGATTTTTTAGAAATAGCTAAGTATATCAGAGAAAAAAGAATATCCCTTGAAATATATACCAACGGAATAATTTTTTATAACAATAAAAAGTTATTAAAAGAATTGGTTAATTTATATCCTGCTAAAGTCAGTCTAAGTTTATTCAGTATGAAACCCGAAGTTCATGACAAAATTACGGGAATAGAAGGTTCGCATAAAAAAACAATTTCTGTTTTAAAAGAATTATCAAAATATAATATGCGGACAGAAATTAAATGTTTTTTAACAAAATATAATTATTTGGATTTTGATGAAATAGCTGAATTTGCAAAAGAAATTAATTCCACTGCGTTATTTGACGCAAAATTTATAAATATAAAAGAAAATTGCAACTCTGAAATAGAACTTAATGATAAGCAATTATATGAACTGTTTCAAAAATATATCAAATATAATTTAGATTCGTTTAAATACGGATTAAAACAGGCAGGAATGCGCGAACCTTGCAAGGCAGGGCGCACCACATTATCAATATGCCCCGATTTAAAAGTAAAAATGTGCAATCTGCTAAATTTACAAATTGGCGATCTTAAAAAAGAATCAATAAAAGATATTTGGACAGAAAGAACAAAAAACTGCCGGGAATTAACCAAATGGAGAAAAGTAAAAATTGAAGATTTAAAAGACTGCTATAAACATGATTATTGCAGTTTTTGCAATTATTGCGTCGGATTTTCATTAAATGAAAATAATTATTTAGGAAAAAGTAATTTATTATGTAAAATTGCGAAAATCAATATGGATATATATAATAAATTGTATAATTAACATTTTAATTATGTTAATTAATAAATCTCTTTGTTTAGCAGGCCGGCTTCCTGCTGTAATATTTTCTTGAGATTTACTTTTTTTATGTGAAAATTTCATTTGTACTCAGCTGATAATCCTGCTTCAAACCGCAAAAGGATTAGCGCTGATTAAGCCAGGCTGAAAAAACAAAGATTAGGCAATCTGTATTCCGGTCATTAAGACTTGGTCATTATAAGTCATAATCTTTAGTTTTTTATTTAAACATGAAATAAATTTTCAAGCTGTTTTATACTCTTTTGCCGGTCAGGGCAGATGGAGGATAGAAGGGGGGGGGGAAAAAAAAAGCGGTAATCGGTATAAAAAGCTGGTTTGAGAGGGAGGCGGGGGAGGGGGAAAAAAAGAAAAAAAGAAGAAAATAATCAAGCCTGTCAATTAAATGTATTTATCCTGCAGATAAATATTATATCAGCCGGTTTTCTGCCGTCGGAATATCCGCTCGGTAAATCCTAACAATCCCCTAACAATTTTTTTTTAGTATTTAATATGTAGAATGAGTTTGCTATTGAAGAAATTTAAGTATGGACAAGATTTTTGAAAAGAAAAGCATTTTAATTTTTGTAATTTCAGCTGTTTTTATTATTACATATATATTCTTTTTAGGTTCATACCCTCTGCTTGATGCGGATGAAACAAGATATGTCGGCATGGCAAGAGAAATGATGAAAACAAATGATTTTATGACATTATATTTAAACGGTAATTATTTCTTTGAAAAACCGCCTCTGTTTTTTTGGATTGAGTGTATCAGCTTTAAACTTTTTGGAGCCAGCGAATTGACTGCAAGACTTCCCATTGTTCTCTTATCCCTGATGCCTTTAGGGCTATTATTCTGCTTATGCGCTAAAGCAAAAGGTCTTAAATTCGCTTTTATAAGTTCGATTATATTAATGACTACGCTGGAATATGCTTTTTTAACCAAAATTGCTATTTTAGACAGTGTTCTTGCAAGTTTTTGCGTAAGTTCTGTTCTCTGCTATTTCTATACATTTTTTACGCATCAAAAAAATAAAAAATGGTTTTGGCTGTTGGTCTATGTATTCATGGGGCTTGCGGTTCTTGCTAAAGGAATACCCGGAATGGCAGTCCCTGCCGGAACAATAATTATTTCATCCGTTATTTTCAAATCGTATAAAGAAACTTTTAAGTCGATGTTGTATGGTCTGCCTGTTTTTCTGATTATAGCTCTGCCCTGGCATATTTTAATGTTTCAAACTTATCCTGATTTATTTTATCAGGAGTATATTTACAAACATCACATCTTAAGATTTTTAGGCTCTGATGTTATCCACAGAAACGAGCCGTGGTATTTCTATATAATAACTCTAATCTGGGGCTTAACCCCTTATACAGTAATGTTTTTAGGTATTAAAAACATAAAATCGGATAAAATTATAACATTAAATACCGTTGCAGGCTTATGGATTTTGGTATTTTTTAGTCTGTCGGGTACAAAATTAATCACATATATTCTTCCTGTTTATCCGTTCTTAGCCGTGATAACAGCGGAAATTTGGAGCTGTTATATTGAAAAAGACAGTAAACTTTTGAAATATTCTATACTAACCGTATATTCAATCCTTGTACTTGGCGTAATTTTATTTCCATTTGTTTCAGCATATCTTTTAAAAGAGGATGCGGGGAATATGTATTTAATGCAGATATCTTTGGCTGGGGCTTCATTTTATTTAATAAGAAGTATCATAAAAAATGAAAGGTTTAATTCGTTTGTGTTTCAGGCAGTATTTACGGCACTGTTAATCGGGTTTGTAACTCCTCTTGCATACAGGATTGATTATTCTTTTGGAGAAAATGATTTAATAAGGTTTGCTAAATTTGCAAAACAAAAAAATTATACAATTTCAACTTATAAAACAGGTGCAAGATACAGTCTTTTATACTATTCAGAGCTTCCGAAGATTGATTTTCATAAAAACAATAATATCAACTGGCTGAATAATGAACTAAATAAGAAAAATAATCTTCTGATTATGAGAAACAGAGATATCGTACATGAGGATGTAAAAATCAAATACAACGGTGTTAAGTATTCTGCTGTGGAAAAAAAATAAACTTGTAATTGCCCATGCTGTAATGCGCATATTCTATCCAAAAACTTAATGGTTTCGGCAAACATTAAAATATGCTTTATAAACGACGGAAAATCACATCAGGGGGGGGGAAAAAAAACAGATTAAACATGCAGGCAAAGTTAATTGAAAAATCGGAACACGCTCAATGCGAAAAACTTTCGGTTATCATCATTGCCGGCAGTTTAAAGATGTAGTTATATTACAAAAGATATTTAATCATTCATCACCGCAAATTACTTTAAAATACACAGGTATAGACCAAGACGAAATTTATTTATTTTTTATCATCAGTAACAAAATCTATTTCAGCCTGTTTTGTTCTGTCCATTAAAAGACTTATTGCCTGATATAGCTTTTGCATATCCTGTTTATTGTCTTTGCAATGTTCAATAAATAATGTTCAAGTTCGGCAAGTCTTTGGCTGGTTTCTTTATTTTCAATTGCCCATTGTCGCATTTTTACAAAAGTATTCATAATTTGAATGTTTATTTGTATTGCTTTTTCCGAACGTAAAACTGATGATAACATAGCAACACCCTGTTCTGTAAAAACATAAGGAAGTTTTTGCCTTCCGCATCTTTTTTCATCTTTATCTTTTGATATCACAAATTGTGATATCAAAGTCTGAAACTCACCATAGGTAAGCTGAAACATAAAATGTTTAGGAAACCTCTTAATATTTCTCTTAACTGCTTGGTTTAAAACTCTTGTTTCCACTCCGTACAACACAGCAAGGTCAGAATCAAGCATTACTCTATGACCTCTTATTGTATATATTAAATTTCGAATTTGCATGATTTCATTCATAAGTTCGTTATCTTAAAAGATTTCAAGCAGGGCAAATTTTTAATATCAATAACCGGTTTTATTTATTCAGACACACTAATTTTACAGCCTTAAAACCGCTATTAATGGTGATTACGATACAATGTCTTACAAAATATACAAAATGTTAAGAAGACTTTCTGCCGAATTGTATATATATTCTAACATAAAAAAATATTTATATTTATTAATATTCGAATAAAAAAATTTCTTCAAATATTTGATATTGTTTGTATCTCAGTCTTCTTAACATTTTGTATAAAAAGTTAAGAAGTTATGGTTCTAAGTGAATTTTTACGGCAGAAAGGAGCTGTATGAAAAGAAGTTTATCAAAATCAACACAAATTATGTTCTTTTTTGATTTTCTTACAATATTATTAATAACATATTTTTGTTCTGATATATTTTTTCAAAATGCTTCTTTAAAGATTAGACTTTTGGCTGTTTTTTTTGAGGTAATTATCGGGCTGTTTGTATTCAATGCAAAAGAGCAGTATAAAATCAGAGAATTTAATAATACGGTCAAAAACTCATATCTGCTTTTTGAGGGCTGTTTAATTACAAACATTATTACGGGAATTTTAATTTCATTTTTTATGCCGGCTACGGTTGTTTTTAAATTTATTCTTTTTAACTCAATCATCACTTTCATTTTACTAAAAATATACCGAATCGGATTTCATTATTTTTTATTTAATATAAAAAAGATTAAAAGAGTTATTATAGTAGGTGCAAATGAGCGGGCGAAAATCACGGCGGATGTTATAAAGAACCGGTATGCTTTAAAAATGGAGGTTAAGGGAATTATAAAATCCGGAGATGCCGATTTTAAAATTTTTGAACAAAATTCCAAACTGCCTGATTACGGTATCAGTCCCGAAATATCAAACGAATATAAAAAGATTTCGGAAAATGAAAACAATTTTGTTTATGATGATGTAAAAATTTATCCGGACGGATTAAATATTCAAAATATATGCAGCGAAACAGAAGCAGATATATGTATTTTTACTTATCCTACGGAGCTTACCGCACTGATTCCTTCAAATGTAATCGTATATTATATGCCTGATTTCTATGAAATGGCAACGGGAAAATACTATATAGACGAAACAAATTTATCCGTTTTTGCATTAAATTTTCTGGAAAAACGGTCTGAATTTAATACGTGTATATATAATTGCTTAAAACGAATTTTTGATATTGTTTCCGCATTGATAATATTAACATTGACATTGCCCGTAACTTTAACGTGTGCAGTCAGGGTCTGGATGACTGATAAGGAAAGCCCGATATACACGCAGGATAGAGCAGGCAGAAACGGCAGAACATTTAAAGCATACAAAATAAGAACAATGTATTCAAATAATTTTGTTCCGACCGACAGCAAAAAAGTCGGATATGTTGAAAATCAAAATCTTGATGACAGAGTTATTCCGTTTTGCAGATTTATAAGAAAAGCCAGATTTGATGAAATTCCGCAGATGATAAACATTATAAAAGGGGAAATGTCAATTGTAGGTCCGAGAGCGGAATGGACTAAGGTTGCAGAGGTATATAAAAAAGAAGTAAAAGGCTACCGGATGAGAATGCTTGTTAATACGGCTTGGACAGGCTGGGCGCAGATTAATCAGGGCTATTGCTTTGCTTCGGAGAACGAAAATATTAAACTTCAATATGATTTATATTACATAAAACACAGAAACATTTTATGGGATATTGCTATTTTAATAAAAGCCGTATTTTTGGCTTTAGGAGGTCGCCATGCATAAAAAGACTGTTCTCGTTACGGGCGGTGCAGGCTTTATAGGCAGGCATACGGTTAATTTTTTAAATAATGAAAATTATAATGTTATAGTTGCGGACAAAAAAACCTGCCCGCAGAATATGCCGGCAGTGTATTACAGACTTGACGTGTCAACACGGGGGTTAAGAAAAGTCTTTGAAGAAAATAAAATTGATTATATTATTCATTTAGCGGCGCTTCCTTCCGTCGCAAAGTCCATAAAGATGCCTATGACTGATTTAAAAGATAATTTTAAATCAACGGTTAATATTTGTCTGGCGGCAAAAGAGTTTAATATAAAAAAACTTGTATTTTCTTCAACAGCAGCAGTATATGCCGTTCCAAAGTATCTGCCCGTTGATGAACTTCATCCGACATCGTTTTTATCTCCTTATGCCATTTCCAAAAATGCTTCCGAAAATTTTATTAAATATATAGGAATTGACAGCATAATATTCAGATATGCCAATGTTTACGGAGCTGGGCAGGATTGCGAAGGCGAAGCGGGTGTTGTTGCCAAATTTTTTAATTTAATGAATAAAAATAAGCGTATAGAAATACATGGAAGCGGCAACCAGTTCAGGGATTTTATATATGTTTCGGATGTTGCAAAGGCTAATGTTTTAGCATTGGAACTGCCGGTAAAAAATGAAATAATAAACGTTTCAACAAATCACAAAACATCGGTCAACGAACTTGTTTCGATTATGAAAAGTTCATTAGATTATGATTTAAAACCGATATATACAAAAGCAAGGATTGGCGATATTGAAAAAAGCGTGCTGGATAATTCGAAATTAATTAACCTTTTTAAATTTACTCCGTCAATCGATTTAAAAACGGGTATAGGCATTATGGCAGAGCAATTTTAGCCGGCAAATTTTTTATTTGGATTTATACAGCAAATTCCGCTGAATAGGTTAAAACTGTTATTACAGCGATGTTTTAGGCTGTTTTGTCATAACATTCGTCAATAGCAGATATCTTTTCAGTTTCCAGCCGGATTAAACAGGTGCCTGAAAGTTGCAAAATAAAAAAATGAACAACTAAATTAAATGCCCGAAATGCGGAGAAATTTTTTCTATTTATGAAAACCATTATGCTTTTATAGCGAAACAAGCAAAAGATAAAGAACTCTCAAAAGAACTGCAAAGCAAAGAAGCTCAGTTTGAAAAAGAGAAGGAAAATTTAGCACAGTCGGCTGAACCTGAACTGGAAAAGCAGTTTAATAAAGAATTAAGTGCAGAAAATTCCGAAATAGAAAAGTTAAAATCAGAAATCAAATCAATAAGCCAGCTTCAATTAATAAAGATAAAGACCTGGAGATAGCAAAATTTGTTCATGAAAATAAGAATGCACTTGTTAAAAAAGATAATGATATTAAATCAGGCAGTAAAGGTGATTCGATGAGGACATTTGTTTATGCAATAATAGCTTCTCAACTACAATATCTGTTTTAATAAAATAAAATATTTTAATTTATATAAAGAATGCAGAAAGGAATGCGGAAGATGTCAACATTAGAACCGATAAAAAACAAAAAAGGCATCCAAAAGGTAGAAAAACTTTTGGAAAAACAAAGTAAAAGAGATTTGTTGTTATTTGTAATGGGAATTAACTGCGGACTTAGAATATCGGATATATTAAAGCTAAATATATCCGATGTAAGGAATAAAACACATATTCATATTACAGAAAAGAAAACGGGGAGATATAAAAAATTCCCGATTAATTCTAAACTAAGACCCATGCTTGAAAAGTATATAAAAGAAAGAAGGGATAATGAACCGTTGTTTTTATCACATTTGGAAAACAGATTAGACAGGGGGACGGCATATTATACAATAAAGAATGCCTGTAAAAAAGCAAAGTTAAGCGGAAAAATCGGAACACACTCCATGAGAAAAACATTCGGTTATCATCATTACCGGCAGTTTAAAGATGTAGTTATACTGCAAAGATATTTAATCATTCAATTCCGTCTGTAACATTAAGATGCATAGGAACAGAACAGGATGAAACAGATTATTAATACAATAATTTTGTACTTTAATAAATTCTCTCAAACCCTTAAGCAGAAGTAAATATTCTACATTTTAAATGCTATACAATTTGACTTATTTGTATAGCGATTTGTTAAAAACCACTGAAACCACTATATCACAATAATTTTCGGAATACAAGTTTTTAAAAAAATGTATAACAATACGAATAAAAATTAATAGTCGCAGACTTAAAATTCAATAATACCAATACTCTTAAAAATGTTTTACAAATAAGTCAAATTGTAAGGCGGCTATTTGCTCAGCTTAGATTCAAAATATGGAAAAAGAGTAAGAAATACGGAGATATTATGAAAAAGAGAAGAAATAAAAAGCTGTTGTGTGCAATAGTTTTTTCTATGTTGTCGTTATCAAGTTGCGCCGATGCGCAAGCTGATGATGTCAGCAGCTGGGAAAATTTAAAAAGTACTCTTGAAAATTTCAAAGATGCAAAATTAACAGGTGATATTCAAGCAGCACCTTCAGAAATTGATATGTTTAATGAAAGCGAGCAAGATAAACCCCGCATAACTTTAGACTTGAATAACCGCACAATTACAGGTGCAGATACAGGTACTGCCGACATTTTGATTGATACTATTAAATTCGCAATTAAAAATGGTACTATTAAAGGTTTTAATAATGCAGGCGATTATTATTTAGAAGAATGGGGCTTTATTGGTTCTCTGATGGCGAAGAACGGCGGGGCGTTGTTTAATGCCAGCGGTAATGTTTATCTTGATAAAGTTAATTTTGAAAATAATCATGCGGTTTTCGGCGGTGCTGTTTCCAGTGTATACGGAATAATGAATCCTTCGCCGGATGATCCGCATAATAATGTCTTGCTTAGTTCGACCGATACCAATTATACAGGCGACAGTGCAGGCTATGGCGGTGCAATATTCAATGCAGCAATAGATTTTAGAAATAAATATCCGGATAAAAATTATGATGCACTAGAGAATCAAGAAATAGCGGATAATCCGGATAGCTATATTTTCGCAGATAAGCCTTTTGCTGAGCCGCATGTGCAAGTAGAATCATATTACGGTCCGATGGAAAAAAACGCAACAGTAAATATAAAAGCAGATACCCGGGATGTTACATTCAGCGGGAACAAGGCAAGTGTTGCGGGCGGAGCAATATTTAATACATCAATAGTTAATATTGAAGCAGCCGAAGGGAAAACGGTTACATTTGCAACCGGAAGCGATACCATATACAATGACGGTGAATTAAATCTCGGCAGTAATAACGGTAAAGGCAATATTGTTATCAACAGCGCTATTACGGATGAAACCATTGACTTTTCAAAGTATGGTTTAAACGGCGCTACCGGCGGAAAAGGCATAACAAATATTAACGGCGGAACGGTAACATTAGGCAAAGGTGCAGCAATTACCCAAAAAGAGATAAATATTAAGAGCGGTATTTTAGACGCAAGAGAGGGCGGACTTATCACGGGAGCTTTAAAGGTTGAAACTCAAGGGGAAGCCGGCTTAAATGCCGATACATTGACAAGTTCGGTTGTCAATAACGGAAAAGTTGCATTATATAAAGGTACTTTAGCACAGGATATTACGGGAGCGGGCAGCACATCGGTTGAAGGTGCGGTAACAAACAACGCAAAGATAGGACAGAAAGTAGAAATTAACAAAACAGGTAATTTAACATCATCAGCCGATAATATTACGGGAATCGTTGAGATGAAAGAAGGAACATACAATATTAACGGAGGAAAAATCTCTCAAGCTATTTCAGGCTCAAGCGGTAATGTAAATATCACGGGCGATGTTATTTCGTCTGCAAATAACTCATATACAGGCAACGTAACTGTTAAATCAGGTGCAAGACTTGCTTTGGGAGATAACGGTGATTTATTTGACAGTGCTGAAGCACTTACCGCAGAAAACGATTCAACAATCAGTCTGCTTGACAAAAAACAATCGGCCGGTGCATTAAAGAATCTTCAAGTAAGCAAAGGCGATGCCGTAAAATTAGAAGCAGACTGGAACGATAAACTCGCTACAAGCAGTCTTGAAGGCAATATTAAACTTTCAAAATTAGATTTAACAAATGCAAATGGTGATTACGAAATTACAAGCAGCATCAAAGATAAAATTTCGTTATCGGATGACATTGAACTTACTAACAGCAGTGCTGACAAGAACTTTTTAAGCTATAATACTTCTGACGGTAAATTAAGTGTTTCTAAAGTTGACAGCGTTTCTGAAGCATTGAAAAAAGACACATCGGGGGTTTATCAGATGTCGAAGGATGAAACTCTTACCGGTGAAAACTTCGCATCGGGCGACTTAATAATCAACGGCAGAGGAAAATCACTTAACTCTGACAGCGGGAATGCCATAAAAGTTGAAAATGGTAAAAAATTAGCATTTTCTAATATTAAAATAAATACGGCAATTCAAAATAATAATGAAGTAAATCTTTCTTCCGAAACCGAAGTGAATAACAAAATTACAGGCGGAGGTACAACCAATATAACCGGAAATATAACGTTAAACAGTTCAATAGAAGGCAATACACTGAACATTAATTCGGGTATTTTCACACTCGGACAAAACGCCGATATAGCTTCGGCAAAAAGTTTAACAGCCAGCGGCGGTACATTAAGCCTTCAAAACAATAAAATACAGGATACAAACCTTGGCAACCTCACGCTTAATCAGGATTTAAACTTAAACATTGACGGTAATTTTAAAAATAAAGAATTGGATACAATATTCGTAAGTGATAAGTTTAATGCAAACAATCATCATATTAATATTTCAAATATTAAAATTCTTGAACCCGCAACGGCGGAATCATTCGGTATTTCACCAATCAGCGAAAATATGGATAAAACAGGCAGTGCATATGACAGCCTTAAAGGTGCAATAGATTATACGGGCGGAGAAATAGTATACTCTCCCATCTATAAATATAAAGCAGCCTATAATGCAGAAAACGGGATGTTGAACTTTAGCAGAGGGACAGGCGGCGGATACGAAGATTATAACGAATCCGTAATGGCGGCATCCGTTGCAGCACAGCTCGGAGGTTACTTAAATCAGTTAAATTCATACGATGAAGCATTCAGAAATATGGATATGTATATGCTCTTAACCAAGAAACAGCGTCAGGCAATGAAGTATGCAAACAAATATGCTTCATCGGATTCAAACATAGCCTTTGACCCGATAAGTACACCATACGATAATACATCGGCATGGGTCAGACCTTATGCGGTATTTGAGAACGTAAAATTAAAAAGAGGACCTAAAGTATCTAACGTATCATACGGAACATACTTCGGCGGAGAAAGCGAGCTGATGGATTTAGGCAGCGGCTGGGACGGAATGTTCGGTGCGTATCTGGGGTATAACGGCTCGCATCAGGCTTATGACGGCATAGGCATATACCAGAACGGAGCTGCATTAGGTCTGGTCGGAATGGCATATAAAGACAATTTTTTTGCAGGCTTGACCGCAAATGTGGGGTCTAATATAGCAAACGCCGATACATTAGACGGAAGCGAGGATTTTACGCTATTAATGTCAGGTATCGCAGCAAAAACCGGATACAACTGGGAGCTGGCAGACGGCAGATTTATTATTCAGCCTAACTATATGATGTCATATTCATTCGTAAACACATTTGATTATACAAATGCTTCGGGAATAAGAATAAACTCTGACCCGCTTCACGCTGTAACACTTGAACCAGGGGTTAAATTCATCGGAAACTTAAATAACGGCTGGCAGCCTTATGCGGGAGTAAGTGTAGTATGGAACGTAATGGATAAGACGCAGTTCAATGCATCAGATACTACATTGCCCGAGTTAAGCGTAAAACCGTTTGTTAAATACGGTGCCGGCATAAGAAAGACATGGGGCGAGAGAATAACAGGCTTCTTCCAGACATTTCTTACATCGGGCGGAAGAAACGGCGTAGGCCTGCAGGCCGGTTTAAGGTGGACATTAGGAAATAATGAACCCAAACACGCCAATTCAATGGGCGAGAAAAAATATATAGCAAATAAATAAAATCTTTTCATTCGTTTTTTCTTACCAATATGAAAAGCACCTTAAATAAGGTGCTTTTCTAATAATTTTAACTCATAAAAAGATGTGCGGGGGCAAGCCCGATGACCACACAGCAGCCTGCAGATATGCAAGGTGCTGATGCTTGAACGATGGGTAGTAAATAAGTTTAATAAAAAAATTTTTTGATTAAAACCCGTCGCAGCGACGGATTTTTCTATTGCTGCTTTTTATGGAAGAGAAACTATAAAACGGAGTAATAGAAAATGGCTCAAAACTGTTGCAGGAAAAATATTAATACAGGACATTCGATGTCCTGTATTAATGTAGCGAATTTGAGCAGCAGCGATAGACGCACTGTTAGCAGGCCAGCCAGCAAAAAAGCTTAATAAAGAGCTGAAAAAAGTACTTTAGCTGACTTTCAAACACTTTGTATATGCGTGAACACGGATATAGTTAATGCAATATGCCATAAATTTGAAAACCTCAGAGAAATAAGGGAAAACTTTAAAACAAATGAGGATTGTATTTTTAGAAGCTCTAATATGGGGAGGTATTCCAGCAAACCCCTTTGATGAAACTTCAAAAGTTATAAATGTAAGAATGGTCGTTATAAATGTAAAAATACAAAGAAATATTTAGGAACATTATTCGAGAAATACCAAAATACCCCTTATATAATAATTGAGGCAATAAATAAGATTTACCAAATAAATATGCAGAATATTTTAACGAATAAGTAAAAGACTTTAGCAAAAAAATTGCAGAAAACAGGGATGATTCTTTATCATGAAAGTTTATAATAATTCCAAGTTCTAAAAACAGATTATTAATGATTGTTACACTTTTTAACCTGTTTAGTGGAATTTGCTATATAAATCCCATTAGTTGTAAGTTGTGAAAAATTAAATTTTGTTGTATAATAGTAGAATATGACTTGAAATGTAAGGAGAGAAGAAAGTGGTTGACAACAGGTCAGCAGGTGTCTTTGGTGTTGCCGGAGGTATCAACTTTAAAAGCGGTGATATTTCGGGTACTGCAGCTAAAACATCTGATGACAGAGCAAGCCAAGGAACCGAATATTTTATGCAGGAAGAAGAACAGCAGACATCTTCTCAAGACTTTGTTGATCGTAGCTTTCAGCTTCGTGCTACGCTTAATTCGCTTGCTCTTTTAAATGTCGTTTCTTTACTAAGGAAAAATAATCGAAAAAATAACATCTTATTTGACGATGAAGATTACCTTGAAAAACTTAAAATTACAAAAAAACAAGACAATAAAGAAAAACAGCGTAATAAAAATAAAAATCAAAAATAAAAAAACTGTTTAAATTTAAAAATTATTTCCCTATATGCATTTTGGCGTTTTTTGAAAAAAGTAAAAAATGTTTGGAAGTGCGAGGACGTTCGAATAAAAGAGAAAAAATTAAAATTGTACAAAAGCACCTGTATCTAAATTCCAGCTTAAATTTTACTTCACTTACCGGCTTATGGCTGTCCTTACTTCGCCTTTTGCTTGCCTCGTTTCATGAATCCGCAATTTCGCTTCAAAAACCTATCGGTTTTTTGCACTCAGTCGGCTTGCTGTTCCATCGGTCGATCTTGCTGAAATATCTTAAAATTTATCTTACACTCCGTTTTGCTGCAGATACAGGCTCAATCGTTCCCGCTTCGGTACTTTGCTTTGTATCTGGCATGTGCTTCACCTCGCTATCGTTTGTCATTCAGCTTGCCCGCATTTAATCAAACTCGCCCGCTTCCGTTCAACTCCGTTCTGCGGAAATTTTGTTTGTATATTTTATTCATTCATTCATTTCCTTTTATAATTGCTTTATAGTTTTTATCCTGTAAGCGAAAGACGAAATGAGGGCATCCGAAGATGGACAAATGACAGTCTTGAGCATAAAGTAATTTCAAGAAAAAAACAATTATTCTCGAACAGTTTTAAAATTTAATTTTTTTGTAGTGTTGATTTTGATTATTTCACTTTATTCCATTCTGCGCAATTTCACTTGTACAATTTTATTTGTTCATCCTCTTTTATAATTGCTTTATAGTTTTTTTTCCAAACTCTGCAATATCCGCCTATGTTTTTTCTTTTTTATTCAACTCTGCACTATCTTTTTTTAACTCAGCCC
>CAZBFV010000046.1:0-16141 GCA_964491345.1 uncultured Muribaculaceae bacterium
ACAGCGGAATTGCGGACAGGTGAAACCTGTAAAGCAATTAAAAGGATGTGAACAAGAAATAAAAATAAAAATCATCAAACGGATACTCTGCGCCTAAATTGTTAATTTCAACCAGAAGCGTGCTAAACGGCGCACGCTTTGGCATAGTTTCAATAAACAATTTTACGGCGCTTCGTATATGTTTTCTGATTTTTTATTTTTATCTGCACATAACCCCGATAAGCGGAATTGCGGACTCGTGAAACGAGGTAAGCGAGTTTTGAAGTTGCGGCTGCGACAGCATAAGCAACGGCAAAAACGAGCGCAAAGCAATTCCAAGAAGCGGAATTGCGGACGGACGGAGTGAAACAAGTCCGGTAAGCGGGTTTTGAAGTTGCCTGCGATATTTTCCTCCGTTTCAAGTCTTTTGATTAAACGGCGGTTTATAGTGCTTAATCGACAAGGCTCAGCGCCTCGCTGATTATCGCACCGGCTTACGACTTTACAAAAGCGACGGCAAAAACGAGCGCAAAGCGAAAGATAAAACTATACTGATAGGTAAAGAAAACTTCAAGCCTAAGCCGGTAAAAACAACTGTTCCCGAAAAAATTAAAACCGTTCAACCCGTGATGCCTGCCGGTTTCAGTTATAAACCGCATTATAATTAATACATCAAAATGCTTATTATATAATAAATATTTTTATCTGATGTCATTTTCTAAATCTGCTGAAAAAAAATATATCTTTATTTTAATTAGAATTGTATATATAATAAAATTGTTATTCAGCATACAATTAAATATTATGGAGTAAATTATGAATATCAAAGATTATCAGATTGTAATTCTTGGCGTAATGGTAGCATTAGGTTCTGTTGTATCAGCGTATATATTATCCGGAGCAATTATAGAATTTCAAAAACTCCAAAATCAGACAATAAAAGTTACGGGCAGTGCAAGCAGAGCCGTTACATCGGATAATGCTTCATGGAATATCAGTTTTTCTACACAGCAGCCGAGTCTTAAATCCGGCTATGCAAAAATAAACGAAGATTCGAAAAAGATTAAAGATTTTTTGGTTTCAAAGGGGATAGAAGAAGCAAATATAGACTTCAGTCAAATATCCGGCTACAAAGTTTTCAAAAAAGCAATGAACGGATACAGTGATACTGACGAGTTAAAAGGTTATAATGTAAGCCGAAGCGTTATTGTTAAGTCTAATGATATAAACAAATTAACCCGAATTTCAAAAAATGCTGCAGAGCTTGTTAATCAAGATATTGATTTAACATCCGATAATATAAATTATTATGTTTCAAATTTAGATAACTTAAAAATTCAAACTATTCAGGATGCCGCTAAAAACGCAAAAGAAAGAGCTAAAAGTTTAGTAAAAGGCACTAACGGGAAGATAGGCGTGATGACAAATGCCAAAGTCGGCGTATTCCAAATTGTACCGATTGATTCAACTGCTGTTGAAGATTACGGCATTAATGATACATCATCTATTGAAAAGAAGGTTATTGCAACCGTTAATGCTACATTTACCGTAAAATAGCAATTTTAATTGATTAAATCATAAAGAGCAGGCGGAAAACACTGTTTATTTTGTCCTGCCGATTTTTTAATAAGTCATTACCATGATTATAAGAACAATTTTCATGTCCTGCTTTCCAAAAAACGGGGGGGGGAAAAAAAAGGAAAAAAAGAGAGAAAACATTAAATTTGTCTGCAAGTTTTATAAGCATTTAATTTTGCTTTCAGTTTTGAAAAATAATTATTTTTAATTATTTTATTGAATAAAATCTAACCTTTTGGAACAATTTTTTCATAAGTTATATTTATTGCAGAGCGAATTAAAATTCGTATTCCTGCAATTTTTTCGGGGGGGGGGGAAAAAATATTCAAATCTTTAAGTTAGTATGGAAATCAAATTTTAAATCAGGATGTTTTTTCCGCCGGTTTTTAAGTTAAAAGTCTGCTTCGCCTTAAACCGAAAGGATTATCTGCCGATTTTTCCTGCATAAATCTTTTTACTTTATTTCTGCATATTTTGCAGTCAATGTTACATTCATAATCGCAAACAAATTTAACTACATCACGATAAATTTTAATTCTGTTAAACGGCTGTGTATAAAAAGACATTCGCATCCTCCCTGCATAAAAATCATTTAATCTGTTTTGCCGATATTCAGTTCTGCAAAAAAGTTTTATGCCGTCCGGATATTTTTCCTGCAAGCGTATGCACGGCGGTATAACATTTATGATAATCATAAAGGCTGAGATATAGACTGGAAATCAACAGCCGGAACAAGACGGAAAGTTATATAAGACTGCGGAAAAGGAATATTGACCGATAATTGCAGGGATATGTTGATTTAACCGGAAGCATTGTAATTGCGGTTTAGTGTACTCGTACGGTTCCGATTTTTGATTCGGAAAGCAAAAGGCGGATATTGCAGAGTATTGAGCATATAAAATTATATGATAACAATATGGCATCAAAAGATGCTCATGTTGAATTGACCGGCAGTGAATCAGCCGTCATGGATAAAGCCGGCCTAGGCGGTGTTATACGGAACTATTGCCGGAAATTTACGAAAAGAGTTTTAATAAAATAAGGCGGAATATCTCAAAAGTGTCAGTAATAAAAAGGAAGTCCCGAGCAGGACTTCCTTTTTTATGGTTATTGTTCTTGACAGCCAAAAGCGATTGTAACTTTTTCATGAGGGTTGACAGAAGAAACTTTCATGCCTTTCGGGTCAACCAGATAGGTAAGTTCGTCGCCTGTGTACTGAAATAAGCCCATTGTTCCCGATAAAGCCGTTCTTGTTAAATCAACAGGAGCTTTAACTATAGCTTTACCAACATCAACATAGCTTCTTCCGGCAGCTTTAAACTGTCCCTGGAATATTTCACCGGTGCCTACGCCTATACCGCTCACGGTTTGTTCAACGGCATTGCTTGCGCTGATAATAGCACCGCCGACTGTTCTGCCGACATCACCCAGCAGACCGCCGGTCCATGTGAATGGGAATTCAACCGTACGGGCAATTGCATTAGGCTTTTTAACTTTATTAACCTGTGCTGTTAATATTTGGTTCGGCAGTTGAGTTTTGCATTTTCCGAATTTAATTGTATTAAATGATAATTTAAGTGCGCCTTGACAGTGTTTTGTTGGTCTTACAACTTCTAAAACCTTACCGTCTACTCTCGAGCCTGCGGGGTATTCGACTCCGGCGATTGTAACCGAGTCTATAGTTGTAGCCGAGAATCTGTCGCCTACGTTTGCGGATTTTGCACTGATTTCATCATTGAATGTTAATTGAAGAGTGGGAATAGTAACTGTTTCTTCGGCGGAATAGTATGCTTTACGGGGCTGGCATCCGCAATCCGCTGTTTTTACTTTATCGTTATTGCTGTAGCCTAAAGCAACTCTGACATTTTCAAGCATTGAAGCTACTTCGGCACGGCTTGCATCTTTATTCGGAGCAATTTCATTAGGAGCCGGAAATTCCGAAATAGCTCCTGTTTCAATTACTTTTGCCACCGGAATTTTAGCCCAGTTTGGAACTGTATTACCATCACAGTAGTGGCTTATAATTTCGTCCGCTTTGCATTCGTCCATCGGACAGTTTATGCCTTTTGCCATAATAGAAAATGCTTCTGCCCTCGAAATAGGCTGGTCGGGTTTAAATGTGTTGTTCGGGTATCCTGCCATTAAACCGTTTGAAACTGCTTTATTGATTGTTTTATTAGCCCAATGGTCAGGAGAAACATCGCTGAACATATCAGCCGAACATGTTACATTATCATTAAGATTTAGCCCTTTTACCGCAAGAGTTGCCATTTCGGCACGTGATATAGGCAGGTTCGGTTTAAATGTTCTATCGGGGTATCCGGCAATAATCTTGTTTTCGGTTAAAGTGTTTATGTCGCAGCTTGCCCAGTAACCGTCGGGGACATCTTCAAATGCACTGACGATAGGAGCGGCAGCTCCGGTCATTGCCGAATATTCAAACGGCTCCATGTATTTTCTTGTTGCTTCCATACTTGTATTTGTATGTATTTGAACAGGACAGCCCGCACCATCAATATTCATAGGATTACGGTCTACGGGAACACCGTTTATTTGAGGCGCATCATTTAAACAAGGCATAGGGGCGGCAGCTCCCGTCATACTTCCATCATTACATCCGCATCCGACAGCCGGTTCCGGATTTGAAACAGGCACGCCCTTAAATCCCGGCAGAGAATCATCGCCTAAATATAATCCGTTGCTGCGTTCGCCGACAACCTGATTATTTCCGTATATTGCATTTGGATATGCATATACCTGCTGTTTAAATTTTTCGGCATCGGATGTACTTGGGCAGACTGCACATGCCGGTGTGCTTGGTTTAGGACATTCTGCTATCGGCGGACACTGGCTGCATTCATCTGAAATTGTCTGGCAGGTGTCGCATTTCTTTTCCTTTTCGCAAGGTTCGCAAGCTGATTTCTTATTACAAGAACAACTGTCAATATCGTTAAGACATTTCGGGCATTTTGCTGTTTCGGGTGTTACAGGAGAAGAACATCCGGACAATGGGCAGGCAGCCACTTTATTATCCGGTATATCATCTGATATTTCTTGTGTAAAACCTGCATTAGTACCTGCTAATACGCCGATTGCCACAACGGCTGCAAGTGTCATTTTGTTTAATTTCATTTTTCCTCCTTATTTGTCAAAGAAATGTTACAGGCAAACATTTCTTCTATTTATATATTTGTTTTTATATTATTCTCTTTCTTATCTTTGAATTATGATATGTTCCGCCGTATCTGTTCATTACCGCTGCAGCTTATTATCATGGGCTGTTATTCTGCGTTTATTAATTTGAAAAATTATTAATATTCATATTTTAAGTTGATTTAAATATTTCAAAAATTGTTAAAATTATATAGTCGGTTAGATTTTAACGGTTATTTTGATGAATATTAATGAATATTGTTTATTAAATTTTTTGATTAATCCTGATGAGTTAAAAGATATTTCTTCTTTTTTTATTAATAATATTGAGGAAAAAGACAAAAACAGAAATACCGGCTTAAACTGCGGTTATACCGTTAAATTGTAAAAAAATATTAAAATTTATTTATATTTAATCATTTATTATTCTTTAGTTTCATTATATATTTGTAGAAGCAAGGGTATGCCGGAATGAAAATAAACAGTATAAATCAGGGCTGTTCTGTTAATTTGAATGCTTTTAACTGCAACAAATTAAAACAAAATCAATATAATCCGCATTGCCGGATTATTAATAAACTGCCTGATATTTCATACAAACCGTTGTCATTCGGGCGTGCCTGGGCAGAGCATAAAAGCTGGGGGGCATCCGTAAATCCAAAAACAAAATCTGTTTCATTTAAAATTTTAACCTTTCCGGATGCAAAGAAAGTTACCGTAACCGTTCAGAAAAAAGATAATGAAACTAAATCAAACACTTATGAGCTGGCAAAAAAGAATAACGGAATTTTTGAGACAAAAAAACCTCTGCCTCCGAATCTTGTATCTCATGGCGATAAATATTATTATACGATATATAAAGCAGACGGGGATGCTGAAATTGTAAAAGACCCGTATTCATACAGACAGGAAACTTTACTCGGACCGTCAAGCGTTTATGACCATTCTTTATACAAATGGCATGATGACGGCTGGTATAAAAATAATACGGATAGAATTTCAAGGCTTGCAAACTCCAAAAACGGATTAACATCATTAAAACAAGCTGAAATATATGAATTTAATACGGCAACAGCTACAAAAGAAGGAAATTTTGAAGGCGTAAAAAAACTGATTGACAGAATTAAACCTATGGGGTTTAATTCCATTGAAATTATGCCGGTAGAAAACACATATTCCTTTAACTGGGGATACGACGGAGTTGATAAAATGGCGCCTTCCGAAAAACTTGGCGGTCCTGACGGATTAAAAGAATTAATTGATTATGCTCATAATAAAGGCATAAACGTTATAATGGATATGGTTCCGAATCATATAGGACCCGACGGCTCGGCGCTCGGCAGAACAGGGCCTTATATAAAAGGGCCTAATGCGTTCGGAGATGCTTTTAATTTTGAAGGCGAAAATTCCAAATACGTAAGAGATTTTATAGTAAATGAGGCAATTAACTGGATTGATAACTATCACTGCGACGGATTAAGACTTGATATGACAAAGTTTATGGAATCCGATTCTACAATGAAACAGATTGCAAAAGAAATAAACTATCATTGTCCTGAGGCTTTTTTGATAGCAGAGGACGGAAGAAACGATGAAAGAGTTACTAAACCATTAACGGAGATTGATACGGATGAAAAATCGCATGTTAATTCAATAGAAAATATAGAAGATGCAAATCTTGATGAATTAGGCTTTGACAGCGAGTGGGCGTTTTCTTATTATCATGCGCTGAAAGATGCAATGTACGGTTCAAGCGATATGGAAAGTTTAAATGAAGCATGCAATAATGCCCAAAACAATGTTAAGTATGTTATGAGTCATGATGAAATAGGCAATTTTGAAGGTTCAAGATTAATTCCTAAATTGATGACTCCGATGTTAAATTTGAATAATAATATTGTTTTAAATGAAAATGATATAGAGCGTGCCGAAAAATTGAGCAGAAAGAACGGCAGTGATTTTGACTCTGCAAAGCAGACAGTTATTTTCCAAAAGGCACAGCTGGTTTCCGAAAAACTTGCCGTCATGCTCCTGACAGGCGGGCTTGATAAATATAATACAACAGGTTTAGATGAAGAAGAAGAAGAAAAAATAAATGAAGATTTCGATAAAAACATCCTTCAAAAGTTAGGAATCAGGGAAAATTCGGGAATAACATATAATATGCTGAAAGTTATATATGATGAATGTTTTTCCAAAAGTAAAATGGCATTGGTAAGAACATACTCAATTCCCGGACCTAAAATGATATTTCAGGGAGATGAAAATGCCGATTTAACCCCGTTCAGATTTTTCAGAGAGTTTGAATCCATTCCTGATGAAGATTATTTATATGTTGAAAAAGGTTATAAACAAGGTCTGCCTGCGTTTAAAGAATCTGTTTTAGGCAATATCAGCTATTCTGATTCCGCTGAAAGAAAAATGAATGAGTATGAGATGCTGGTATCGGATTTAAATAGAATATCGGAAGAAAATCCTGCATTGACAAAAGGTCATTTAAAAAAGGAAAATGCCGTTTTACATCCTATTTCGCAGGTACTCGGCACTCACAGCGTCTATAATGATAATGAAATATTTTCAATCACCAATTTCAAAAATGCAAGTTATCCGAGAATTGATGCAACTTCTTATTATATAAAATTTCCAAAAGGCAGATGGATGGAGATACTGAACAGCGACGGCAGAAAATATGGCGGAAGCGGTAAATACAATAATAAAAAAATTATAGACAGCGACGGAATAAATAACGTTCCCGTTAAATTAAGCGCCTGCTCGACAGTTATGTTTAAAAAAATCGGGTAAATTATTTTGTAAACCCGCATGTAAGCTCCGCTGTTGCGGATGAAAAATTCCGGATGAAATTAAAAATGACATTTAAAATTACGATGCGGTGTGATTATTAAAGTTCAAAGCAAACCGGATTTTTTGTTTTACAAAAAGCCGGTTTTTGTTTAATATGTTTTTAAGATTTTGATACAGCAGGCAGGGGAGAAAATTATTTTCGGATTTACGCCAAAAACACCTGAATACAAAGTTAAAATGGTCTATGACCGTACAAGACCGCTTACTAAAAAAAATTTAATCGGATTTTTGCGCTCCTTGAATATCGATGTAAGGACGGATACTAAAGCCCGCGGAAATCAAGGGCTTTATCAGAAGAACAGAATTGATATTGCATGCGGTTTAAGTGAAGAAAAATCTGTTGAAGTGCTTGTTCATGAGTTTGCACATTATATACACCACAAGATAGACTGTAATTTTTTGACGGGCGGTTCGATTGAAAAATTGTTTAATACTTATAACACGGATATTATAAAATCCGAATTAATTGAAGTAACAAAATTAACTGATGATAATTCGAGGCTGAAATTTTTTACCTCCGCAAAAGAAGAAATTTCTAAGACAATTAAAGGAATTCAAAGCGCAATAAAAAAAGATTATCCGTCGTTTCAACGCTCTAAAAAGTTTCTTGAATTTGAACGCTATATAAAAAATTCCGAGGCAAAATATTTGGTAAAGTATGATGCGGTTAAGTTATCGGAAGGATTTTTTTTCAAAAAAGAAAAAATTTTAACGGTAAAAAATCTGGAAGCTGATTTTCCCGATATGCCGAGGGCTTTTCAGCTATATATAAAATTATGCTCCCTTAAGAGAAAGCAGAGCAGAATATCAAGAAGAATTAACAAGTTAAACAAATATTACGAAAAAACAGCCGAATTATTTGCAAGGTTTGTGCAGGGGTATTTTAAAGACCCCCTGTCCGTAGAAAAGATTGCGCCGAATGCCGTAAAAAGATTCTCAGAACTTCTCGAGTGCGGATATTACCTTGAACTTAAAGATTTATTTGAGATATTTAAACAGACAAAGGAAGATTGATATTGAATAATTCTGCAAAAAATATTAAAATCGGTTTATGAAAGATGTAATTGCTTATGTTCACACCCACTGGGACAGAGAGTGGTACAGAGAGTTTGAAGATTTCAGAATAAGGCTTATCGAAGTTTTTGATGAGATTATAGAAATGCTTGAAAAAGGCAGTCTGCCTTGTTTTTATTTTGACGGTCAGACTGCCGTTCTGGAAGATTATCTTGAAATAAAGCCGCAAAATAAAGACAGGATAAAAAATTTAATCAGGCGGAAAAAATTAAGAACAGGTCCTTTTTACTGCATAAGCGATAGTTTTCTTGTTTCGGGCGAATGTTTGTGCAAAAATCTGGAAATGGGGATAAAAAAGTCTGAAGAATTCGGCGAAACGGATTTTATAGGCTATTTATCCGATACTTTCGGACACAGCAGGGCTGTTGCGTATATTCTAAAGTTTTTCGGCATAGATAAAGCATGCTTATGGAGAGGACTCGGCAGTCTGCCTGCCGACCTTAACTGGAACGGAATAAATGTTACATATCTTATACAAGGGTATTTTCAAAATTTTTTGAATCTGGACTGCCCGATTGAAAAAAAAGCGGAATTGTTAAAAATATACCTTGATAAGATAGCCGTAAAAAGCTCGGATGTTGTTCTTCTGCCTGTCGGAGCAGACCATCTTGCCGTCAGCGGAAATCTTGCAGAACAGATTGAAAAATTAAACGAAATATATAAAAAAAGTTATAAAATAAAACTTTCCGACCCTTTTGAATATTTTAAGCGGGTAAATAAAAGAAAAAATGTTCAGGGTGAATTTTTAAACAATGAGCTTAATTTTATTCTTCCAGGGGTATATTCTTCAAGAATATATTTAAAACAGGCAAATGCAGTCTGCCAATGGAAACTGGCACGCATTGCAGAACCCCTGCAGGCATTAGCGCATTTCTTTTTCGGCTCAAAATCAAAGCAGGATGAAATTGATTATGCTTATAAATTATTAATAAAAAACCATGCGCATGACAGCATATACGGATGCGGTATTGATGAAGTACACAGAGAAAATGAGGAAAGATTTCACAATGTCGAAACAATCTGCAATTCGATAATAAACTGCGTTAAAAGGGATTTATCCGCACACGGGGGCGGAATATCGGTTATTAATTTATCGGATTTTAAATATTCGGGGCATATAAAACTTCAAACCGGCAGGGAGCTTCCAAAATGGCTGAATGCAGTTAAAATATCTTCAAAACTGGGATTTACCGATGAAAAACTCTATAATATAAATGACATTCCCGTAACGGAAGATATAACGGCGGTAAATGAATATTTACTGGATGTAAAAAATATTCCTCCTTTTTCTGTTGCTAAAATAACAAAAGATAATCTCTGCAAAAATAATTATTTAAAAAGTTCAGACTGCTCAATGGAAAATGAGTTTATTAAGTTTGAAATAAAAAATAACAGGATTATTTTGACGGATAAAATTAAAAACGAAGATTATTTTGATTTTATTAAATTTAAAGACAGAGCGGATATCGGCGACAGCTACAATTTCGGAGCTTTAAAAAATGATATTCCCATATATTCAATCTTAAAAAAATACCGGATAAAAGAACAAAACCGCATACGGGTTGTTTTCGGGCTGGATTACGATATAGATATTCCTGAAACTTCCTGTGAAAACCGCAGGAGCAAAAGAATAATCAAACATAATATCGAAGCCGATATTATTTTATACAATCAGAGCAGATACATAGAATTCCGGCTGAATTGGATAAATAAGAGCAGAAATCACATTCTGCAGATTGATTTTAATCTTAAGCAAAAAATTTATAAAACCCTGAACGAAGATTTGTTCGGCACTATAGAACGCAGATTTGACCCTGATTTTGATATTTATGCCGAGATTCCGGCTTTAAAGGGCAGGGAAATTAAACCTAATACCTCCGTAATGCAGAGATTTATGTCGGCAAATTCCGTCAGCTTGTTTACAAAAGGCAATTGCGAATACGAAATAAATTCCAATATATTAAGTTTAACCCTGTTAAGAGCAACCGGAATTATATCTAATCCCGTCAACCCTGCAAGAGGAACTCCCGCAGGCCCCCCGCTTTTAACCCCCGGTATGCAGTGCATAGGAAAAAACTCCTGCAGTTTTGCAGTTTCATTTGCAAGGGAAGAGATTGATTTATTTATGACCGCTAATGAGTTTTATGACCCATGCATTTGTTTATTTACAAAAATTCAAGATAAAAAACTCATAGAAATAAATAACAAAAATTTATTGGTTTCCGGTATTTCAAAATGCAGCGGAGGAATTGCAGTCCGTCTGTTTAATAATTCCGATAAAGCGCAGAGCGCCGATTTAACCGGCAGCGGTAAAAATACATTCAATATAGAGCCGAAATCAATTTATGAATTATTTATATCAGACGCTTGATATTTTATAAAATTTTATTAAATGATATTATAATTTATGAGCATGACAAATATAAATCCGGAAAAATTTTTTATTTCAAATAATATTAACCGCTGTATTGCGGGCAATATACAAAATGCTGAAATAAGTTCAGGGCAGGCGGATAATGAAGCCCAGATTTTTTCAAATATCCAAAATCGGTTTCCAAATACAGTTAATCAATTATTAAATACAAGTAATGAGCTTGCTTCATTAAATCAGGCTCAAATAGCCGATATGATTAAAAATCTGCTTGATATGCCTGAAAACTTTGAACAGCTGATTAGGCAATTAACTCCTGCTGGCAGTGAAGCAAATTCAAAATCGCTTTTATTTCTGCTGAATTCCGGACTGAATTTGAGTGATTTACCGCTTCTATTGAAAAACAGTTCAAAACAGGCTTTGTCAAACCTGTATAAAATGATTGCGCAGTACAATCAGCTCGGGGTTGCACTGAAAGAAAACCAGCTTAATGAAATTACAAAACTGATTTCTTTTGTTTCATCATCTTCAAATTCCGATGTTCAAAGTTTAAGAACAATTATGCTTATGTATCTGCCATGGCTTCCTTTAACGGAACAGACTGCTTTCAGGCTTGAAATTAAAGATAAAAGCAGTTCTTCATCAAACTCCGGCGGCAGCATAAATATACTGATTATGACCAAAAATTACGGCAATTTGCAGGCATTAATTTATAAAACAGAAAAAGACGAAATAAGAATTGATGTTATATCTTCCGAAACATTCCCTTTTAAGCGGTTAAGCTCCTTGATGAATGAAAAAAACAGATTATCCGGAATAAATATCAATATTGATTTCGATATTAAAAAGTCATTTAATAAACAGAAAAACGAACAGATAAAAATTGAAATGCGCATAAATATGAATACCGGAGTTAATCCGTTTTTAATGCTTATTTCAAACGATTTTATAAAAAATGTTTGCTTGATTGATGAAAAATCATCCCTCGCAGAACAAAGGAAAGAGAGAATGCGCAGTGGCAAAAGTTAAAACAAAGTGGGTATGCCAAAATTGCGGTTATGAAACGCCTAAATATATAGGGAAATGCCCTGACTGCGGGAAATGGGGGACTTTAACCGAAGAGCGGGATGTTAAATCCCCTGATGTTAAAAGTCCTGCTGCGGATAACACCCCCGTATGCTTAATTAATGAAATTAAAATAACCGAGAGTATAAAAATTCCGACAGGGTTTGAAGAATTAGACAGAGTTCTCGGCGGAGGTCTTGTTCAGGGTTCTCTTACACTGCTTGCAGGCGACCCCGGAATAGGCAAATCAACTCTTGTACTGCAGACTGCTGGCAATATCTGCGGATTAGGGAAAAAATTATTATATATATGTGCGGAAGAATCCGGTTCTCAGGTTAAATTAAGAGCGGAAAGGCTGAAAGTTAATTCGAATAACCTGTATGTATATCCGCAGACTAATCTTGAAATGATTAAAGCCCAATTGGATATTATAAAACCGGAAATACTTGTTATAGATTCCGTTCAGTCTGTTTATACACCGGAAATTACAAGCTCGTCGGGAAGCGTATCTCAAATAAGAGAGTGTACAAATATTTTAATGGATATAGCCAAGAATAAAAATATTACGGTTATTGTAATAGGACATGTTACAAAAGAAGGAAATATTGCCGGTCCGAAGATTTTAGAACATATGGTTGATACAGTTATTTATTTTGAAGGAGATAAATATAAAACCCAAAGGATATTGCGTGCCATTAAAAACAGATTCGGCTCTACAAACGAAATAGGCGTATTTAATATGATTGAAAGCGGGCTTGAAGAAGTTTCAAATCCAAGTGAATTATTTATGAAAGACAGAACAGATTCATCGGCTCCGGGGAGTGTCATAATTTCAGCAAATGAAGGAACAAGGGCATTATTGGTTGAAGTGCAGGCGCTTGTGGGCGCTACTTCGTATCCTTCTCCAAGACGGGTTTCTACGGGAATTGAGTACAACAGGCTTCTTCAAATCATAGCCGTTCTGGAAAAAAGAATAGGATTAAACTTGTCAAAACATGATGTTTATGTAAATATTATAGGCGGTATAGAAATTGATGAGCCTGCTGCGGATTTAGGTATTGCATTAGCAGTCGCAACATGCTTCAGAGATGTTGCAGTTCATCCTGATTGTGTTATTATAGGCGAGTTAAGCCTTTCAGGAGAGATAAGAAATGTATCTAATTTGGAAAAGCGAATATATGAAGCTCAAAAACTGGGTTTTAAACGGGCTGTTGTCCCGAAATTTACAAAAAAACTTCCTGATAGCATTGAAATAGAAGTAGTTCAAGTGCCGAGACTCACAGATGCAATAACAGCCTGTGTTTCAAAACTGCCTTAATAAAAAATCATATTCCGGAATGCTTAAAAATCAGGGTATTTTATGCGCCAATATTGATAATTTTAAGCAGTATGAAGCCGGTTAAAATTTATTAATATTATGCTGATATTTTGAAACATACCGGCAATTTAAGAATAAAAAATATTTTTTTATATATAGGAGATAAAAATGCCTGCAATTTCAAAAACAGATATAAATCCGCCTGCAAGACAGAACAAACGGTTATCAATACCGGAAAAAAACAGCGGAAATTATAAAATATATGCCGGCAAATCTCAGGCGGGGGATACTTTTGAGAAAAAACATTCCAAACTGAAAAAGGCAGGCATAATATTAGGAATTACAGCTTCGGTTGCGGGCATTCTTGCTTTGGGGCATAAAACAGGCATAGCAAAAAAAATTCCTTCAGCGGGCAGATATATTGATAGAGCGGGAAAAGCAGTCTGCAGTGGAGTGAAAACAGCTGCAGACAGAATTAAAAGCCGTATTAAACATAAAGAAAGAATAAAAGTTTCGCCGGAAACTCGGAATGCAGGACGGGGGACTGCGGAAGAAGCTGTGCGGAAAATCGATGCCGAAACCGGAATTTCAGCCGGGAGAACACCGCATATTCCGGCAGAAGATATTCCTGATGAATTATGGGAAGAACATGCCGGGATGGATATGCTCAGATATCATATATTTGAAGATGCCAAGGCTTATGAACTGCTGGATGATTTTCCGTCCGGAAGGCGCGCAGAAAAGCCGGCCGTTTGTCCGGCAGATAGTATTCGGTTTGACTATGACAATCTAAGACTTTTAAATATAGAAAATTTTGATATTTCTACCGACGGGAAAGGAGTACGAGGCGCTGGCATATTCAGCAAAACCAATAAAAAATTTACATCAAAACTTAAAGAATGCGGGCTTGAAACGGTTATTGATTTAAGAGCAGAAAGCAATGTGCAAAAAAGCATTCAGCAATGCGAAAGAAACGGGCTTCAATATATTCATTTTCCTATTGACTATAATCAAAAACTTTGCGAGTCGCAGATTAATTCTTTGAAAAATCTTTTACCTTTATTTTTTGAGGCTATGGACAGAGGAAAATATTATATCGGCTGTGTAGAAGGCACAAACAGAACAGATGTTGCATTCGGATTAAACTATTTACTTAATCCGAATGAAATAATACCTCCGCATTTTAAATCAAAATCTCCGCATAAATCTTTAGACATGACCAGAAGAATTGTTAATGCAATTTTGCAAAAAACTAAAGACGGAAAATATATTTATATTGATGACGAATTTATAAAAAAGCTGGGCTGGGAAAATATACAAAGTTTTATTGAACAATACACCAAAAGACAGCAATTATTAGGTTCAGCAAATATCTGATTATAACGGGCAAAAAAATTTTTTTTGGATTTTTTCTATCCGCAGGAAGAAAAAAACAATGATTAACAATGAAGTATTTTTGAATAGAAATTATATATATTCAAAATTACACTCAAAAAATAATTCTCTTGCAGAATATAATATAAAATCCGAAAAACAATCAGGAATGCCTAATCGATTATTGCAATATTCCAGAAGTTCTATGCCGTCAAAAATTTCCAATCGGAAAAATATTATAAGACAATGTTATTATCCTTTTATACATTTTTGCGGAACAAATCAAAAACAGGATTATGACAGTTTAAAAGCAAATATACCCAATCTGCATTCCGTAAACGGAAAAGGATTAAGAGGAGAAAGCCTTTCAATAAAAAGAAATTTAAAATATATTCCTGTATTGAAAGATTTGGGCATAAGACATGTAATAGATTTAAAAACCAGTGATTTTTCAAAAAATTTTCAACATTATATTGAAAAAAATTCTATGACATACTCTCATTTTCCCATAGATTCCGAAAAAACTCCGGATAAGCAAATAATTGATATTCTTCCTGAATTTTTTAAAATAATAAATGACGGAAGTTTTTATATTGCCTGTGCGCAGGGTCTGCACAGAACAGATATCGCTCTTTCTGTTAATTATATATTTAATAAAGATGAAAAAGCAAAACCGCCTGTTTTGTACGGACACATAGAAGAATCATCCGTACGTTTTTCCGATATATTCAGAAGAACCAACAGTATATATAAAAACTTGACATACGAAGACAAAAAGAAACTCGGGCTTGAAACTTTTGATGATTATGAATATAAATTAAAGAAAAAAGAATTGATTGATTTTAATAACAAATTAAGCGGAATTGCGGACAGGTGAAATCTGTAAAGCAATTAAAAGGATGTGAACAAGAAATAAAAATAAAAATCATCAAACGGATACTCTGCGCCTAAATTGTTAATTTCAACCAGAAGCGTGCTAAACGGCGCACGCTTTGGCATAGTTTCAATAAACAATTTTACGGCGCTTCGTATATGTTTTCTGATTTTTTATTTTTATCTGTACATAACCCCGATAAGCGGAATTTCTGACTTGTGAAATCTGTAAAGCAATTAAAAGGATGTGAACAAGAAATAAAAATAAAAATCATCAAACGGATACTCTGCGCCTAAATTGTTAATTTCAACCAGAAGCGTGCTAAACGGCGCACGCTTTGGCATAGTTTCAATAAACAATTTTACGGCGCTTCGTATATGTTTTCTGATTTTTTATTTTTATCTGTACATAACCCCGATAAGCGGAATTGCGGACGGATGAAATCTGTAAAGCAATTAAAAGGATGTGAACAAAAAATAAAAATAAAAATCAT
>CAZBFV010000047.1:0-15936 GCA_964491345.1 uncultured Muribaculaceae bacterium
CGGGGCGGTAAAGATGAGTTTCTGCAGTGCGGGGAGGGCAGAAAAAAGCAGGGAATGTAAGGAAAAAGATAGCAATGGAAGGAGTGCAAAAATCATGGATAGGAAGGGGTAGAGAAAAAAAGGAAAAAAATCTTTTGGTTGAAAAGATTGGATAAAAAAGAAAAAAATGCAGAGTAAAAAAATCATGGACGGACGGGGGAAAAAAGGCAAAAAGGAAAAAAGCAATGGAAAAAAATCCTTGATTGGGAAGATATGAAAAAAAGAAAAAACTGGGAGTGAATGGGGTTTTTGGGGAGGGGAGGGGAGAGAGAAAAAAAGGGAAAAATCTTTTGGTTGAAAAGATTGGATAAAAAAGAAAAAAATGCAAAATAAAAAATCATGTACGGGGGGGAAAAAAAAGGGGGAAAAAAAGGAAAAAAAGCAAGGGGAAAAATATTTTGATTGAAAAGATTGGATAGAATACGGGTGTTTTTCAGGTTTTTATTTTATGGAAAACGGGCGGATTTTTCACAGGCAGGAGCGGACAGACCTTTTTTGCGTTTCTGGTATATCTGTTTAATGCGGATTGCCGTTTTCTTTTAAAATTTATTGACATGTTATATATTTGTAACCATAATAGACTTATGAAGGATATAATATCATATTCCCGTAAAAACCTTACATTACTGTACAGGGCTATTAAGGCTGTTACAGTTATCCTTACTGTTTTTGCAATTATTTTTGTCAATAGAATTTTATCGGAAGAATTTGATTCTGCAAGAAAGTATATGGAACTCGGCGTAATTCAAACGGCATCTAATTTAAACGGTCGTATTATAAATTCCGTAAATGAAATGAATGTGCTTTCGCTGAAAATGTTTAATGAAGCAAAAAATTTTTCAGATGATGAAATTTCAAATTTTCTTAAAAAGCATTTATCGGATTATGATTTTTACAGGATTATTTTTGTTTCCGAAAATGGAATTGCATATATTGCGGAAAAAAATAAAGAACATATAGCCAAAGTTAATATTAAAAACGAACCGAAGTTTAATGAAATAATAAATAATCATTCTGCCTATATTAAAACTGATTTGAATATAAATGTTCCGTCCGGATATGTTAATACTATAGGTGTTTTTGTAAACTGCAATAAGGGAATGCTGATATCTCAGATATACGGGAAAAGATATATTGAAATATTAAAATATAACAGTTATAACGGCAAAGGGCAGTCTTTTATAATAAATTCCAACGGAGATTATGTTGTAAGATCGCAAAATACGGCTTATTTAAATTTTCTTGACGAAAACATCAAATATATCAAATCTTCAAAGGAAAAAATTTTATCGGATATAAAAGCAAAGAAAAACGGTTCTTTTATATTTGTAAAAGATAATAAAAAATATATTGCATCGTATGCGGTTATTAATATGACAAATAATTATGTTTTAACGATTGCGCCTTTAAATGTAATAATGCTTCAAATTCATAAAATGCTCACCGGTATTGTAGTAATTGTTATACTTATAGCCGTATTTTTAATATCTTTAATATATTTCAGCACGTGTCTGTTCAAAAAGCATGAAGAATTAATATTTAAAATGGCATTTACCGATGAGCTTACGGGCGGAGGCAATAAAAATATGTTTTTGCTGAAGTCAAGGGAAATTTTAAAACAGAATACATCAAATTATGCGGTTATTGCTGCAAATATATCGGGCTTTCGTGCCGTAAATGAGCTGTACGGCAAAAACCGTTCCGATGAAATTATTAAAGATATTTATTTTATAATCAAAAATAATCTTACGCAGGGAAGTTTCTGCACAAGAAATTTCGCCTCGGAATTTTCGATTTTATATAAGTTTAATGATATTAACGGCATAAAAGAAGAATTTATAGATAAAATAACAAAAGAGGTTGAAGATTACAGCCAAAAAATAAAAGAAAAACTTACCGATGATGAAGCGCCTAAATCAGCCAGGATAGAATTGAACTACGGCATATATATTGCGGATGATTCCGATATATCTTTGATGTATGAAAAAGCAAATTTTGCCAAAACAGAGCTTGCCGGTAATGTTTTGGAAAATTATAAATACTATGACGATAAAATGCGTCTGCAGTTACTGGATGAAAAAAGAATTGAAGCCGAAATGCGGGATGCTTTAAAGGAAAAACAATTTCAAATGTATCTTCAGCCGAAATTTAATATTTCTACAAATGAGTTTTGCGGAGCAGAAGCGCTTGTAAGATGGCTTCATCCTAAAAAAGGCTTAGTTCCGCCTAATATGTTTATTCCCGTCTTTGAAAAAAACGGTTTTATATCGGAAGTCGACAGATATATATGGAATGAAGCCGCAAAATTTATAAAAGATTTAAAAGATAAAGGTGTAAAATTATTTCCTGTATCCGTAAATGTTTCAAGAATAAATATGAACAACGATTCTTTTATATCGGAATTGGTTAATTTGACAAAAGAAAATGATATCAGCCCCGAATATTTAGAAATTGAAGTTACGGAAAGCGCCTGCTTTAATGACAAGAAAAGATTTAAAGATATTCTGAACAAGCTGAGAGGATATAATTTCCGCATTGCAATGGATGATTTCGGAACGGGTTATTCATCATTGAATATGCTTAGGCATTTGCCCGTAGATATAATAAAACTGGATATGGGATTTATAAAGGATTCCATAACGGATAAAAATACCGAAATTATTGTTGAAAGCATTACGCAGATGGCAAATAAATTAGGAATGAAAATTGTCGCAGAAGGAATTGAAACGGAAGCTCAGATAAACTTTCTAAAACAAATACATTGCGATTACGGACAGGGCTATCTGTTCGGGAAACCCGCAGATAAAGAAACATTCATTAAAACTTATGTTAAAGAAGCAGAAAAGATTTAATCAATTAGTCCTTTTAATATTTTATATATTATAATAATTTGCGTTTTATCCGCCTGTTTTATTAATTGATAAATTTCATTCAAAAGCTCGCTTTCGCTTTTTGTATGATTTAATTTTAGAACTTCGGAAATATCAACATCAAATGCTTTTGCATAATTTTCAATAAGCTCGGCAGAAGGATAATTTTTCCCTGTTTCAATACAGCTTTGATGTTTCGTTGCAATACCAACCTTTTCTGCAAGCTCGGATTGTTTTAAGCCGTTTTTTATCCTGAGTTCCTGAATTCTTTTTCCAAGTCGTTTTTTTAGTTCCATAATGCCTCTGCGCTTATATTAAAAGACAAGTGATAAATTCTAAACATTTTTATAGGTAATATATATTGCAATAAATCATTGTTTAACATAGAATATCCATGAATAAAACTGATTATACGGTTAAAAATCGTTTTTAAATGTAAGAATACGGGGATTTATGGAAGATAAAAGTCATGAAAAAAATTTTTATAATGAAGTATTTGACTGGATAATTGCCGTAATTACCGCAGTATTAATTGTTAATCTGCTTTGTTTTATATATAAAAGGCCTGTCGGAAAACTTAAGAGGGGGTATTGCGCTACTTTTGAAATAAGAAAACCGGATTCGATTTATTTAAGCGGTTCGGAAGGATACGGTTTTTATAAAGTGGATAAGAACGGTTTTTTAAATGATAATTTAAAACTTGCAGAAGATTACTGCATAGTTCTCGGCTCGTCCCACACGCAGGGTATAGAAGTAAAAAAGGGAAAACGTTATACGGATTTATTAAATAAGTATTTTGCAAAAAATTCCGATGAAATAATTTTTTATAATATGGGCATGGAAATTCATGATTTTTTGATGATAGCGCAGGGAATAACTGCATTGACGGAAGAATTTTCAAATCCTAAAGCTGTTATTATTGAAGTTTTTAATACGGAATATAAACCTGATTTAATTCTCCAATCATTAAAGCAAAGACATTATAATATAAAATATACAGCGCAGTTTATGTTTAAAAACTTAAGCCCGTATAAAAAAACCGCCGTGTTTTTGAAAGAAAAATTTCCTGTTTTCTGCATTATAAATTTAAACTGTTTTATAACTCCTAAAAGAAATAAAAAACAAAAAAACTGCTTAAATATAAATTTGGCTGATTATGAACAAAATATGGCGGTTTTGGTAAAAAAAATACGGGATGTTTATAAGGGGAAATTAATAATTATTTATCATCCCGAGATTTCTATTGAAAAGAACGGCGGATTAAAAATTAAAAGCAGGCCGGCGGATGAAATTTTTGAAAATATATGCAGGAAGAACGGCATTATTTTTGTCAATATGAAAAATGAAATATTAAAAACATATTATGACGGACATAAACTTCCGTACGGATTTTATAATTCCGCAATGGGAAGCGGGCATTTTAATGAAACGGGGCATAAAATCACTGCAGATATTCTTTATGAAATTTTAAAAGAGGATTTTTAATGAGTTTTATTTCGGCTAAATTTTTAATATTTTTTATTTTGCTTGCATTTATATTAAACGTACGGCGGAAGGCAGAGTTTAAGCATATTATTTTATTGGTTTTCAGTTATATTTTTTACGGTTTTTCGAGTGTTAAATTTTTATTTTTATTAATACTTGTATCTTCGGCAATGTGGTTTTTCGGAATAAAAATCAGCAAGTCGTCAGATAATCCGAAATATGCAAAATTATGGATGATTGCATCAGCAGTATTTAATTTGGGCATACTTTGCTGTTTTAAATATTGTAATTTTTTTATCGAAAGTTTTAATAAGATTTTTCATTTTTCAAATTTATCGGCTTTAAGATTAATTTTGCCTTTGGGAATTTCGTTTTATATTTTTCAGTCGCTCAGTTATGTTTTGGATGTTTATTATAAAAAAACCGGAGCTGAAAAATCTTTAATTAAAATACTTTTATATATAGGATTTTTCCCTCAGATAACGGCAGGACCTATTGTTAAGGCAAATGAATTTCTTCCGATGTTGAATAATATCAAAAATATTACATTGGAAAGGTTTTGTTACGGAATACAGCTTTTTACACTTGGAGTCTTTAAGAAGATGGTAATAGCCGACAGATTGGCTGTATGCGTAAATTCCGTTTATGATGCGCCTTGTGCATACAATTCCGCCAGCCTTATAATTGCGGTTATATCCTATTCTCTTCAGCTGTATTACGATTTTTCCGGATACTCTGATATGGCAATAGGCATAGCTCATATTTTAGGGTTTGATTACAAGCCTAACTTTAATCTGCCTTATTTGGCAAAAAATCCGTCCGATTTTTGGAGAAGATGGCATATAAGTCTGTCTGTGTGGTTTAAGGATTATTTATATATTCCTTTAGGTGGAAGCAGAAAAGGCAGGGCAAGAACTTATTTAAATACTATGATTGTGATGACGCTGTGCGGTTTCTGGCATGGCGCAGGTTCTGCCTTTATTTTATGGGGTTTTTTGCATGGAATATTAATTTCAGTCCATAAATTATTTAGAAATATTGCGGAAAAATTTGCCGTAAAAGAAAACAATTTCATATCTGCAGTAAATATATTTTTTACTTTTATCTGTGTATCTGTTTTATGGATACTTTTCAGAACGGAAAATATAAATACTTCTTTATTGATTTTAAAAAGAATATTTGCGGGTTCTCAGGGAATTAGCTATATATATGTATATACCCCCGTTTTTTTAGCCGTGCTGATTTTTGTGGAATTTATTGCGTATAAAAAATATAACGGCAATTATTTTATAAAACCGCTGGATTTATCCCGTCTATCTTCAAAAACAGCATTCTGCATAATGGTTCTTTTAATTTTGGCTTTTGCTTATACGGGCGATTCTGCATTTATATATGCGCAATTCTAGCAGGCATTTAATCCGGGAGCAGTTTCTTTGCAAATTCAACCGCTTCAAATTCGGTAAAAAATACATTATCTTTTCCTATTTGAGAAATAATTTTGTATGTTTCAAGCTGATTAAAGACTTCCATGCTTCCTAAAACAAGCAGAATTTTTATATTTTGGTCCTGAAGCCTGATTATTATGTCTTCAAGTGCAAATACAGCCGAAATATCAAGCAAATCATCCGGCGGGTAATCCAAAATAAGATATTCCGTTCCCCAGATTTCTTCAAATTGAGAAACCAGCTGAGTAGCCGAGCCGAAGAAAAAAGAACCGTTAATGTGTACAATTCTTATGCGATGGCGGTAATTTTTGTCAATATCCTTTTCAAGTTTTATAATTTCATCGTTATATACCGCCTTATGGATGAGTTTTGTTTTGTCTGCCATTTTTTTTGCATAAAGAATGGCAGCTCCCGTAATACCTGTTACAATGGCAGCCGTGAGATTATAAAATACGGTCAGTGCAAACACGGATAACAATATGTATAAATCTTCCTTAGGCGCATATTTTAATACTTTAAGCAATTTAACATCAATAATTCTGAAGCCCGTTTTAATCAATATTCCCGCAAGAACACAAAGCGGAATTTGAGAAACAAAGTCCGAAAATATAAAAATCAAGACAGCCAGAATTAAAGCACTGAATACAGCGGATGATTTTGAAGAAGCACCTGAGTTAATAGCGGCGGCAGTGCGCATTGTAGCGGCAGACCCCGGCAGACAGCCGAAAAAAGAACTTATTATATTTCCTATTCCCTGCCCTGCAAGTATTTTTTCAGGCGATGTTTTTGTTTTTAAAAGAGAATCGGAAACAAGAACGGTTAATAAACTTTCCGTCGAAAGTACAACCGATAATATTAATGCGTAATGCAGATGTGTAATAATATTTTGAATATCAAATTCAGGAATGCAAAGTGCAGGAAATGAGCTTGATATACCGGAAATTTTTTCAACATTCAGATTTAGCTTTATCGAAATAAAAGTACATATAATCAGAGCAATTGCATCGGAAGGAATAATTTTGTTAAATTTTTTAGGCATTACAAACACAATAAAAAGAGTTAAAATTCCAAGAAATAAAGCTTCAAAATTAACAAAACGGAGGTTATGAAAGAATGCTGAAATACTTGCGATTGTGCCTGATACAACGTTTCCGCCCGCTAACGGATTGATTTGCATAATTATAATAATTATTCCGATACCGTTAAGAAACCCTGAAATTACGGGGTAGGGAATGTATTTAACTATGTTTGAAAAAGGAGTCAGCGCCAATAGTATTTGAAATACGCCAGCTAATGCAATAATAGATAGAACGGAGGCCGTATCAAAATTAAGTGCGGTCATAATCGAAGCGACAGCTATTGTAACGGGACCGGTGATTCCCGAAATAACAGGCGCTTTGCCAGAAATAAGAACAGCGGAAAAACATAAAATTATTGTCCCCCATATTCCCGCTTCAGCTCCGAATCCCGCAGCAACACCGAATGCCAATGCCTGGGGCAGAGCAATTATTGAAGCATTTAATCCGCCGAAAATATTGCCTGTACAGCTTTTAAATTTTTCTTTATACATTATTTTATTCTAACATACTTATAAAAAATTTATAATAATAGTTAAAAAAACAGTTATAATGATTATTATACCCGATATTAAAAGCGGATTATCCGCCTGCGCTTCCCGCTGATATATGGAAATGTATATTTACGGCTGTTAATATAATTAAGATTAAACATGGGAGGAAATTATATGAATAAACTGCTGATGTTAGGCGCTTTAGCCGGAATCGGATTTGGAGCGGCAAAATATTACATGAAGAAAAAACATCAGGATAATAACTCATCCGGTGCGGAAAATATGACGCAGCAGCCATCGGTATCTTAAGCCGTATCTGAGGGAGAAACAAAAAAGTTTCTCCCGTTTTATATGAAATATCTTTTTATGCTATGATTATAATAAGGATATGTATTTAAGGAGATATTTATGGCTGTCGTTTCAAAAAAATATAAAATCGGGGTGGATGTAGGCGGTACAAACGTAAAAGTTGCGCTTGTAGATAAAACCGGGAGCATTGTATACTCCGATACTGTTCCGACACGTGCGGAAATGGGCTATGAATATACAATTTCAAATATAATTAAGGCTGTTAAAGATTTGATGAAAGACTCAAAAGTAGAAAAAGAAAATATAGACGGAATAGGATTCGGTTTTCCGGGGCAGGTGGACTGTGATAAAGGGATAGTAAGGCTGGCGCCTAATATTCCGGGCTGGGTGAATATACCTATAGCAGATATTGTTTCAAAAGAATTCGAAATTCCGGTTAAGGCGGATAACGATGTGAGATGCGCAGCCTTGGCGGAACTGTATTACGGCGCAGGCAGAGGCGCAAAAAATATGATTTGCATAACAGTCGGCACAGGAATAGGGTCGGGTTTGATACTTAACGGGAAATTAGTCAGAGGAGCAGCCAATGCGGCAGGCGAATTAGGGCATATAAAACTTCAAATGGAGGGCGGTCCTGTCTGCGGCTGCGGTGATACCGGCTGTCTGGAGGCTTTTGCTTCAGGGCCTGCAATAGTTGCATTAGCGGAAGAATATATAAAAGGCGGAAAATCAACAAAGTACAGAGAGCTTGCGAATCCCGATATTACGCCTTATATTGTTGCGGAAGCCGCAAAACAGGGCGATGCGGTTGCAAAAAAAATATTTGAAATTGTCGGAAATTATATCGGCATCGGACTATCCAGTGCAGTAAATCTGTTAAATCCCGAAAAAGTTGTTATCGGGGGAGGTGTAGCCGATGCAGGCGATTTATTATTTATTCCGATAAAAGAAGCGCTGAAAAAGCGGGCAATGCCTGTTCAGGGCGGAACTGTTGAAATTGTCCATGCCGAACTGGGCAATACGGCAGGGGTAATCGGTGCGGGTTTATTAATCGAGAATTAAATTTATTACGGTCATGGCTTTATTTTTGTTTTACGGACAAGAAGAATACTTGATGGAAAAAGAAATCAAAAGGCTTAAAAGCGGGCTTCTTGATGCTTCTTTTATATCAATGTCATATAAAGTATTTGATAATCCGCCTTTTAATACATTTATGGAGTGTATCCAATCCGCTCCTTTGATGTTTGGAAATACTCTGGCCGTTATAAACATGGATAAATATTTAATCGGAAATAAGCTCAGCTTTGACGATAAGCAGATAGAATGTATAAACAGCGCTTTATCCGTCATAAACGAAAATGTTCATATAATTTTTTTATGCAGAGTATTGCGTGATGAAAATAAAAAGCCGGATTCAAGAAAAAAATTGTATAAAACTCTGTCTAAATATGCTCAGGTGCGTGAATTTGCTCAGTTTAAGCCGTATCAAAAGGAATTGAATGCCCTGATAGTTAAAATGGCAAGAGAAAAAGAACTCTCTGTCAATTCTGATGCCGTTGATTTATTAATAGAACAGTTAGGAGTAAATTTAACCCTGCTGGATTCAGAGCTTGAAAAATTAAAAACAGCTGTTTATCCCGGAAAGACAATTGATATTAAATCTGTTGAAAAGTACTGTTCATCGTCCGAAGATATATTTGTGCTTGCGGATTTGATTATTAGCGGTAATAAAAATGGGGTGTTGAAACAGTACGGGCTTTTAACGGAAAAAAGACATCCGCTGGAAATATTTTCGGTGCTTCAAAGCAGTTTTCAAAGATTTATATACATAAAAAATTACGAGAAAAAAATGAGTGCAAAAGAAATTGCTTTGAAATTGAAACTGCACGAATTTATAATTATGAAAAATCAGGAAAAATTAACAAAGACTGCGCTTGATAGATTAATAAAAATAAGAGAAAATTTGATTAATGCAGAATATAAGATAAAATCAGGGCAGTCTTTAACGAGTGAAACAGTATTGGAGCTTGCGTTATTAAGTTAGTATGAATAAAATTCTAGATAAAAAATATCCGTATTTAAGCAGTTTTTTTGAAACAGCCGTCAGGAGGAACAGACTGTTTCATTCGCTGATTTTCTATGGAAGCAGTAATTTTATCCAATATGCTCTGGCGCTTGAAATTGCAAGGCAGTTAAATTGTCTTGAAGATAAAAAAGAGGACTGTAACTGCAGAAACTGCAGATGGATTAGGGAAAACAGACATCCCGCAGTAATGACGATTTCTAAAATAGATAATAAAACAGATGCAAGTAAAACAGTTATCTCGGAAGAACAGATAAATATGGTTTTAGATAAATTGGTTAATTCGTCTGATTATCACAGGGTGTTTATTTTTTGCGATGCCGAAATAAAAATTCTTTCCGGTCATGAAAAAACAGAGTATGAAGAGTTCATTCAAAGCGGATATAATCTTCCTCAGGAAATAAGCGAAGGCAGAATATGGCATCCTTCCGGAGTAAATAAAAACTGTTTTTCTGATGTATCAGCCAATGCAATGCTGAAATCAATAGAAGAGCCTTTATCAAACGTAACATTTATTTTTTTAACCGATAATAAAGATGACATGCTCCGGACAATAATATCGCGTTCCCAGTCGTTTTACACTGCCAGCGTGAAGCATATCGAATATAAGTACAAATTTTTTGAACGGTATTTTTCAAAATATCCTGATTTTGAAATAAGCCAATCATTAGATTTTGCCCGGACATTATTGGATTATCAGCTGGAAAATAATTTAAAGCCTGTATATATTATAGACTGCATTCAATACTATTTAACGGAAATTTTAAAGAATAACTCATCAAATAAAGTGATTATGAATATTATCTTCAGAGATATAAAAGAAACGGAAAAAGCTAAGCAGATGATAAAATCTTATATAAAAGAACAGACGGTGTATGAAAACTTAGCATTTTATTTTGCAAAAAGAAAAATATAAAAAAGCATGCCTTAAAGTTGTAAAATTTCTTAAAATTTTTTTTAAAAGTATTGAAAATATTGAGTTTTGGATATTGTAAATAATCCTAAACTTTTAGCGGCTTCGGATAATCTTAGAAATATAATTGCAATATAATGAGAATAGGAATATAAGAAGGCAAAAAATTGAAGACGGCAATATACCCAGGAAGTTTTGATCCTATTACAAAAGGGCATTTAGATGTCCTGAGACGTGCTGCCGATATATTTGACAAGGTGATTTTATGTGTATCCGTTAATATAAATAAAAAAAGTTTTCTGCCGATAGAAGATAGAATAATGCTGGTAAAAGAGGTAATTAATGATATTCCGAATACGGAGGTCGACAGTTTTGACGGATTAACAATAGAATATGCAAAAAAAAGAAATGCAAACGTATTGATAAGAGGATTACGGGCGGTGTCCGATTTTGAGTACGAAATGCGTTTATCACAGGCGAACAGTGCATTATGCAGGGAAATACATACGGTATTTTTGATAACAAAACCTAAATATAACTTTATATCATCGGGAACGGTGAGGGAAGTTGCCTTGATGAAAGGCGATGTATCAAAATTTGTTCCCGAGCCTGTAGCAAAATATTTAGAATTAAAATATATGAAAGGTTAAAAACATGGCAGAATTAAGAGTGAGTCATTTAATAGATGAAGCTGATGAAATGCTGGATAACAAATTTCATATAGGCAGTTATTGTTTATTTATGAATGCTGATGATATACAGGATGTATTAAGTAAAATAAGAGCAATACTGCCCGAAGAAATTAAAACGGCAGAAATGATATTAAAAAGAAGGGATGATATATACATAGAAGCGCAAAACAGGGCGGACAGAATAATAAGCGAAGCACAGAATACGGCTGCAAGCCTGTTAAGCGAGTCCGAGCTTATAAGAGCGGTAAGAGAAAAAGCCGGCAAGATTCAGGAACAGGTAAAAGAGAACTGTGAAGAAATGAAAAATAAGGCGGCTGAAGAAGCTGATATGATAAGAAGAAACGCATATCAAGAAGCACTAAAGACAAAAGAAGGCGCACAGGCATATGCCGAACAGGTTTTAAATGATTTATCCCGTGATATTGAGCAGATACAGAGAATAGTAAAGAACGGTCAGTATTATTTAGCCCAGCAGAAAAACGGCGGTAACAGGCCGGCTGTCCAGCTTAAAGAACCGGTTAAGGTCAAGGCGGAAACAGCCGAATAGTATATAAAAAGGACGGCTGAAGTAATATAGAGGGTGAAATGGCTAATAAACTCATATCAAAGCCCGATAGTACCATGCTTAAAATGATGCCTCAAAGTATAGAAGCAGAAGGGGCGGTATTAGGCGCAATACTTGTTAATCCTGCATCATTAGGCAGAATTGTAGAATATATAAAGCCTGAAAGTTTTTATAAACCGGCAAATAAAATTATATATGAAGCTGTGCTTGAGTTATTCAAAAAATCAGATCCGATAGATATTGTTACGGTTTCAGAACATTTAAGAAATCAGGAAAAACTTGAGAAAGCAGGCGGAAGGTCATATATTAATGATTTGGCATTGAATGTTGTTACGACTGTAAACATCGAATTTTATGCAAAAATCATTAGAGAAAAAGAAATCAAAAGAGCGTTAATAAATGCCGGCTCCGAGATAGTATCAATGTCGTATGAAAGTGATGATACGGATATGGCATTAGATAATGCCCAAAAGTTAATTTTTAATATAGCATCGCAGAAAAGCACGGCTGATTTAATTTCTATACAGGATTTAGTGGTTGCGAGCTATGAAGAAATTGAAAACAGATTTAACAATAGAGATGAATTGACAGGTCTTACAACAGGATTTTATGATCTTGATAACATAACATCAGGTCTGCAGAAATCTGATTTAATAATTCTTGCGGCACGTCCGTCAATGGGTAAAACGGCTTTTGCGCTGAATGTAGCTCAAAATGCGGCATTAAAAGGGGAAAAAGCAGTGGCTGTATTCTCGCTTGAAATGTCCAAACACCAGCTTGTAAAGCGTCTGTTATGCGCTGAAGCTGAAGTGGAGGCAGATAGAGTCAAAACAGGAAATCTTCAGCCAAAAGACTGGGAAAAGATTGTAGAAGCAATGACAAGGTTATCCGATGCAAGAATATATATAGATGATACATCGGGGTTAACAGCAATAGATATAAAAGCAAAATGCAGACGGCTTATGATGGAGGAAAAAGAGCTTGGGCTTGTTGTAATAGATTATTTACAGCTTATGGAAGGCGGGAATCCAAACGACAGAAACCAGCAGATATCCTCAATATCACGGTCGCTTAAAGGATTAGCAAGGGAGCTTGATGTGCCGATAATAGCGTTGTCGCAGCTTTCACGGCAGGTGGAGCAGCGTCCCGATAAACATCCTATGCTGTCTGATTTAAGAGATTCCGGAGCAATAGAACAAGATGCCGATATTGTAATGTTTATTTATCGGGATGAATACTATAACAAAGAGGATGTTAGAAATAAGGGCAAGGCAGAAGTAATAATAGCAAAGCATAGAAACGGCTCTACCGGAAAAATTGATTTATTGTTTCAGGCAAATATCACTAAATTTAAAAATCCGGCCAAAACAAGCGAATTTTAATAAAATTGTAATTATCAAAATATATAAATTTATGTAAACATTACTACAAATATAGTAGAATATTTGTGAAAGAAAATAGAAAAAGTGGTATAATAGTAGTGTAGGACGGTTAAAAAATAAGCTCCGTTGCGGGTAGAAGATAAATGCCTTATTCGTGCAGAGTTCAGCGAAAGGGATAAAAATGGATAAAATACAATTTCATAATGACCTTAGAAAGCTGATTGAGATTTTACCGCCGGACATTGTAGAGGAGCTGAAGCCGTACAATTTAGATGATGCAATAGAATTGGTTTTTGATTTAGGGAGGATAGGCGAAGTCCGCTATTCGGACGGGCGGACGGATTTTGCGGGCAAAAGGCTTATAACGGAGGATGATATTGTATATATAACATCAAGGATACAGCCGTTTACGAGCGATAACCGTTCGGGGATACCGTCGACGCTTCACAGGATCAGTGCGATAAGGAACAGGCAGGGTAAAGTTGTCGGATTAACATGCAGAATAGGCCGTGTTGTAACAGGAACGATTGCTTGTATAAAAGATATAGTTTTACAGAATAAAAGCATATTATTTCTAGGGCGTCCGGGGGTTGGAAAGACGACAAAGCTGAGGGAAATATCCAGACTGGTTGCTGATGAACTGAAAAAGAGGGTTGTAGTTGTTGATACTTCAAATGAAATAGCGGGGGACGGCGATACTCCGCATCCTGCAATAGGCAGAGCAAGAAGAATGCAGGTTATGCAGCCCGTATATCAAAAAGATGTTATGATAGAGGCGGTTGAAAACCATACTCCCGAAGTTATTGTTGTAGATGAAATAGGAACGGAAGAAGAAGCGCAGGCGGCAAGAACCATTGCGGAAAGAGGTGTAATGTTAATAGCAACCGCACATGGCAATACTCTTGATAACCTTATAAAAAATCCTGTTTTATCCGATTTAGTCGGCGGAATAAGCTCCGTAACATTAGGTGATGATGAAGCAAAAAGGAGAGGCTGTCAAAAAACTGTTCTAGAGAGAGAAAAACAGCCTACATTTGATGTTGTAATAGAAATTATAGATAGAAATACGCTTGCTGTTTATAAAAATACCGCCGAAGCCGTAGATTATATTTTAAGAGGCTGGCCTATAAGACCGGAAATAAGGAAAGTCGATCAGGTGTATGATAAGGCTTATGCGAAAAATGAAGATGACGCAGCTAAAGAAGTTCGGGAAAAAACAGAAGATGAGCTGGCAAGCCGGAAGCTAAAGTTTAGTTTTTCAAGGCAGGACTATGTAAAGCAGGTAAAGGATTATAAAAAAATATACATTTATGCCGTAAGCAGGACCGTACTGGATAAAGTTCTTGAAAGATTGAATTTGCAGGCGGAAGTTACAAGAAATATTGAAGAAGCGGATATTGTAATAGTTCATAAAGCATTTGCAAAAGGGGGAACAAAAATATTAAGCATAGCAAATGATTATAAACTTCCTGTTTATTATGTCCGTTCAAATTCAATGGCGCAGGTTCAAAAAGTAGTAAAAGAGGCTTTGCATATACAAGACAGCGAAACTCTGCAGGGGTATTATGATGATGCCGAACGTGCTTTGGATGAAGTTAAAACAGCCATTCAGAAAATATTATCAGGAGCCGATAATGTTGAACTTCAGCCTCAAAATCAACAAATCAGGAAATTGCAGCATGAACTTGTTGAACAGCATAATTTATCAAGTGAAAGTATAGGAGAAGGCACCCAGCGCCGGTTGAGAATTGTAGGCGGTAATGAGTTTAAGCATGCCGGTTAATTATGATTAATAAAAAATAAATAAATCCGGACCGAATCATAGTTCAGGCAGGGGGTATATAAATACATCCTTTAAACTTGGTAATGTATAATTGTTCTTTTTTGGCAAATAATGAGCGGATATAAAGAAGCATCATCGGGTATAAATTTTGACGGACGAAAAACAGTTAAAATGAATATTTATAATGATTGTATTTTATTTATCTTCCGTCATTGCATTTTATTTATCCTTTGTCATTGCGGGCAAAGCGGAGCAATCCGGCTTTTTCTTCCGGATTGCTCCGCCAGTTCACTTCTTAGATTTTGCTTCACGCCTTCAAGCCATTCGCTTTATTTTGCTGAACGCAAAATTCCGCTGTCTTGGAATTTCCTTACGGCTCAATCTAGTATCTCCGTTACAAAAGCCTATCGGCTTTTTGCTACTTCGAACGATTTTCGCCTTTTCGAGTCCGCTCGCTTCGCTCGACTTCACTCTGCGGAAAATCCGCTTCTTGGATTTTGCTTCGCAAAAACAAGCCGCAAACTTCGCTGTCGCTGTCGTTTGCTTTTGTTTTTGCTTCTTCGGGACTACGCTATGCTTCGCCCTGCGCAAAATCCGCTGTCTTGAAATTGCTTTGCGCTCGCTTGTTAGGACTACGCTTTTTGAAGCCTGTCGGCTTCAAGCCGCTACGCCACTGCTCGCTTTACAGGTTTCACCTGTCCGCAATTCCGCTGTCTTGAAATTGCTTTGCGCTCGTTTTTGTCGCTGCTTATGCTTCTTGGATTTTGCTTCACGCCTTCAAGTCATTCGCTTTAATTTTG
>CAZBFV010000048.1:0-15381 GCA_964491345.1 uncultured Muribaculaceae bacterium
TCGTATATGTTTTCTGATTTTTTATTTTTATCTGCACATATAACCCCGATAAGCGTAATTGCGGACGGATAAAATCCGGTAAGCGGACGGAAGCAGTTTAAAGCCGGCTGTAGAAGCTGTCATTATTTATATCGGCGGTTATCGAAATTAAAATCAGAAAAGCCGATATAAATTTAAACTAATTTAACTTTTGTTATTTCTTCTTTGCCGGTATAATAATTTAAAGGTAATTCTATTAAAAAATCATTATCTATACCTTCCGTTATTAAAGATATTTTTCCGTTATGAGCTTCTACAATCTTTCTTGAATAATATAAACCCAGTCCTATGCCTTTTTTCCCCGTATTCTTTTCGGAGGTGAATTTATCAAAAATATGTTTTTTAAGATTTTCACTAATAGGGTTGCTTTTATTTTTTATACTTATATACAGTTTACTGTTTATATTTTTGCATGATATATCTATTTGTGTACCTGAAAGCGAATATTGGACGGCATTGGCGATAAGGTTGGCTAAAACTCGCCTTATTTGGCTTTTATCTGCATATATTTCAATATTTTCATCCCCGTATGAACAGTTAAATTTTAAATTTTTTTGTACGGCAAAATTAACAAATTCTTTAACACATTTATTAATTAATTCTATAATTTTAAACTTTGATTTTTTAAGTTTTGCACAGCCCGAATCATATTTATATACAGATAGAACGGAATACAGCATTTCATGCATAAAATCAGCGGAATCTATAATCATATCCAGTATTTGTTTCTGAGACTCGTTAATCTTGCCGAAAGTTCCGTTATATAAAAGTTTTAAATTGGTTATTTGTGCTGTAAGAGGATTTTTTAAATCGTGGATTAAAGTTGCAACGAACAGTTCTTTTTGATTATCAGCTTGTTTTTCCGCATCTATATTCTGCGTGAGCGATACAATGCCGTTAATGTTTCCGGTTTCATCCAGAACAGGTGTTTTATACACTTTGTAATAATGCTCCGTTCCTTTTATATCTTTTATTGCTTTTTCTCTTATTAACGGTTTTTTATTATGAATTACATAGGAATCTTCTAAATTAATAATTTCAGCTGATTCATTTATATCAATCGGAGAAGTTGAAAATTTTGACCCTGAAATATAATTCAGATTTTTATCTTTTAAATAAACCTGCATGGGTATATTTTCAACAAGCATATTAAGCTGTGATATTTGATTATAAAGCGACTGTTTAAGCTGTTCTTCTTTTGTAATGTCGGAAAAAACAGCCAGAACTCCTTTTGCATATCCTTTTTGAATAACGGGAAACATTGTCATTTTAGCAAATTTACACATAGAACTTTCATTAAATGTCATGACAAAAGAAATTGGCTTTTTATATTTGAGGGCATAATTAAATTTTTCCTGCATTAAATCAGCATTTTTTCTATCAAATAAATTTTTAGCGCTTCCGCCTAAAACGTTTGAAACATTACTGCCGTTCATAATATTTAAAAAGGCGCGATTGCAGAAAGTATACCGGAAATTTAAATCCAGAAAAAATATAATATCAAACTCAATATCCGGAAGCATTTTCTCTCCCGATAATGCTTCAAGCAAAGTTATAATATCCGGCATATTTTAACCTCATATTGCATAAACAACTATCCGCCTATATATCAATATAGTTAATAAAAATATTTAAGATATTAGCCATGAGGGGGAATTTATATACAATAAATTCAGTTATCTTCAATATATTTCTTATGATTTTCTTTCCACTGATAAGAAATTTGATAATTAATTCCGTTCTCTTGAGCAAGATGCTTCATTAAGACGGCTTGATTTAAAATATCTTCGTTAATACTGCCGAATATGCTTCCCGGATTATTGGCACTGTTTGATTCGCAATCAATGACAATGTTTTTCACGCCCGCATCAGTACACTTTTGAATAAAACTTCTTACATCATTTTCATTTGCAGTCATAGAGAAAAATATATATTTAACAAATACCATATCAGGATAAACAGCGTATTTTTTGATATTTTCCCATACTTTATTAAAATTATTCTGTCTTTTAACTCTGAGATAAGTTGCCTCAGTGCCGGCATCAGGGCTTATTTGAATACTTACGGAATTATCTTTAAGCCCGTCCCATATAGTCGGAGAAAAAATAATCCCCGACGAATTAACAGCCTGCCTTATTTTATTTTTCCTAAAGAAATCCGCAATATTTTCAAATTCGGAACACAAAGTAGGCTCGCCTCCGCCCCAATTTATCAGGCAGGCGTCATTTATCATTTTCTGCCTGTACATATCTTCTATTATCGGAAGCAGTTTATATTTTATATCTTCGGTTTTACGCCGGATTCCGCAATATACACAGTTTGAATTGCATTTTGTAAAATGGTTAATCGTGAAAAATGCCAGATTTTTTTCATAAGGAAACTCCGGCACTGCCTGTTCAGCAAAAAACTTGCATCCTCTGCAGGGAGCATTTGCGCCCTGATTCTCAGTCATAATTTTGTATATATTGGCAAAATATTCATAAAAATTGAATTTATTTGATAATTTAGCATACAAAAGCGGAGGCGAATAAGGCACTTTAGTACAGAAACAGCAGGTATTAACCGAAAAAGGATAAAAACAAATATCGGAATATAACTTTTCACAAAACATCAGCTCTTTTCCTGCAAATTTTTTGTTAAATCTGTCGATTACAAACTTTCTCAGCATGAAATAAACTCCCATATACAGGAGTTTATCAGAATCTTTCTTATTAATGCAATGATATTAAAAATTAAGTTACATAACATTCATATAAATTCTGCATAAAACTGTTGCTTCTCAGCTTGGATAATGCTCTTGCCTCCGTTTGCCTTATACATTCTTTTGTTACGCCGTACATCTTTCCGATATTTTCAAGCGTCTGCCGTTCCCTGCCGTTAAGCCCGAATCTTAATGCAATCACTTTCTGCTCTCTCTCTTTTAAATGTGAAATTATATCTGCAATTCCGTTCTGCAATGCTTCATATTCGGCTTTATTATCCGTATTTGTCCTCGCATCGCAGATTATATCCGCAAGCCTGACTTCCGACCCGTTTTGCATTTCATAGTCGCCCTCTAAAGATAAAGTTTTTCTGCAGGCATTCATATACCTGCTGATTTTATATGGTTCAATATTCATTCTTCCCGCTATATCTTCTGCTTTAACATCACGTTTGGAGCTTTTTTCCATCTCTGATTTTATTTTGGAATATCTTGAGAGAGTTTCCTGAATATAGACGGGAATTTTTACACTGTAAGACTGCTCCGATATGGCCTTAAATATTGCCTGCCTTATCCACCATGAAGCATAAGTCGCAAATCTGTAGCCGAATTTCCAGTTAAATTTATCCGCCGAAACCATTAAACCGATATTGCCTTCCTGAATTAAATCTAACATCGGAAGTTTGCTTGTATGTATAACTTTTTTTGCAATAGAAACAACAAGTTTTAAATTGGCTTTGATTAATTTTTGTTTTGCTTCCGATGAGCCTTCTTTTGCTTTTTTTGCATACTCTTGTTCTTCCTCGGCTGTCAGGGGTTTACAGCCCGATATCTTTTTTATGTACTCTTTAAGATTTGCGTCAGAAAAGAGAATTTCTGCCGAATTGCCGTTCGTTTCATTATCCGATACAAAATTTACTGCCATATTCACTGCTCCTGTCTTTTACACACCGCTTTTTTATTTTATGATATATATTTTATATATATTTAATATATCATTTTATAATTCATTATTCAATCTTTTTATAAAGAAATGTAAAGTTAAAATTCAAAACAGGATAAATTTTGTAATTTATCTTAACAGATATAAGCCGGAATAAAGCCGTAATAAAACGGATGTGTCAAATGATAAATTATCAGGATGCAGGATTATTATTATAAGCTATAATTAAAATATCAGGATAATTTTATGATATTTCAAAGCATTTGCCCTAAGGAGCGGTTAAATTTTCTTACGGAAAAATATATAGACCTAATGGAAAGCGGAGTAAATACCGGAGAAATTATTGTTCTGCTCTTAAATTCATATCAAAAAACGTTATTTTCAGAAAAGCTGAAAGTGCTGAAAAAAGGGTTATATATGCCGGATCTGAAAATATATACATTATACGGGTTATGTTACAGCAGTTTTATTGATAATAAAGATTATATAAAAAAACTGCTGGATTGTGATAAATCGGAGGAATTAAACTTATGCGGGCTTGAAGTATCGCAGTACATATTCAAGCAGTGCATAAAAGAGGCTGATTTTTCGGATTATATATCCAAAGTCAATCTGCTTCACCAGCTTTTCAGGCGATATTCCTTAATTGTCCAGAACTGTTTAACTGCGGATGAAATCAAAGAGCGCTCGGAATTTTTAAACGAAACATTTTCCGGCGAAGCTCAAAAGGCAATAAATGAATATAAGAAAAAGACAATAGAATGCAGAAGTTTTGATTATTTAAGACAGCTGGCGATTCTTCCCTACATATATAATAATACCGGCTATTTTAAAAATATTAAATATCTGCTGGCTAATGATGCCGATGAATATTCTTATGCTTTCTGGAAATTTATCAGTCAAATTGCAAAACAGCTTAAAGAGATATTTATCGCTTATGATAAAGACGGGTCGTCAAGATGCGGATATTTATGCGCATATAAAAACGGAATAAGTGATTTTAAAAAAAATTATCCTCAAAAAGAAATTGCAGGCAGGGTTGATAAAAAGTTTAAGACAGAGGCTCAAAATTTATTTAATGCAATAAAAGAGGGCAAAAAAGCGGAATTGGATACTGTAAAGGCTTTTAATTTCGTAAGCAGGTTTGAAATGATAAGCAATGCCGTTTCAAAAGCAGAAGAGTTGTTAAATACGGGGGTAAAGCCTCAGGAAATATCAATAATAACCCCTGTATGCGACGATGTTTTAATTTCAGGTCTGGAAGAAAATAATTTTAATATGCAGTTTCAAATGCTTTCAGGAGGTGAAAAGCTGTCCGATATAGAATTTTGTTCATTTATTTTATCGGTGTTAAAACTTGTAAATAACATAGAAATTAAACCGCCGGAATTTCAGAATTTAATTATTAATTTATTAAAAATTCCGTACAGAGCGTGCTATCCGGTAATAAAGGAATATGAAAATACAAAAAAAATCCGTGATTTTTCTTTTGATAATCAAATGTATTATGAAAGATATAAAAAGTTTAAGACTTCGGTTGAAGCATTGAAAATCAGCAATAATAAATTAAGCGGGCAAATTAAGATTATATTCGAAAATATAGTAGAACCTCAATTAAAGGATTACGACGAGAAAAAATATAAATTTCTTATAAAAGAGGCTCAAAGTTTTGAAACTGCGTTTGCAGACAGCGTAAGCAATCTTGCAAAAGAGTTTGTAATCCAGACAGAAAACAGCATAATAAGCGAAAATCCCGCTGATTCTTTTGAAATCAGGAAAAATTCAATAATAGTATCATCGCCCCAAAAAATAACTGATTATTCAATAGAAACAAAATACCAGATTTGGCTTGATATATCGTCTAACGAATGGCAGAAACGGGATACCGGCACATTATACAATGCCTGGGTATTTAACAGGGATTGGAATAAAAAAGAATATACATTTGAAGAAGATATAAAATATGCGAGGGAAAAAACGGCAAGAACAGCCAGAAAATTATTCCTTCTATGCGGAAAAGAGATATATATGTATTCCAGCTTATATGACGGTTCGGGATTTGAAAATTTCGGAGGACTGAATGATTATATATCAGACAGGCAAAAAACATCGCTTCAGCTTAAAATAGAACCCCGAGCCGACCAGAAAGAAGTATTGAATTATAAAAGCGGAAAAATGGGAATAATGGCAGTTCCGGGAGCAGGCAAAACTACAATGCTTCTTTTGCTGGTAATTAAATTAATTCAGTCGGGGGCAAAGCCGGAAAATATCTTTGTTTTAACCTATATGGAGTCGTCGGCTAAAAATTTCAAAGAAAAAATCCAAAATTTACTCCCCGAAAATACAACTTTGCCTAATATTTCAACAATACACGGGCTTGCATTAAGAATAATTAAAGAAAACGGAAACTATAATAAAATCGGGCTTGATGAAAATTTTGAAATATGCAGTGATTCTTCAAAAGAAAGAATAATAAAAGAACTATTCTACAAATTAAAAATAGACGATGATAAAACTGATATTTACACAAAATGTATATCAAATGTCAAATTATCAATGAATAAGAGCCTGCCTGTTCCAAAATACAGCGGTATTAAAAAGTTTTTTGAGTTTTACAGCGGATATAACATATATTTAAAATCGCAGAATATGCTTGATTATGATGATATGCTCTGCTATGCGGTAAAAATACTCAATGAAAATCCTGATATATTAAGATATTATCAAAATCTCTGCAGATATATAATAGAAGATGAAGCTCAAGATTCGACAAATATTCAGCAGGAATTAATCTCACTGCTTGCAGAAAAATATCAAAATTATGTGAGATGCGGAGATATTAACCAGTCAATCACATCTACTTTTACTAACAGTTGTCTTGAAAGTTTTAAAAATTTTATGAACAATAACAAAAAAGCAGAAATGTGTTCTTCCCAAAGATGCGCAGAAACAATATATTCGCTTGCAAATGCGCTTGTTAAACTGAAAAATGAAACTAACGCTTTTTATCCTATTGAAATGACAGGCACAAAAAATAATCCTTTATCCGGAGATAAGCCCAGTTATAACCTGTTTGACAGCGAAAAACAGGAAAAAATTTTTCTGCTCGAAAAAATCAAATACATAAAAAAGCAGAATCCGAAAGCCTCTGTTGCAATTTTATTAAGGCTTAACTGTCAGGTGGATGAATATAATGACTATTTAATGTCTAACTCGGTAAAAACAGATGTAAGGCTCGATTGTCTTGCGCAGAAAAGCATTTACAAATTAATTTTTGCACTGATAAATGCAGTAAATAATCCGATGAACAGCACCGGCATTTTGAATCTGGCAAAATGCTATGAATTAATGAGAATAAAAAATTTTACAGACGATGAATATAAATTAATAACATCAAATTCAAAAACGTTCTATATAAGAAATTTTGACGATATTGAAACCGAAAATTTAAAACAGCTGTATTTAGATTTAGATTACTGGCTGAATAAAAATAAAAGCGATATGTCCGATTTAGCGTTAAAAATAGGCAGGTATTATTCAAAAAATATATCCGATAAAGCAAATACATACATAATATCTGCGTTTATAAAACGGCTGGAAAATAACGCCAAAACAGCGGAAGAACTTATCAGCCAGATAGATTATTATGCAAATAAACCTTTAAACTCTTTGAAACTTTTTGAAGATGAAACATCTGCGGATGATACGGGCGTAAAGATAATGACAATGCATAAGTCAAAAGGAGATGAATTTGATTATGTGTTTATTCCGGAATTTAATGAAGAAAACTATGCAACAAAAACAGAAAATGTTAAATTAAAGACAGGAAGCCACTTTGTGCAGACAATAAAAAATTTTACCGAAAATATGTCAAAACAAAAAACTCAGGATAATTTAAAGACTGAACATGTCAATGAAACTCTAAGACTCATATATGTTGGTATTACAAGGGCAAAATCCGGACTGTATTTTTCTAATTCAAAAAACTATAAAAGAAGAAAAAATACAAAAAATATTTCATTTTTTGAAAACTTACCGCAGATTAATTTATATTAATAATATTTCACAAATTTATACTTTTTTAAAAAAAAATGCTATAATAGTAGTAATTGGAAAAATTCAAATAAAAGGATGGTATATTTATGGCTTTTACACACGGTTCGCTTGAAAATGAAATATTAAATGCAGTCTGGACAATGGAAGAAGACGAAACCGGCACAAAAGATATTTCGGTAAGCGAAGTATTATCTTGTATAAACAATAAAGGAAATGCAAGAGCATATACTACGGTAAAAACCGTCATGGACAGGCTGGTAGATAAAAAACTGCTAAAAAGGCAGAAAAGCGGAAAGAAATTCTGTTATAAATCGGTTGAAACAAGGGAAAATATGGCTGTTACAGCAATAAATAATCTTCTGGGGCAGTTTTTTAATAATGATATGCATTCATTAATGAGAGTGCTGGAAAAACAATGCCGGAACGTGAAAGTGTAGATTATACAAAACTAAGAAAAAAAGTATCAAAATTATTTTATGATGTACTTTCAGGCAGAATGCCCGTCAGAGAGGCTTTATTAAAGTTCCCTAAAGACTGCGGGGACAAAACAATAACAGCCTGCTGGCATGCTTTATGCCATTTTGAAGCGGATGAAGATATCAGAAAAAGAGATGAACAATATAAATCAGAGCAGGATGATTATATTGAATTTATAGCCCGAACGTTAAATAACGGCGGAGAGCTTCCGCAGAATATAATAACGGAATATGACCAGTATTATAATGAAGCTCTTATTGCCGAGAATAAAACATGGAAAGGAAAACTGCACAAACTTATTAAATTTCTGTGCTGTTAAACAGCTGATTTTTTTTCCGCACAGATTCTTTCTTTTATCCTCATCTTTTCAAAAGAGGGTATATTAAAGATGATAATGATGTTAATATTTCAAAGCAGATTAATTATAACAGGCATGGGAGGGGGAAAAAAATAAGAGCGGAGAGGGGGAAGGGAGCGGGAAAAACTTTATACTGCATCTTAAATAACTCCTGCGAAAATGCTGTTAAAATTTCACTTGCAAGTTCAGGACATTAAATGTTGAATGCAATCCGGCATGTTTTGCCGTTCATTTGATTGATAAAGAGGCACGGCTCTAAAACATAGCACAGGACTGATTATTCCGGCAAGGCTGATTGAAAATGATTTTAAAATGCCGTTATCGATGTTATCCTTTGATAACTCCGTATAATTTTGCAAATTTCGTGATAATTGATACGGCTTTATCTATCTGTTCATAAGTTAAATTTTTCATCATACATAATCTCAGACGGCATTCTTTTCTTCTTACTGCCGGATAAGTTACTATATTAACATAAACTCCGTTTAATCTTAATTTCTCGTATAATTCAAATAAAACAGGCTCCGAATTTATCATGACAGGTACAATTGCAGACTGGCTGTTTCCGATATTAAACCCCTGTTCAAGAAGTTTTTGTTTTAAATATTGTGTTTTTTCGATAAGTTCTTTTCTTCCCGCATTATCTTCCTGCAGAAGTTTAAACACTTCATTCAGCCCTCCTGCAACAGATGCAGGCATTGCCGTTGAAAAAAAAATAACTTCTTGCATAAAGTCTTAAATACTGGACAATTTGTCTGTTTGATGCGCAATATCCGCCGAGTCCGCCGGGACCTTTTGACAGCATTCCCGCATTTAAATCAATTTTATCCGCAACGCCATAGTATTCGGCAGAGCCTTTTCCTGTTCTGCCTACTACACCCAGACCATGAGCATCATCAACCATAACCCTGCAGTTATACTTTTCTGCAAGCTGCACTATTTTATCTAACGGCGCAATATCTCCATCCATAGAAAAAACACCGTCGGTAATTATTATTCTTCCTGTCTTGTGAACGGGAATTTTAGATAAAATTCTTTCAAGATATTTAATATCACGATGCGGATAAACTTTAATTTCGGCGCCGGATAAACGGCATCCGTCAAAAATGGAAGCGTGGTTTGCTGAATCATTTATTATAACGTCATTTTTACCGCATAAAGCTGAAATTATACCCGTATTTGCCCCATATCCCGACGGAAAAACTATGCAATCTTCACAGTTATAAAAATCTGCAATCCTTTTTTCAAGTTCTTTATGAAGCTCTGTTATTCCCGCATAGTTTGATACAGCGCCCATTCCGAAACCGAATTTTTCAAGGGCTTCTCTTGCGCCCTGCATAACTTTCGGATGGGTGGATAAATTTAAATATGAATTAGACCCCAGCATAATAACCTGATGAATATCTCCGTTTTTTTCTTTTATATACGAATCAGCCTGAACTTTATTCATAGTAATCATTCCAAGTCCTTCATTGCCTGTTTTAACCCCTGTTTTTAGTACATTATCCAATTTTAACGCTTTATCAAAAATATCTTCGCCCTCTTTTGTATCAACAAAATTTTCAAATTTTAAATTTGTAAAATTTTTTTCATCTAATCTAATAATCTCAGATGTATTCATAATTTAGTTCCTTTTTACAGCTACCGTACAAATTTGTTCTGACATTTTAATTCAAAAAGAAAGTATTTTTATAATAAACGGAAATTAAAATTAAAAATATTAGCACATCTGCCTATAAAAGTATAATTTTAAATTCAAACACAAAGTTTTGTATTTTAACTGTTTATACCGCAGAATTGCAGGATTCTGCCTTTCATCCGGCTGTGGCATTGTTGCTCCGCCTTTAATCCGAGCCGTTAGCCGGCATCCGTTTCTTATAATTCCAAATCTCGGATTTATTTGTTAAATTTTCCAAAATATCGGACAGTTTGAAACGCTTTTTTTCTGATTCTATAACCTGGTTTAATTTTTCTGCAGGCTCCTAAGACAATTTAAGTTTTTATATTTCATAAAATTTTCACAATTCAATTCTTCTCATTCCGGAATTAAAATAAGTCCTCATCCAGTTAATATCTTTATTATGCCTGTGTATTGGCATATAATTTTCAATACCGGTCTTTATCCGCATAAAATGTTTCCGCCTTGTTCCGCAGATTTTCCGAAAAGCGGAAAATCCGGATTTGCAATTATAATATCCGCTTTATTTTGAGTTTTTTACTTCACAGATCCTGAAATAACATCCCTTTCTAAATACTGCCGTTTAATGCCGTCATGCGCCGCTGCAAAATGTGAATTTATTTCAGGGCTGAAATGATGAGCCTGTTATTTAAATAACGAAGTCCGGCATGTCTGCTTTTTTGTTTTCAAAAGCCTAGCTTTTTGGAGGGGAAGGGGCGGGAAAAAAAGGCGGTGCAGGGCAATTCAGGACTGCAGTCAAGATAAGAGTAATCTCTTTTTGAATATCAGCCCGCCGGATGTAAAATTCATCGTTTTCAGCTTGTTTTAAATTATCATCTGCGGTTCAAACTCTTCCGGAGGGGCAAATACTGTATGCAAAAGCAGGCTTAATAAAAATATTCGGAAGGAAACATAGCAAAGTTTTATTGCCGGCTCACAGAGTAATAAACAAACAGCAGTCATATCAATAATACGCTCAAATATTACGGCGCCGGATATTTTTCTCTGCCTATACTTTTTCCCCGCCCCAGCAAAGCATGCCCTGAATATATCGCCGGTATAACAGTTAATGCGCTAAAATGAAGAAGATAGTCTGTTATGGTCTGCACCGGCGCCGGATAAGAGCTATAAAAAGCTACGGTTCAAAGTTTAACACCATATTTACGCAGTACTTATGAAATCAGAAATAATCCCGTCTGATAAGGAACGGGGCGGGGAGGGGGGGGGAAAAAAAATGACGGCGCAGATTGCGTTATGGAATCAAGAATAATTTCGTTTGATAAGGGCTTTCTGCCCATTATCCACTGCTTAATTCTTAATACAAAAAAGAACCTGAATAATTTTCAGGCTCTTTTTCGTTAAAAATCAGAAAATATTATCAGCAGGCACAGCTGAAAGCACGGATATTATTTAAAGCCTCTTTTGCTTCTTCAAGCCTTACTTTTATACGGCCGTCAACCGCAATTCCCTCGCCTGTTTTTTCGGAAATAAGCAGAGGATTAATATCTAATTCATCAATGAATTTGAAATCGGTTACAAGCTGGGATAATCTTAATAAAGTTTCCTGAATTTGAGCCATTTGAGCGGGAGTTGTACCCCTTGCGCCTTCAAGAAGCTTATATGCCTTAACTGATTTAATCATATCTTCCGCATCAACATCGGTTAAAGGCGCTATTCTGAATGTTACATCTTTCATAACTTCAACAAATACACCGCCTAAACCGAACATCATCATAGGGCCGTATTGAGGGTCGGTTGCAATACCGCAGACCATTTCACGGCCACCTTTTACCATTTCCTGAATAATGACGCCCTCTAAACCGTCAATTAGTCCTTTTTCGGTCAATTTGCCGATTAAATCGTTGTATTCTTCCTTTAATTGTTCTTCTGATTGAATATTAATTCTTACACCTCCGACATCGGTTTTATGCGATGTTGTTTTTGATGTCATCTTCATAACAACGGGATATCCGATGGAATTGCCGATTTTAACAGCTTCATCTATATTTGAAGCAAAACCCGATTTGCAGACTCTGATACCGTAAGCATCAAGCACATCAATAGATTCGCGTGTCGTTAATTGCGCTCTGCCTTCCGATACGGATTGTTTAATAATTTCTGCCGCCTTATTCTTATCTGCATCATAATGAGGAATCTGCCCCTGAGGCTTTGACATCCATTGTCTCTGCTGGTCCAGCCTCAATAATGCCTCGGCAGCTTCTTCCGCATACATATAGAACGGCATATTAACTTCCATATTCGAAATTTTCGTAAAGAAATCACTTGTTGTCATAAATACGCCCGCTATCGGCTTTTGAGGATTTTTCGATTTAATTTCCATTAAAGCATTTGCGACATCTATATCTTTTAAGCCTAAAAACGGCAGATATATCACCAGAATCATATCGACATTTTCATCGGCAATAACCGTTTCTAATGTCCGGATATAGTGTTCTATAGGGGCTGATGCAATCATATCGACAGGATTTTTAACCGAAGCGGCGGCGGGAAGGAAACTTCTTAATTTGTTTTTTGTTTCTTCCGTGATTTTTGCCATCTGCATGCCGTTTTCACATACAGCATCGGTTGCCATAATTCCCGGTCCTCCGGAGTTTGTGATAATTGCAACTCTATTGCCTTTCGGAATAGGGCAGTTTGAAAACGCTTTAGCATTCGCAAATAAATTTTTCAGGGAGAACTCTCTTATAACTCCTGATTGCTTTAGCAATGCAGCGGCAGCTTTATCCGCACCGGCTAAAGAACCTGTATGAGAAGAAGCAGCGCTTGCGCCTGCTGCGCTTCTGCCGGATTTTAAAGCTAATATGGGTTTCTTCTTTGTAATTCTCGAAGCTAACTTTCTAAAGTTCTGCGGATTTTGAATTGACTCCATATACAATAGAATTTGTTTTACATCATCATCATTTTCCCAGTATTCAAGCATTGTTTCGGCATTAATATCAGCCTGATTGCCTATAGAAACAAACTGGGCAAATCCGAGGTTTAAATCTTTTAAAATATTTAATATACCTCCGCCTAATGCGCCTGATTGAGATACAAAGCCGATATCACCTCTTACGGGCAGTGATTCGGCAAATGTAGCATCCATTGTAACATCAGGATGAGTATTTAATACACCTAAGCAGTTAGGTCCTACGCATCTCATACCGTATGCCTTAACTTTTTCAAGAAGCTGTTTTTCAAGAACAGCACCCTCACCGCCTGTTTCTTTAAAGCCTGCCGTAATAATACATAAACCTTTGATGCCTTTGTTATGGCATTGGTCTATTGTATCAAGAACGAACTTTGAATTTACTACGATTAAAGCTAAATCAACTTCATCCGGTACTTCTTCTATTGAAGTGTAGGCTTGAAACCCCTCAATTATACCGCCTTTAGGGTTGACGGGGTATATTTTCCCGTTAAATTTGTAATCTCTTAATCTCTGCATGATTTCAGAACCGATTGTTTTCGGCTTTGTAGAAGCGCCGATAACAGCAACTGCCTTCGGCTTCATTATTTTGTCCAGAATTTCATTTTGCATATTTTTCTCCTGATTTTAGTAACCGTTATCTAACCAAGGACGCTCTCTAAACTCAGCGCCCAATTCTTTTGTAATTTCGATACATCTTTTCACATCAACCATGTAATCTTTATATCCCGTTACAACAGTTGCGGTAGTGCCAAAACCTTCTTTAACAGCCTCTTTTATAAAATTTTTTACGGACCGGTAAGCGCCTTCTGCTTTCGGTCTGGAAAGCTTGTTATACACTTCTTCATTCTCCCCGTTAAGACTGACGGAAAATTTATCAACAAGCCCTTTTAATTCGGGCAGTACATTTCTTTTATGAATTAAATCGGCATGCCCGTTTGTGTTAATTCTTACTGTTATTTCAGGGTAAGTTTTTTTAATATATTCTGCGACGGATTTAATTAAATCAAGTTTCAGCATAGGCTCGCCGTATCCGCAAAATACTATTTCATCCGAAAGTTTATCTTTAATATTTTCCAGCTGATTTATTACGTCTTCGGGATAAATATCTTCAGTGCTTAAAAACAGATTAGCGCCTGAAACATCATCTTTTATTCTGCGGATACAAAAGATGCAGTTATTTGTACAGTTATTTGTAACATTAATATAAACTTTACCGTCTAAAATATAAACTAAATTATCATCCGTCATTTTGTCCACCTGACATGAATTTTTGCACAAATAACAATTGATAACAAGTATTTTGTTCATAAAAAAACAAATAAAATTAAAATTTCAAAATTGCTCCGCTCTTGCCGAAATCTGCCTCTTGGTCCGTAAAATTGTTTATTGAAACGATGGGGCGTGCGTTGTTCAGCACTTTTAGTGTTGAAATTGGCAATTCAGGCGCAGAGTATCCGTTTGATGATTTTTTATTTTTATTTATTTACATTCTTTTTAGTTGCTTTATAGATTTTGCCCGTCCGAAATCCCGCCGGCGCAAAAAATTAAATTGAGAAACATTGAATTTATAAGATATAAAAATTATGTGAATGCAAAACGGCCGTAAGTTTGCAGAAGTTTTTTATAAAAACGGCAAACCTGAAACTTATCAGCTTTATCTGCAAAATTCATCGGCATCATTGCATATTTGCATAAAATTCATAAACGGGCTAATTCCCTTAATAATTGTTCAGCAGACAGCTTGTTCAAATCTTTTGTTATTACTTGTTTATCATAATATACTGTTGATTTTACGGAATCTTTACCGGCAGTATTAACTTCCCATACTGCTATTGCTAATTTCGGGGAAAATAAATCATATATTTTTTTGTCAAAGTAATCTTTATAAGCATTTTTCAATAATTCTGTTTTACCGGCATTTATATCCGGTATTCCTTTTACTTCAATATAGAGATAATATCTGTTTTCAAATTTTAATATAAAATCAAAATAACTTTTTTTAATATTAAGCGTATCGTCTAAATATTCGCCAAAAATATTTGATGAAGCAAGATTCTTTGCCCACAAATATATACTGCCGTCATTATCTTCTGTAAATTCCCGTATTATATTAAATACCTTTGCTTCCGGTTTAGAATCCAACGGCTGAAGATTGCTGTTATCCCCGTCATCTTCATTGATGCCAAACAGATAATCT
>CAZBFV010000049.1:0-13941 GCA_964491345.1 uncultured Muribaculaceae bacterium
AGGTGAAACCTGTAAAGCAATTAAAAGGATGTGAACAAAAAATAAAAATAAAAATAAAAATCATCAAACGGATACTCTGCGCCTAAATTGTTAATTTCAACCAGAAGCGTACTAAACGGCGCACGCTTTGGCATTGTTTCAATAAACAATTTTACGGCGCTTCGTATATGTTTTCTGATTTTTTATTTTTATTTGTGCATAACCCCGATAAGCGGAATTGCGGACGGATAAAATCCGGTAAGCGAACGGCGAAGTCCCAGCCTGTGAGCGGTTAAGAAATTCCAAGAGGGCGGATTTTGCGCAGAGTAAAACACCGATATTGGCAAAAACGCTCTCCTGATTGCGGACAAAAACATCACTGCTGTTGGCAAAGCCCCGCTGTCGGCTTTTTATAATATTCGTTTAACCATGCTTTGAACTGTTGCAATCTGAATTCCGGCAGTTTTATTAATATCTTTATTCTTCTAACATTGCCTTGCGGACTTATCCTGCCTTTAAGCGTATAAGGTGCATTGCTTTTGTCTATTAAATCCGGAAACCATACCATATACCTGATTGCGCTTATTCAACAGATTATTTATATAAAATATCCGGATAATACTGCGTTTTTGAATGTAGAAGTTATTTCATATTATCTATTTTTATTTTGGATGTCATTTTAAACCCGCAGAAAACATTTTATAAAACTTAATATAATATTTAATAATTTAGGCAATTTTTTCAAACAAAAATACTTTATATAAGAGTAGAGAATATTACAGAAAGGAGATTAAATATTATTTCAAAAAAAATGTGAGGCTATGTTAAGAGAAACGGAGCTTTTAACCGTACAATTCATGAATCAGCCGTTTCAGGCAATAAGATTAAAAAATAATTTTTTACTCTCTCTTAATATCCTCGTGTTTATTTGATGTTTGCATATCTTGCAGACATTTTTTTTATGTAATTTTTGTTCTTATTATTTCAAAGCATACGATTTGATTATTTCCGGTTTTTGGAAACTTCTTTCCTCTGCAAACATGATTTTCGGGGTTATTTTTCCTCTAAAGTGCGGACATTTATTAAAATATCCGTAAAAAAAGCATATCGGACTGTTGTTGCCGGATGTTCAATACCTTCTTATTTTGCAGGATGCAAATTAAGTTTTATTTAATTGCGAAGAATATGAAAATATGATAAACCGATAGACTGGATAAAGATAATTTATTAGGAAAAAAATGAAAAAGATTTTTGCTTTTGATATGGGTAAAGCCGAGGGTATTGAGTAAGAGAAGATAACGAGATAAAAAATTTAGGGTCGCTGATTATAGATAAAGACCATTCTTCCGTTGCCGACAACAGAACAAGAATACGGGCTATGCGGACTTTAAAATCCCATAGGGAAATAGAAAACCGGTTTAACAAATTATGGCAGAGCCGGGTGCTTAATGTTTTAGATAAAAATGACGACAGATTTAAACGAGAGTTTGCCAAGCCGGATGATGATGAGGTTTATAATTCAACATTGCTCAGAATAGCATTAATTCAAGGCAGAAAACTATCCGAATGGCAGATTTATAAAGCACTGCACAGTGCATTTCAGCGCAGGGGATACGATAAAGGAACTGATGAAAAAAAATGAAGAATTTGTTAAAAAGTACTGCTGTAATGACAGAGCGGATATTATTAATTCCGATGAATATAAATACCCCTGCTTTTATGATGCGGTATTTTTTAGGATTATGGAGCGAAAATAACCCGTATGAACTTAAAAGGTCAATAGGACCGAATCCCAAAAAAGTAAGAACATCGGGCAGAGCCGCACCGAGAGAACTTGTTGTAAAAGAAATATTTTAAATTAAAAGAAAATCAAAACGGCTTCGGCTGGCGGGGGGGGGAGAGAGAAAAAGTCCGGCTGCCGCAGTTATAACTTTTTAATAAAAAAGTTTTATAGCAAATTCTAATGAAGAATAATTTATCAATTTAAAAATGTCTTTCATAATACTTCCTGAGTTGATTAAGAATTTTTTTCACTCATTTTTCCGCCCTCACCTGTCTGCTTTTCTTATTTTCCCCTCCCCCCCCCAAAAAAAAAAATATCATAAACCGGAATTATCCGTTTTTTCTGAGTATCAGGATTCTGCTGTTTCGTATATGCCGAGCCGAAACCGTCTTTTAAATAATATTTATTCCCATATAATATACCGGTTAAATTTTGGCTAATGCATAAAAGATGCCTTTAGGCATCTTTTTCTGCTTTATAAACTGCTTTTTAACTTGTCCTGTCTGCCGGTTTTTTCTTTTAGAAAAAACTTTTGCGTTTATTTTATTAATTCGCCGACGGACTTAAATACAGCCATGCGCTTAGCAGCATCTGTTTCAGCTTTGGCATATAGTTTTTCAGCAGCTTCAGGATTTGTTTTAAGCAATGATTTATATCGTCCTTCGGATTTAATAAATTCCTGATAGCTTCCGGTTTGTTCTTTAGCATCCCAGCTGAACGGCTTTTCATTTGCGGGATTATATCTGTATAACGGATAATATCCGGCTTCAACCGCACGTTTTTGTTCGGTTTGAGTTTTGCTCATATCAATTCCGTGAGCAATACAAGGCGCATAAGCAAATATTATCGAAGGTCCTTCGTAAGCCTCAGCTTCTAAAAATGCCTTCAATGTCTGCATTCTGTCGGCGCCAAGTGCTACGGAAGCTACATAAACATATCCATAAGACATGCTCATTAAGCCCATATTCTTTTTGTATGTTCTTTTACCGCCTGTTGCAAACTTGGCAACAGCACCCGTAGGAGTCGATTTTGAAGCCTGACCTCCGGTATTTGAATATACTTCCGTATCAAGAACCAAAACATTTACATTTTTATTTTGAGCTAAGACATGGTCTATGCCGCCGTAGCCGATATCGTTTGCCCATCCGTCGCCGCCTATAATCCATATTGATTTATCGGTAAAATAATCTTGAAGTTCTATTACTTTTGCAAGATTTGGATACTGTGCTTCTTTGTATTTTGAAAGTAATTCTTTAACTTTTGCCTGCGCTTTAACGGCTTCTTCCGTTTTTGAATTATCAAAATGAGCCATAGCTTCATTAAGTGCTTCTTTTAAATCAGCAGGTGTGTTATCACTTTCAAGAACTTTTGCGACATACGTTTTTAAGGTATCCCTGTTTTGGTCAACCGCTAATCTCATACCAAAGCCAAATTCGGCATTATCTTCAAACAATGAATTTGCCCAAGCGGGACCTCTGCCTTGTTTTGTCGTCGTATAAGGAATTGTCGGAAATGTTCCCGAATATATTGATGAACAGCCTGTAGCATTTGCTATAATTGCATTTTCGCCAAACAATTGAGAAACTAATTTAACGTAAGGAGTTTCTCCGCATCCTGCGCAGGCGCCGGAAAATTCAAACAACGGTTTTCTTAACATAGCGCCTTTTATTGTTTTTATTGTATTTCTGCCCATAACATTATCCGGCAGTTCATCAAAGAATTTTTCGTTTGCCAATTCGCATGCTTGTGTTTCTTTTTCTATTGATGACCAGATTAATGCTTGTTTTTCGGGATTTTTATTTGCGGGGCATTGGTCTAAGCATACACCGCATCCTGTACAATCTAAACAATATACCTGAACTTTGAATTTTTCACCGCTGGCATTCGGTCTTGCATCAACCGCATTGAATGTTGAAGGTGCATTTTTCATATTTTCGGCTTCAATCAGTTTTGTTCTGATTGCTGCATGAGGGCATGCGCTTGCACAAACACCGCATTGCAGACAATTTTGATTATTCCAGTGAGGAACTCTCGGTGCAATGCCCCGTTTTTCCAAGCATGCCGTTCCTGTAGGAATAACCCCGTCAGCACTCATTGCCGAAACAGGAATATCATCGCCTTTTTGACGCATAGACGGTTCAATAATTTTCTTTGCAAATTCATCCGCATTTTCGGGAATTAATTTAACATCTTCCAAAGCGCAAACTCCATCTAATGATGACGGTACAGGAACTTCCTGACAAGCATTAACCGCTGCATCAATTAAAGCTAAGTTCATATTAACGACATCGTCGCCTTTTTTCTTAAAGGTTTTGATTGTCATTTCTTTCATGCCTTCATAAGCCTGTTCAAACGGAATAATGCCTGAAACCTTGAAGTATGCAACCATCATAACGGTATTTGCACCTTTACCTCTTAATCCCGGCTGTTCTTTAATCAATTTTTCCGCATCAACATTATAGAATTTAATTTTCTTTTTGATTATGGTTTTCTGCATATCCCGTGTTAAGTGCGCAAAGGCTTCTTCTTTCGCGTAAGGGGAATTTAATAAGAAAGTACCGCCTTCTTTAATTCCTTTTAATAAATCGTATCTTCCGATATATGCGTGTGCCGAGCAGGATACAAAATCGGGAGCAGTAATTAAATATGTTGATTTAATCGGTTTATCGCCGAATCTTAAATGAGAAACGGTTACGCCGAAAGATTTTTTTGAATCATAAGCAAAATAAGCCTGTGCATCTTTTTGTGTATATTGTCCAATTATTTTGATTGAGTTTTTGTTTGCGCCGACTGTTCCGTCAGAACCTAAGCCCCAGAACATACAATTTGTTGTGCCTTCCGGCTCTGTAACAATATGCTCTTCTATTTTTAGCGATTTATGCGTAACATCATCTTCTATGCCGACGGTAAAACCATGGAAACCGTTATTTTCAGAATGTTTATATACAGCATACACCATAGATGGCGTAAATTCTTTAGAAGATAAACCGTAGCGTCCGCCGATAACCCTTATACCTTTATTGTTTAAAGCAGCTACAACATCCAAGTATAAAGGCTCGCCTATTGACCCCGGTTCTTTTGTTCTATCCAGCACGGCAATACGCTTAACTGTTCTTGGCAAAGCCTCATTAAAGCGTTTAACATCAAACGGTCTGTATAGTCTTACTTTAACCAGACCGTATTTTTTGCCGTATTTTGTATTCAAATATTCTATTGTTTCTTCGATTGTTTCGCAAGCAGAGCCGATTGCTACAATAACATCGGATGCATCAGGCGCCCCCGCATAATCAAACGGATGATACTGCCTTCCTGTAACGGCTGCAACCTTATCCATATACTCCTGAACTATATCGGGAACAGCATTATAGTACTTGTTTACGGTTTCACGTCCTTGGAAATATACATCGGTATTTTGTGCGCCGACTTTACATTTCGGAGCTTCGGGCCTTAAAGCTCTTTGCCTGAATTCTTCAATATATTCAGGTTCAACTAATTTAGCTATATCCTCATAAGAAATTTCTTCAATTTTATGAACTTCATGCGATGTTCTAAATCCGTCAAAGAACTGCAGGAAAGGAACTTTAGCTTTATACGTCGATAAGTGGGCGACTAAAGCCATATCCATTTCTTCTTGAACAGAGTTGGCAGCAAGCATTGCATAACCTGTATTGCGGCATCCCATAACATCCGTATGGTCGCCGAATATTGCAAGCGACTGCGCAGCTAACGCCCGTGCCGCAACGTGAATAACGGAAGGCAGCATTTCCCCTGCTATTTTATGCATAACCGGTATCATTAATAATAAGCCTTGAGATGCAGTATATGTGGAAGTTAATGCACCTGCAGCAAGCGAGCCGTGAACAGCTCCAGCCGCACCTGCTTCCGATTGCATTTCCGCAACTTTTACTTCTTTTCCCCAAATATTTTGTTTGTGTTGTGATGCCCATTCATCAATCCATTCACCCATTGTAGATGACGGAGTAATAGGATAGATAGCTGAAACTTCGCTTAATGCATAAGCAATGTGAGCTGCAGCATAGTTACCATCAACTGTAATTGTTTTTTTCGGCATTTTTTCTATGACCTCCATTCTCTTATTTCCTCTGCGTATTTATATCATATTAATAAAAATGTAACCTGAAAACAGTTAAATTACAACTTTTTTATCCGTAAAAATTTTTATATAAAAAAGGGGAAAGCCAAAGGCTTTCCCCTGTATATTTATTCACTTTCGGCAACTACGGTTACAATCTGATTTCCGTAGCTGTCAATATGTCCGTCTGTTTTTTCGATTATATATCTTAAGCCCTGCTTCCCTTCTACAGCCTTTTGGGCAGCTTCTAACGCCTTTTCGAATTTTGAATATTCCCCGATTTGCTTTCTTGAAAATTCGGAATAATCCTGTTCTGTAATTACCTGAAACATTTTATACTCCTTTTTCTGCTGCATTAAAAAACTCCCGCTCAAGGACTCGAACCTCGATAGCAACATCCAGAGTGTTGCGTCCTGCCATTAGACGAAACGGGACTATATTCATATTTTAAATAAAATATATTTTATTTGCAATAATATTTATTATACTGTTTAAGATTATTCATAAATCTGCCTGTAAATACCCGTTGGAAAAGATATATGCAATGTTAAAAAGATAACATCATTGACAGGCGTTTTTTTTAATTATAGAATAAAATAAGTTAAACAGAACAGTAAAATCGGTATGAGTGAGATTAAACCTGAATTTTTAAACGGTAAAACCCTGCTTCCGGATGTAACGGCGGGAGTTTTTGCTTTTTTATCTCTTCCCCCCCCCGAACAAAAGCAGACGGCTTTTGCCGTTAAGAGATTTTTTATTAATGAAGCATTTATAAAAATTCCTGAGTTTATGCATAAATGCGGATACATTACAGACTGCGGGGATTGATTATGTCAGATACGACCGGTAAATTATTGTCCATAAAAAAAGTAAATTCCGGTGTTGAAAGAGGTATCTGCAGGTTAAGCCTGACGGCGGAAAAATCAGGAAATAAAAAACGGAATTATACTATAGGAAGCATGCTTTATTTTAAAAGAGGAGTTTTTTTTATGAAAGATTTTAACAGTTATAATAATGAGCTTCAATCGTGCGGGGGGGGGGAGGAAAAAAAACAAAACGGATCTGCATCGGCAGACTGCACCGATTTTAAAGAAGATATTTCATCCGGTGATTCCGGCACCGCACCTGCCGGTTTAAGCCCGGATAAAGATAATTCCAAGACAGCCGGTATTATAATACTTATACTGCTGATTATAATGCTTATATATATCTGCTATGTAAAATAGACATAAAAATAATGCTTTTATTAATTGCGGTTCTCAAAACTGTATAAGAAGCGTAATTTTTGCGGAGTGGAACAGAGCGAAGCATGCAGAAATCATCAGGAGTGCAAAAAAGCCGGCAGGCTTTTGAAACGGAGATACCGGATTGAGCCGGCAAGCGCAACAGGCGGAACTGCGTCCCCCCCCCAAAAAAAAAGGGGGGGGGAAAAAACTTATAATAAACAAATAAAAAAACATCAAACGGATACTTTGCGCCTAAATTGTTAATTTCAGCCTGAAACGTGCTGAAAGGCGCATGCTTTGGCATTGTTTCAATAAATAATTTCACGGCGCATATATGTTTTCTGATTTTTTATTTTTATTTGCACATACAACTGTAACATCCTCTGCTGTTTCCGGCTGTTAAATGACATTACATGTTATGGTAAAAATGCAGTTTGGGCTTTTAGAAATTGTGTAAAATCAGATATTTTTAAAAATCTGCTATGAATACTTAATACTTAAAGCCTGTTATAACCGGTGCTGTGGACAAAATCTGCAGGCATGCAGTGCCGTTATGAGCGGGGGGGGGGAGAAAAAAAGAGAGAAAAAAGGAGGGAGGGTATAGAGGAGAACAGACAGATAAAATATGAACATAGGCAAATCTTAAAAAATAATACTTGAATTAAAATCCGGTTTATGCTACAAACAGATTACTGCGGAAATTATGTTTCTGCTAGTCTGATGAACGGAAGTCAACTCAACTGGATAAAAATATAAGATTAGCCAAATATGCCGGTTTTTGCTACGGCGTTAAGCGTGCAGTAGAAACTGCAAAAAAAATTAAGACGGAAAATCCGGCTCGTAATGTGTGGGTTTTCGGCGAGCTTATTCATAATTCCCATGTTATTAATATGCTTGAAGAATTAGGAATAGAAACCTTGGAAACAATACCTGAAAACAACGGGGGAATTTGTGTTATAAGGAGCCACGGAATGGCTCCGCAGTTAATTGATAAAATTGCCGGCAGAGGTTTTGATGTAGTTGATTTAACATGTCCTGATGTAAAAAAAGTTCAGCAAAAGGCTGTTGAGCTTGCTAAGGAAGGTTTCCTTGTTATTATTTTAGGAAAGCCGGAACATCCTGAAGTTATTGCTATTAAAGCGAATGCAGAACAGTTTTCAAAAAATGTTTCCGTAATTTCGGATATTTCCGATTTAAAAAAAATAGAACAGGAAATTTTGAAGCAGAAAAAAGTCGGCGTTGTTATTCAAACCACTCAAAAAATTGAATTTCTGCAGGAAATTTTATATGAGCTTATACCCGTAGTTTCCGAACTGAAAGTATTTAATACAATATGCAGGTCAACATCTTTAAGACAGCAGGAAGCAAAAGAACTTGCAAAATCTTCTGATTTAATGCTCGTAGTAGGAAGCAAAAAAAGCGCAAATACCACCCATTTAGCGGAAATTTTAAAAGATATTACAAATACAATTCATATAGAAGTTGCATCTGATTTAGAAAATTACAGCGGAATGCTGATAAAATCAAAGAATATTGGAATAACAGCAGGTGCTTCTACTCCTGATGATGTTATAAACGATGTTTTAAACTATTTAAAAAGTATATAGGAAAGGATAACAATACATGACAAACTCAATTAATGAACAGGACGAATTCGTCAGATTATTGGAAGAAAGCTACAACTATAAATTTTCCGTAGCCGATGTTGTAAAAGGTATAGTTATAAAGCAGGAAAACGACGGTTTTTTGGTTGATATAGGCGCTAAAACCGAAGCATTTCTGCCTAACAGAGAAATCACAAACAGTCAGGTTGAGGAAAAAAACTACTCCGAGTATTTAGCAATTAATGATGTAAAAGAGTTTTATATCTTAAAAGAAGATACCGATGATGAAAACGGCAGAATTATTTTATCTTTGAAAAAATTATCTTGCGCAAAAGCATGGCAGGAGCTTCAAAATGTTAAATACAACAATGAAACGATTAAAGCTAAAGTTGTTCTTATTGTAAGAGGCGGGGTTATTGTCGAGGTATTCGATTTAAGAGGGTTTGTTCCCGCAAGCCAGCTGAGAACGGGGGCGCCTTTTGACGGATTAATAGGTCAGGATATTGAAGTTAAAGTTCTTGAAGCTGATGCTAAGAAAAATAAATTAATTTTATCTCAAAGACAAGCAGTAGCCGAACAAAGAGAACAAGTTGTCGATGAAATTATTTCTAATCTTGAAGTCGGTTCGGTTGTTAAAGGCGAAGTGGTCAGAATTGCTGATTTTGGAGGATTTATCGACATAAACGGCGTTGACGGGCTTCTGCCTATATCCGAAATATCATGGCAAAGAATTAAACATCCTTCCGATGTTATTTCTTTAGGTCAGGAGCTTGAAGTAAAAATTTTAAAAATCGATACCGATATGAAACGAATCAGTTTAAGTTTAAAACGAATGGGCGATAATCCCTGGGAATCTATCGAAAATGAATTTAAAGAAGGCCAGATAATCAAAGGCACCGTTAATAAAGTTACTTCTTTCGGCGCATTTATTAATATATACCCCGGAGTTGAAGCTCTGCTTCCGTCATCTGAAATGGAGCCTGCCAATGCTAACCCGTTTAATATATATAATGTCGGCGATGAAGTTGAAGTTTTAATTAAAAAATTCACTCCTCAAGAGCATAGAATAGCCTTAAGCGTTAAAGATATTCAAAAATAATCCGGATGAATTTATGTTTATCCGTTTTTTAAAGAGAGGCCGGCCTCTCTTTTTTTAATAAAACTTAATATTTGTCATGATTTTAACAAATTTGCTTATTCTTATGTTTTACTTGATAATGTAACAAGAAAGTACAAGAGGAAAAGAACATGATAAATAAAGTAGGTGCTAAGGTTAATACCCAGACTCCGGTTTCAAAAGGTAAAAAAATAGGGACGGGAATTGGGCTTGCCGCAGGCACGGTATATGCGGCAAAAAATGCCAGAAATACCATATCGACTGCAATTAAAGAGGGTGCAAAGCATGTTGTCCATGCAGATGGCAAGGATGTTTTATTGATAAGCCAAAATAAATCTGTTGCAGTGGGCGTAGGCGTGTTAGCTGCCAGCGTTGCATTATTAACCGGAGCAGGCCGTCTTATCGGCGGAGTTATTGGTCATGGCATTCAGGCTCATAAAAATCATAAGGCTGAAAAAGCTCTGGAGCTTTCCGAGGATAAACCTGAAAAAGCTGAAGATAATATAGAATCAGCTCGGGAGCTTTCCGAAGATGAACCGGAAAAAGCTGAGGATAAGCCGGAAGCATAGGTGCAGAATGCGCCCTGAATCATTCTGGGAAAAATGAAATAATCAGGAAGCCGTTTTGAGAGCTTATAATCTGATTTTTAGATTTTTTAAAAAATTATAAAAAGGCGAAGATAAACCGCCTTTTATTTTTGCAAATTTTATTTTTTTGCTTAAAGTATTAAAAATTCCGCTATGAATTACATATCTATTTACATATCTTAATTTTTAATATTTAAAATCTTTTTTAAATACTTGCCCGTATATGATTTTTCGCATAAAGCAACTTGCTCGGGAGTTCCTTCAGCTACAATCATTCCGCCTTTATCTCCGCCTTCGGGTCCTAAATCTATTATATGGTCGGCTGTTTTTATTAAATCAAGATTATGTTCAATAATAAGGATTGTATTTCCGTTATCAGCCAATTTATTTATAATTTTGACAAGTTTATCCAAATCAAACCAATGAAGCCCGACTGTAGGTTCATCAAGAAGATATAAAGTTTTGCCTGTTGCTCTTTTATTTAATTCGCTGGCAAGTTTTATTCTCTGCGCTTCACCGCCCGATAGCGTTGTTGAACTCTGCCCGAGCTTCATATAACCTAATCCGACATCATTAAGCGTTTGAAGCCTTGTTCTGATTTTAGGAATATTTTTAAAAAATTCGAGAGCTTCGGATATACTCATATCAAGAACTTCCGAAATATTTTTACCGCCGTATCTAACCTCTAAAGTTTCATGGTTATACCTTTGCCCCTTGCACACACTGCATTTTACATATACATCAGATAAAAAATTCATTTCAATCTTAGTCAGTCCGTCGCCCTTGCATGCCTCACAGCGCCCGCCTTTCACATTAAAGCTGAATCTGCCTGCGCAATATCCCCTTGCTTTTGCTTCATTAGTTTTGGCAAAAAGTTCTCTTATATGAGTAAATACATCTGTATAAGTCGCAGGATTTGAGCGTGGAGTCCTGCCAATCGGCGACTGGTCTATACATATAACTTTATCAATGTTTTCGAAACCTTCTATTGTATCAAGCCCCTGAGGTTTCGGCTTATTGTTATTCAGTTTATGCAAAGAATATTGATAGATTAAATCATTCATTAATGTTGATTTTCCGCTGCCTGAAAGTCCTGTCAGCACAACGACTTTTCCTAAAGGAATTTTTACATCAATATTTTTTAAGTTGTTTTTGCATGCTTTTTTTACTTCAATATATTTCCCGCTGCCTTCTCTGCGCTCGGACGGAATTTTTATTTGCTTTTTTCCGCTTAAATATTGACCTGTCAATGATTTTTCTTCTGCTTCAATATCTTCTACGCTTCCTTTTGCAATTATTTCACCGCCGTTTGACCCTGCTCCTACTCCGATATCAACTATATAATCAGCGCTTCTTATTGTATCTTCATCGTGTTCTACCACAATTAAAGTATTTCCCAAATTTCTTAATCTTATAAGCGTTTTTATCAGCATATCATTATTATATTGATGTAAACCGATTGAAGGTTCATCAAGAACATATAATACACCTGATAATCCGCTTCCTATTTGAGAAGCGAGCCTTATTCTCTGTGCTTCTCCGCCGGATAGAGTTCCCGAAGCCCTTGCCAAATCAAGATAACTTAAGCCTACATCCAGCATAAATTTCAATCTTGCTCTTATTTCTTCTAATATCTGCTTTGCTATTGCCAATTTGTAATCGTCAAGTTCTAAATATAAATCGGAAAAAAATTTATAAGCCTCTTTTATAGACAGTCTGCATACATCATGAATATTTTTTCCCATAATTGTTACGGCAAGGGAAAAAGGTTTTAATCTTGCACCGTTACATCTGCTGCAAGGTATTTCGGACATATATTCCCGTATTGTATCTCTTGTTTCATCAGAGTCTGACTCATTATATTTATTCATAAAATACGGAATTACACCTCTGTACGGGCGTATATGGGTTATATACCTTGTTCCTCCGAATTCTTTAAATCTCAATTTCACGGGAGTTTTTCCGCTTCCGTATAAGATTATATTTTGATGTTCTTTCGGAAGATTTTCAAACGGAGCATCCATATCTATATTAAAATGATTTGCAACCGATTTTAATATATCAATGTAATAAGGATTTCCCGTTTTAGCCCAGGGATATACAGCCCCTCCCGCTAATGATTTTGTTCTATCGGGTATTAATAAGTTTGAATCCATCTCATATAATGCACCTAAGCCGGAGCAGGAAGGACATGCTCCATAAGGGCTGTTAAAGCTGAAACTGCGTGGCGTCAATTCTTCAAAACTTATATTGCAGTGCGGACAGGCATATTTTTCGGAAAATATCATTTCATTTGAACCTATAATATCAACCGTTAAAAGCCCGTCTGCCTTTTCAAGCGCTATCTGCACGCTGTCGGCAAGTCTTGTTCTTATGCTTTCTTTTATTACAAGCCTGTCTACAACTACATCAACAGTATGTTTTTGTGTTTTATTAAGCTCTATTTCATCTTCGTCAAGATTATATATTGCTCCGTCGGCTCTGACTCTTATAAAGCCTTCGTGTTTAAGTTCCTCAAAAAGATTTATATATTCGCCCTTTTTGCCCCTTACCACAGGTGCTAAAATTTGAATTTTTGTTCCTTCTTTTAAACTTAATATTTTATCAACAATTTCATCTATTGATTGAGGGACAATTTCATTTCCGCAGTCAGGACAATGAGGAGTGCCTATTCTTGCATATAAAAGCCTTAAATAATCGTATATTTCGGTAATAGTACCCACTGTAGAACGGGGATTATTGCTTGTAGATTTCTGATCGATTGATATAGACGGCGATAATCCTTCAATACTTTCAACATCAGGCTTATCGAGCTGACCTAAAAACTGCCTTGCATAATTTGATAAGCTCTCTACATATCTCCTTTGTCCTTCTGCAAATATTGTATCAAAAGCAAGAGAGCTTTTTCCGGAACCAGATATTCCCGTAAATACTATTAATTCATTTTTCGGCAGTTCTAAACTTATATTTTTTAAATTATGCTGATTGGCTTTTCTTATTATAATCTTATCATTCATAACTATATTATGTCATAAAATATAAAAAATAAGATATTCTTAAAATATGTCTTATTTTAATATACAATTTTACGGTGCAAAAACAGTTAGAAATCTGCCGTAACTGTATTCTGCCGTTTTTTTTGCGTGCGGGGGGGGGGAAAAAAACAAATGAGAGAAAAAATTACAGCTTTCTTTGGATTTTCCCTTTTGTTGCATATAATTAATCGGATTACAAATAAATTGTGTCCCGCTCCGTCCGTCAGAAATTCCGCTGTCTTGGAATTGCTTTGGCTCGTTTTTGTCGTTGCTTATGCTTCTTGGATTTTGCTTCACGCCTTCAAGTCATTCGCTTTAATTTTGCTGAACGCAAAATTGCCGCTCATTATTTCGGCGTTACTTCGAGTTTGAGCCTGCGGCTCATTACTCTGCGCAAAATCCGCTATCGCAGCCGTAACTTCAAAACTCGCTTACCGGACTTGTTTCACTCCGTCCGTCAGAAATTCCGCTGTCTTGGAATTGCTTTTCGCTCGCAGGTTAGAACTTCACTTTTTGA
>CAZBFV010000050.1:0-12549 GCA_964491345.1 uncultured Muribaculaceae bacterium
CCGTTAAATATAAAACTGCCGAGTTTATTTTTTGCGGCCAGCAGAGTATCAAGTGATTCTTTGTTTTCGGAATTTACAGAATTTAATATACTTGAAATATCGCCACCAGCGAACCTATAATCACCGTCTTTATCTTTTAAGTTAAGCAGAGTATCAAATATATCTTTGTTTTCGAAATTTACAGACTTTAATATACTTGAAATATCGCCACCAGCGAACCTATAATCACCGTCTTTATCTTTTAAGTTAAGCAGAGTATCAAATAATTCTCTGTTTTCGAAATTTACAGACTTTAATATACTTGAAATATTATTCCCGCTAAACCTATAATTGCCGTATTTATCTTTTGCGGCCAGCAGAGTTTTTAATATATCTTTGTCTATGTATTTTACATTTCCCATTATATTTGAAATATCAGTCCCGCCAAACCTAAAATTGCCGTCTTTATCTTCTGCGTTCAGCAGAGTATCAAGTACATATTTGTTTTCGGAATTTACATTTCTCATTATATTTTTAATATCATATCCGCTAAACTTAATAAAATTGCCGTTTTTATCTTCTGCGGTCAGCAAAGTTCTTAATATAGCTTCGTTTTCGGGATTTACAACTTCTATCATATTTAAAACATCATATCCGCCAAACCTATAATTACCGTCTTTATCTTTTAAGTTCAGCAGAGCATTAAATGCATTTTTATTTTCAGAATTTACAGACTCTAATATTTCTGCAATTTCATATACAGAAAACCTATAATCTCTGCCTTTATCTTTTACGGTCAGAAAAGCATTAACTGCATCTTGGTTTTCGGAGTTTACATACGGTAATATCCTTGCAATATCATCTGCATCAAACCTATAATTTCCGTCTTTATATTTTAAGTTCAGCATAGTATCAAGTACATCTTTATTATCAGATTTTGTACACCGTAATATCCTTGCAGTATCAAAGTCTCCGAACCTAAAACTGCCGTCTTTATCTTTTGCTGTCAGTAAAGTATTTAATATATCTTGGTTACGTGAGGTTACATAACTTAATATAACTGCAATACCACGCCCGTCGTACCTGTAACTGCCGTCTTTATCTTCTGAGTTCAGCAGAGTATTAACTTCATCTTTGTTTTCGGAGTTTACAGACGCTAATATATCCCCAATTTCTATCCCGTCAAACCTGTAACTGCCGTCTTTCTTTTCTAAGTTCAGCAGAGTATTTAATATATCTTTGTTATATGAGTGTGCAGGTGATAATATGATGGCAATCTTATCCGCACCGAACCTAAAATTACCGTCTTTATCTTCTGCGGCCAGCAGAGTATCAAGTGCATCTTTGTTTTCGGAATTTAAAGACTTTAATATACTTGAAATATCACTCCCTCTAAACCTCCTATAATTGCCGTCTTTATCTTTTAAGTTCAGCAGAGTATCAAGTGCATCTTGGTTTTCGGAGTATACAGACTTTAATATCTCTTCAATATCAGTCCAGCCGAACCTAAAATTACCGTCTTTATCTTCTGCGGCCAGCAAATTATCAAGTATATCTTGGTTTTCAGAATTTACATAGAATATTATACGTTCAATATCATTTCCGTTAAACCTAAAATTGCCGTCTTTATCTTCTGCGGCCAGCAGAGTATTAAATGCATCTTGGTTTCCGGAGTTTACATACGGTAATACCCTTGCAATATCATCTGCATCGAACCTGTAACTGCCGTCTTTATCTTCTGCGGCCAGCAGAGTATTAAATGCATCTTGGTTTCCGGAGTTTACATACGGTAATACCCTTGCAATATCATCTGCATCGAACCTGTAACTGCCGTCTTTATCTTCTGAGTTCAGCAGTGTAGCAACTGCATCTTGGTTTTCGGAGTTTACAAATTCTAATATCCATGAAATATCGTCCCCTCTGAACCTGTAACTGCCGTCTTTATTTTCTGAGTTCAGCAGAGTAGCAACTGCATCTTGGTTTTCGGAGTTTACAGATTCTAATATCCATGAAATATCGTCCACTCTGAACCTGTAACTGCCGTCTTTATTTTCTGAGTTCAGCAGAGTATTAAATAATTCTCTGTTTCCGGAGTTTACAAACGGTAATATCCGAGAAATCCAACGCCAGTTAATCCAAAATTTACCATTTTTCTTTTCTGTTGCCAGTATAGTATCAACAATATCTTTATTTTCGGAGTTTACGCATTGTAATGCGGAAACAATCTCATCACAACTAGCAAACCTCCTAAAATTTCCGTTTTTATCTTCTGCTGTCAGCAGAGTACTAACTGCATCTTGATTTTCAGAGTTTACAGACTGTAATATACCTGAAATATTATTTTCGCTTAAACTATAATAACTGTCTTTATATTTTACGTTCAGCAGAATATCAAGTGCATCTTGGTTTTCGGAGTTTACAAACTGTAATATCTCTGCAATATTATCCTCATCGAACCTAAAATTGCCGTATTTATCTTCTGCGTTCAGCAGAGTATTAACCTCATCTTTATTTTCAGAATTTAAAGACTGTAATATAGTTGGAATATTATCTCTATTAAACCTAAAATCACCGTTTTTATCTTCTGCTGTCAGTAAAGTATCAAGTGCATCTTGGTTTTCAGAGTTTACAGACTGTAATATAATTAGAATATCATATCCGCCGAACCTAAAATTGCCGTCTTTATTTTTTGCTGTCAGCAGAGTATCAAGTACATCTTGATTTCCGGAGTTTACAGACCTTAATATATTTATAATATTATAACTGTAAAATCTAAAATCGCCGTTATTATCTTTTATATTCAGCAAAGTATTAACTGCATCTTTGTTTCCGGAATTTACATACGGTAATATCCTTTCAATATCGTATGAAGTGAACCTGCAATTTTCGTCTTTATCTTCTGCGGCCAGCAAATTGTCAAGTACATCTTTGTTTTCTGAATTTGCATAATATAATATACGTCCAATATCATTTCCGCTGAACCTATAATTGCCGTCTTTACCCTTTAGATTTATTAAATCATTAAACAATTTAAAATTATCTTTTTTATATCCGTTTAAAAGATAACTGTCTTTTATGCGGTTATAATCTTCATTCCGTTTTGCATTAAGAGTGTATAAAAAATCTTTTTTTCTTGTTTCATCAATACTGAGCTTTGAAAAATTTTCTATTGCCTCATCTAATGCGGTCTGTGCCTGTGCTTTAGTATCGCCTTTAAAACTTATCATAGCTTTTGCATAAGAAGCTGAAGCATCGAGCGAGCTTGCCTCATATTGTTTTTGTTCTTTTTCTTCTGCCTCCGTTTTTTTATTAACGGTTTTATTTTTGTTATCATATTTTGCTATATTAATATTATTCACAGCAGAGTTAATATCCATCACTTTTTCCTCGTAAATGTAATAAGTGTAATATCGTATGGTTTTATTTTTACTTTAATAATTTTTTAGTATTATTTACATTTGTTAATAAATTAATTTTTTTCTAATAATCTTTAAAATTATGTAAATAATTGTAACGAAAAATAAAGTTTTTATTGAATTTGACCGATAAAAAATCCGGTAAGAGAAAAGGAAAAAGCTGTGAATTTAGAATCATTAAAAGCAGGCTTTATGTCTTATCTGGCTGAGAAGCTGGAAGAAGAAGGCAAAGAAATTACTTCTCAGGATTTGAATTTATCCGATGTAAGTATTTTCATGTACGGAAATGAATTTAAAGAATACCTTGTTCGGGAATGCAATGCAGATGCTTCGATATTTTCAAAAAGCATGAATGAAATTATGAACATGGATTTTGTAAATGGAGAATTGGTAGAATCGTTTGATGATGAATCATCGCCTCAAATATCAAATGAAGATATAACTGCATTCTTAAACAGCGTAAATGATTTAGATAATATTGAATATGACCTTAATACAAATGGAGCTGTAAATGCGGGTCTGCCTGCGGTAAGCGGAAGTGAAGCGCAGGGAATGTTTTCATCCGCTCCGGATAGCACTGTTTCAAACGGTAATCAGGCAGAAAATCTGCCCGTTCAGGATTCTGAGTTTCTGCAAACGGAAATTGAACCCGAAACACTGCTTCAGGAAAACAGCGGAATTGACGGAGGGTTACAGCCCGAAATACCTGATACGCAGATTGAATCAGACAGTACGGATTTAACGGACGGCATAATTACGGATAGTACGGATGCAGAAACTGATGAAATATTACCTGACGACAGCGGATTTATTGATGATGAAATTATATCCGGCGAAGATGCTTTAGAAGAAGATATTGCCTCCGAATTGGAGGAATTTTACGAAAATCCTGAAGTATTAAGTGCTTTAGACTACGATAAAGACGGCATTCTAAGCGATGAAGAAAAATCAAGATTTGAAGATTATATTAAAAATAATTATAGTGAAACAGGTGATATTTCAAAAGATGATTTAGATAAAATATTACAGGAAATAAAAGACGGTAAATTTGAATATGATAATGCTCCAGCAGAAGACAGCAAATTTACGGATTCCGAAGAAATTAAACCTGATGATGCGGATAAAGCAGACGCTCCTGCTTCACAGCCTGCTCCTTCAAACGGAGGAGGCGGAGTATCCGGCGGAGGAATGTCCGGCGGAGGCGGTGGCGGAGGAATATCCGGCGGAGGCGGAGCTTCGAGTGCTTCCTCATCACCTGCAGTAATTGATGACAGCATGTCGCTTGAAGAGCTTGAATCGGAAAAAACCGCCAGAGAAGGCGAACTTTCCGATGCTCAAAGTGAATTATCGGATGTATATTCCGGACAGGACAGCGAAGTAAAAGATGCTCAAGATGATTATGATGAAAAAGAAAAAGAATATCAAGAAGCCGTAGAAAGCGACCCTGCCTTAGAAGAATACAAAGAAGAGATTGAAGCAAATTTAGAAGAAATAGATAATGCGCAAAAAGATATAGATACCTCCAAAGCTCAGGTAAGCGAATGTGAAACAAATATAAATAGTCAGGAAAGTACAATTTCAGGGCTGGAAGCTCAGCTAGCCGGAGCGCAGGCTGCAGCTGCAAGCTACTCCGGAGATTTAAGCGGTGAACAAAAAGCTAATCAAGAGGCGGCTCAAGCTGAAGTAACCAGATTGGAAAATGAAATATCAGATGCAAAAGATAAATTAGAAGAATATAAACAGCAAAAAGAAGAAGCGGAACAAAGTTTATCGGATGCCGAAACAAGATTATCCGAAGCAGAAGATAAAAAAGCCGAATTAGATAAAATTGTGAGCGAAACGGCAAGCAGAGAAACAAAAGAAGCACTTGATGCGTACAATGAAGCAAAAGATAATCTTTCGGAAGTCAAAGAATCAAGGGCATCTTCCGTTCAATCCGATATAGATTCAATTCAAAGCGATATTTCTAAATTGGATGAACAAATAAATGAATTAAAACAAAAAGAAACAGAAAGCGAATTTTCTAATTTTCCGCTGGATATGGATGTCAATCTGCAGGAAAATCTGACTGATGCGCAAAAAGCCGAACTGGCGCAAATAAAAAACATATATAAGCAAAATGAAAGTGTGTATAAAGATATTGCGGAACAGGTAAAAGCCGATACGGGAGTATCTCTGCCGGCTGAAGCAATATGTGCCATACACTTCAGGGAATCAAGCTGTAACTTTAATACATATCTGCATAACGGCGAAAAATTAGGGCAGGTAACAACATTAGTGCCTGCGGGCATATATTTTGACAACTTTAGAGATGCCGCCGTCGATGCTTTAGAAAGGGAGCTTGACTCTGCATACACGGAATCCTGCTCTAAATACGGCGTAAAAAATGACTGTTCAACGATGTCAAGCGTATTAATGTTCTGTGAAAGATACAATGGTTTCGGATACAGAAACCATGGATGTCAATCGGCTTATGTATATTCCGGTACAACCGAATATACAGGAGGCATGTACGTAAGCGACGGCAATTTCTCTGCATCAGAAAGAGATCCGAGATGCGGTACTGCCGTAATTATTAAAGAATTAATGAATGTATAATAAACATTTTTATAAATATGTGATAAAGTATTGATATGATTAAAAAATTGTTAATAAAACTGATTAATTTATATCAATACTTTTCCAAATTAAAACCGCCCGTCTGCAGATTTTATCCGACATGTTCCGAATACACAAAACAGGCGGTTATTAAATATGGAATATTTAAAGGATTATATCTGGGAATAAAAAGGATATTAAAATGCCATCCTTTTCACTCCGGAGGGTATGATCCTGTGCCATGAAAAAATATTTATTAATAATTCTGTTTTTAATATATGTTTATAATGCAAATTATGCGTATTCTGATAACTTTAAAACAGCGGATGAACTGGTCAGAAAATCAAAAATATCTTCATCTCAGGAAGAAAGCTATGATTATTTGAATAAAGCGGAAAAGTATTATATGGAAGAATACAATAAAAATCCGTCGGATATCAGGGCGCTTATCGGCATTTCAAAGGTAAATCAAATGCTTCAAAACAGAAGCAGCGCTAAACTGTATGTTTTAAAGGCATATAATATTGACCCGAATGACCCGAAACTTCAAAAAGAAATGGGAGATTTTTATTACAATTTTCAGGAATACTCGACTGCGGTTGAATATTATAAATTGGCTCTGGCCTCAGGTTTATTAAAAGATTTTGACACAAATCTTCAAACCGCAAAGTGCTATGAAAAACTCGGCGATAAAAAAAATGCGGAATTATATTATAAAATCAGTATTCATATAAATAAAAAATCACGTGAAGTTCTGAATAAATTAAACGAGTATGACTCGGAAAAACATCCCGATAACTCCGGAGAATTAGAACAGGCTAAATATAAGTATCTTTTTAAAGACAAAAAATTATCGCCGGAAGAACAAACGGAAAAAGATACAAATGAAATTATAAATACTTTAAACGGAGAATAACAGCTCAAACTTGATAAATGTTTTTGTTTTAACTAATATCATACTGTCAGTTACAAAAGAAAGAAGGTGAAATTATGTCAAGAAGACCTGTCATTGCGGGAAACTGGAAAATGCACAACTTGCAGCAGGAAGCCGCAAATTTAACAAATGAAATTATGCAGGCTCTAAAAGCCGAAGATAAAGAAAAATTACCTGAAGTTATCATAGCTCCGACATTTACATCGCTGTATGCGGCAAATAAGGCTTTAAAGGACTGCGGCTGCGGAAAAGTAAAATTGGCTGCCCAAAATTGTTATTTTGAAACAAAAGGTGCATTTACGGGCGAATGCTCTGTAGAAATGCTTAAAGATGCGGGATGCGAATATGTAATAATAGGACACTCCGAAAGACGAGGCTACTTTGGCGAAACGGATGAAATGATTAATAAAAAAGCCAAAGCAATTTTATCAGACGGGCTAATTCCTATTATCTGCTGCGGAGAATCTTTAGAACAAAGAGAAGCAGGCGTTACCGATTATCATATAGCTTCTCAGATAACAAAAGCATTAAGGGATATACCGCCTGAAGATGTTTCAAAATCAATAATAGCTTATGAGCCTATTTGGGCTATAGGCACGGGAAAAACCTGCGATGCCGCCGAAGCAAACAGAGTCATAAAAATGATAAGAGAAACCGTAAAAGGTCTATACGATTTAGCAACTTCCGAATCAATAAGAATATTGTACGGAGGAAGCGTAAAGCCTGAAACAATAAAAGAACAGATGTCCCAGTCCGATATTGACGGAGCATTAGTCGGCGGGGCAAGTTTAAAAGCAGACAGCTTTGCGCAAATTATAAAAGGCGCTGTTTAGAAAAATATCAAAATTAAAATTAAAAACAGAAGTAAAAATAAACCGGATAAAGCCGGCAGCTTCTGTTTTTTGTTAGAAATTAATTTTAACACTCTTTTTGAAGTATTTTAATTAATATTGAAATTTGATACAATTTATAAAAACGGAGGATTAATATGCGTAAATTAACATATTTAGGACACAGCGGATTTTTTATTGAAAAAGACTGGGATGGTATATTAATTGACCCGTTTATAACAGGGAATCCCGCATCAAAGTTTGATTATACAAAAAAAAGAATAACAAATATAATTGTAACTCATGCACATCTTGACCATCTGGGCGATGCAATAGCAATATCAAAAAATACGGGTGCAGAGATTATAGCGGTTTTTGAACTCGCTAATTACTGCATAGAAAAAGGAGCAAAAGCTGTCGGCGTAAATATAGGCGGAAAACTTAAATTTTCATGGGGAAGCGTAAGGTTTCTTCCTGCAATACATTCAAGTTCAAACCCTGATTTGCCGTACGGCGGGTTAGCCGCAAGTGTTTTAATCGATATAGAGGGGACAACAATATATCATGCCGGCGATACAGCATTAATGTCCGAGTTTTCTTTAATAGGAGAAATGTATAACCCGTATTTTGCACTGCTTCCGATAGGCGGATATTATACAATGGATATGGAAGAAGCGGCGATGGCGGCAAAAATGCTGTTTTCAACGGAAATAGTACCTATGCATTATAATACTTTCAGCAATATTAAAGCAGATATTCAAAAGTTTGTTGATTTGATTGAGTCGCAGGGGCAGAAATGCTTGCCTTTGAAAGCAAATGAATATGTTGAATTATAAAGATAAACCTATAATTGCACTTGTTGTTCCGACGGGTATCGGCGCATCAATAGGCGGTTTTGCGGGTGATGCTTCACTTACTGCACGGGAATTTGCAAAATATTTTAATGTTATAGTCAATCCAAACGTTGTGAATGGTGCTTGTTTTTCAGGTATAACGCAAAATATGCTTTATACGGAAGGCTGGGCATTAAGCCGGCTATTTAAAGGCGATATAACTCTGAAACCTTCCGAAAATAATAAAATAGGCATAATTTTTGATAAAGGAATATCAAAAAGAGTTATAAACGTTCATATAAATACAATAAATGCGGTAAAAACAATATACGGATGCGATATATCAGGTTATGAAATAACAGAAGAGCCCTGCGGAATAAAATTTTTTAAAACCTCAAAAGGCATTTCGTCAGGAAGTGTATTAAATGAAAAAACATTATTAAAAGCGGGGAAAAAACTGACAGAACAAGGTGCAGATGTGATTGCAGCAGTATGCAGATTTGATGAACCGCCTGATGATAACTATCAAAACGGAGAGGGCATTGATATAACAGGAGGAGTCGAGGCTGTAATTTCTCATTATCTTTCAAAAGAATTAAAAATTCCTGTTGTACATGCGCCTGCGTTTGAAGATATAACTATTACAACGGATATTGTAGATGCGAAAGCAGCGGCAGAGTACATTACACCTACATTTCTGCCTTGCCTTCTTGCTGCATTAAAAAATGCGCCCTTAATTTCATTGGAAAAAACGGAATATAATATAAGCAGAAAAGATATAAAAGCCTTAATAATGCCATATAATTCTCTCGGCTCATCAATAGTTTTTGATGCAGTGAATAACGGTATTAAAGTCTTCGGGATAAAAGAAAACAAAAGCGTTTTAAATGTTACTAAAGATATTATAAAATATGACGACATTATTATAAAAAACACATATAGAGAATGTATAAATTTGCTAAAGGATACATTAAATGAGTAAAAATAAATCAGGTTTTACATTGGCAGAAGTGCTTGTCAGTATGGTTATAATAGGTGTTATAATGGCGCTTTCGGTTCAAACGATTAGTATCGTTAGAGCTTCATATACGGCTTTAGCCTATTATACATTTGAAAGTTTAAAAGCAATGGTAACCGCTGTATATTCAGGCTCAACACCCGAAACAACAAAAGGCAAATCAGGAATAATTGATACAAAAGAAAACGGCGATACGGAAGAGCTTGACTCTGCAACAACAAAATGCAGGCTAAATACAGGGCAGATTACAACAGTATTAAAAGGTGTTCAATCAAATGCCCCCGATTGGGATATTCCAAACTGCAATAATATGACAGGAACACAATCAAATATTTTTTGCCGGAGCGTAGCTGCTATATCAAATACATCAGGAAAAGTAAATTGTTCTAAGTTATACCCTGTACAAACGATAAACGGAGAACCGCTTATTAATGCAAATTTTGAAAGCGATGTGCCAAACTTTAAAACTACAAACGGTCAAAAATATTATCTGTCTGACTGGAAATATGACAGCTCGATATCGTCTGTTTATGGCTTTAGAGTTATTGCCGTTGATTTAAACGGAAACAGCAAGCCGAATATAGATAGACAAAAAGGGAAACAATACCCCGATGTCGTTAATTTCGTAATTTTAGATAACGGTGAAATATATCCCGTAGGTGTCGCAGCTGATAATGTGAAAATAGGCACCAAAAAAATCAATTACCTTTCAGCAAGAGTAAAAGGATATTATTATAACTACAATCCGGCAAGAAAAGATAATGTACCTTCCGAATGTAATATTACAAAGCCGAACGGGGCAAAAGAAATCACATGTAATTACGGCGTTGTGCTTATCGGCAATGATCAGGAAACATCATCGGTTAAAGAAGGCGCTCCAATCAGGGTATTTTCTTACAGGCAGGCTTATTGTACGGCGCTCGGAACAAATATAAACACTTCATTATATAATAATTATTGTTCCGGCGTAGTGCTTTCGTCAAAAGCAAAATACTGCCCGCCGTCAAATGATGCTAGTGCATTTGATTTATGTACTGTTGATACAATAAAACCGGCATTCAGATTTAATCTTAAATAATTTATAGAAAATTTTACTAACCTTAACATAAAAAATACGGCTATTGACAACAATTTTATTAAAATATAGAATGTCGAAGTAGATAAATACACCGGCTTAAAAAAGTTCTCTTTTGGAGAGATGGATTATAAATGACAAGTACAACGGCAAAAATTAAAAATGATAAATCTGTTATATCGATAGAACAATTATTTCAGGATACCTGCGGTATTTCCAAATGGGAAAAAATCAGAAATTTTTCGGTTTCAATGCATACATTCTTTTTTCAGGATAAGACCATAGATATAGCATTATACAGAAGATTTTCCAATAAAAATTACTTGGAAAAATATTTTTTAAAAGATACAAACGGCAAAATTCTTGCAAAAATGGATTTAAAAACGTATAAAGACTGTGTTTATATAATTAGTATAGAAGTATTTTCACGCAGATTTTATGAGCAGATATTGCTTTTGATATTACAAGCTGCTGTTGAAAGGTCAATGTATAACACAACTCAAAAAGAAGTAAATATAAATATTCCGAAATCTTTATTTAAAAACAGAAAATTAAAAAAATTCATTATTGAAAATTCATTTATACAAATAAACAGCCAGAGTAATTATGAAAAACAATTATTTGGCGAGGCATTCCGGTTAAAAATTTTAAACTCGGATTTATGGCTGAATAAAATTAAATATTTTCAACTGTTAGCAATGAATAAATAAATTTAAACTTCATATATATATATGATTTAATAGTTGCTTTAAATGAATACAATTTAAGAAGAATTGCTATATCAGCTTAAAGAGTCGGCTAATGAGTGAAAATACGGTATATAATTCATATAACAATATAAAAAGAATGTCTGATGAGGACTTGGAAAAATTATGGTATAACTACCTTGCCGATAAAACAAACAAACAGTATCGGGATGAACTTATTGTCCAGTATATATATCTCACCAGATATGTTATAAACAGAATTAAACTTACTCTGCCGTCAAATATTGCAATTGAAGATATTTCAAGTTTCAGCGTGGAAGGTCTGATTGATGCCATAGAGAAATTTTCGCCCGATAAAGGTTCAAGATTTGAAACCTATGCAATTATGAGAATACGAGGTTCAATTATAGACAGAATACGCTCTCAAGACTGGATACCCAGAAGCACAAGAAAAAAAATAAAAGATATAAAAAATGCAACAGAAACACTGAGGCAAGAACTTGGACGGACGCCTACCACGCAGGAATTATCGGAATATTTGGATATACCCGCAGATAAAATTACATCGGTTATGTCTGAAGATACAGCAATAGGTTCGCTTTATGACAAAAAATATTCCGGTGATGAAGGTATAGAACTTATTGATACCATTGAAGATACAAACTTGGTTAATCCTTTAGACAAGCTGGAAGAAAAAGATGTTAAAAATGAACTTCAGACAGCACTTCAAAAACTGCCTGAACGGGAAAAAATGGTAATGGTTCTTTATTATCACGAAAACATGACCTTAAAAGAAATAGGCAGAAATATAGAAGTTTCCGAATCAAGGGTATGTCAAATACACGCTCAGGCAATTATGAAATTAAGAAATATTCTTAATGAAAATAAAACAAAACATTAGAAGATGTTTTATAACATTTTAAATAAAAGCATAAAAACTTGCCAGGCAAAAAACCGGTTAAAAAAATGAGAAGCACATTCCGGAAAGTTTTCCTGCCGATTTTGATGAAACATAATTTATAAATTTAAAAATATCAATCAAAATCTGCTGTAAGCTGATAAGGATTTTTGTGCTGATTTTTTCTTTTTTCATTTTTTTTTCCCCCCCCCCTCCCCGAAAAAAAATCCAAGTATCCCGCATGCCGGCATTGTCTGCCTC
>CAZBFV010000051.1:0-12514 GCA_964491345.1 uncultured Muribaculaceae bacterium
TAATGATCTTCCATTTATTGTGTTTGGAAACTGAATATCCGCATCTGCTCATTTTATGCCTGTTTTCCGCTTTTATACCGGAATTTTTTTACCCGCCGTATTAATTATGGAGTAAATTTTTATTAAATTTTGTAATTTTTTTGATTTTTGAGCAATATTTTTACAAAATCGCTGATTTTAACATCCGTTTTTTAATTTTTTAATTATAAAATTTTAAGATTTTGAAAAATTTTTTTCATTTTTTTAATTTTTTTCAAAAAAAGTATGGACATTTACTCCAAAAAGTTTTATTATATATATATGGAGGCAAGGTATTATGAAAGTTTCTGCTGTCGGTTTCTTATTTCAAAATAAGGCAAATAATAAAACTTTACGGGATAAGAATTATACCTGCGTAATTCATAAAGATAATGGAAAAGGCAATTATACAAGAAATATTACAACATCTCCTCCTGTTAAGGAAACTCTTGCAGATATTGTTACCCCCGAGACGGCAAGGGAAGATGTAATTCAGTCATTAACGGCAATTTCCGATAATAACGCAGGGGATAAATTTATCGGTGCGGCTATAAAAGACGGCATTAAGGAAACGGAAGTTCGTTCTTTATTTTCGGATAAATTGTATGCCGTAAGAACAAAAGACAGCAATGGTAAAAATCATTTTAAAATTTTAAACAGAAATCATACAAAAAATGTGATTGCCGATAATTTGGATTTAACGGTTTAAACAAAAAAGACACCTGAACGGGTGCCTTTTTTAAATTCCGGAAAATACGGAGTATAATATGTATAATCCCGTCAAAATCAGGATTATACCGCTGAATTTAGTTAATATATTTGTATATTTTGCAAGTTTATTCATGTTTTTCAGCGTTGAGGTAAATAATGCAAAAAATATTATAATAATACATTGGCCTAATGCAAAACAAAATAATAATGCTGTTGAAAATAAATAGTCGGATGAAATTGCTGCAAGCGCAAGTATGCTGGCAAGTATCGGCGATGAACAGGGGCTTGAAGCTAAAGCAAATACCGCACCTACAATAAACGGGAATATAAATAAACTTCCGCCTTTATTTTCAGGCATTTTCTTTATGAGGATTGGAAACCTGATTTCCAAAAAACCTGTGAGATTCAGTCCTAAAACTATAATAAAAGATGAAAAGACTATAAGGAGAACAGGTGTTGCAAAACCGGTAAAAGCACGTCCGGTCAGTGCGCATAAAACGCCCATAATGCTTAATATAAGAGATAAGCCTACTGAAAAAGAGAGCATTTGGATAAAAAGTTTTTTGTTTTTTTCTTTTGAAAAACCTCCGACATATCCTATTATCAGAGGCAATATGCCTATACCGCAGGGAGATATTGAGGCAATAATTCCCGCTGTAAAAGCCGCAGCCAGCGCTAAAGGAATCATCATGCGGCTGTCCTGATACAAAGAGAATACCTGAAGCAATTTATCCATTAATTAACTCCTCTATTTTAGAGATTAATTGTTCTTTTTCTATATATCCTTCCGTTTTATTTTTCGGGTTTCCGTTTTCATCGGTATAAACAAGAGTGGGAACAAGGGTGATATTATATTTTCTTATTTGTTCTTTCACCTGTTTATTGTTATCAAGTGCGTTAATGTGTGTAAAATTTACTTTTGAATTGTACACAGGTTCAACCTCGTTTAACAGGCTTTTCATTTTTTTGCAATCCATGCACATTGCTGAAGTAAATACTATAATATTCGGATGTCCGTTATCTTTTGCAGATGCAGTTATTCCGTCCGAATTTCCATTCATAATAAAATATGCCGTCAGGGGCAAAACAAATATCAGCGCAATAGTAATAATGTTTTTCATTTTTTCCTCCTTGAATAAACATTACACTATTCAAGTATAAACTAAATCGGCTATATAGGTATAATAAAATATAAACTTTATACTTCTTCGGGCAGATAGAGTTCTATATTATTTAATTTATTTCTTACTTCTAAATAATCATAAATACCGCAGATATTATTTTGATATTCTCTGACTATATTAATAATATCATCCGTATTTAACCGAATAATTCTTCTTCCTTTTTTATTTTCAATAATTTTTGCCATTTTTTCCGCCTCCTGTATAATTTATCGGAATTAATGCGGTAAGCTTAAAAAATATCATACTATCAGATTATTACCTTATGTTGGCATTATATACTTTTGTCTAATTTCTCAGCCTGATAATAAATGCTAATAGTATTTTAAATGCAGGGAAAGGATATATAAATATGAATGAAACAATTATAAAAGCTCCAAGTGTTGAAATGACAAAATTTACAAATCTGTTTATAGAAATGACGGCACAAAATTGCAATTTAAAGTGCAAAGATTGTTATGTTAATGTTACGGATAAAAAAACAAAAGATTTTATCCCTGCGGATAAAGTCCGCCGGACATTAGCAGATATGAATAAAAACGAATTGGAATATATACATTTAACGGGCGCCGAACCCATGCTTCATCCTGATTTTAATCAAATCCTAAGAATTTGCTTAAAATATTCCTCTGTTATTATTCATACAAATGCTTTAAATATTAATGACAAAAAAGCAAGATTTTTAAGAAAAGTTGAAGAAGAAAATGAAACAGGCAATGAAATCGTATTTATGATTAGCATTGACCATTATAAAGAAGAAGAAAACGATTTATTAAGAGGCAGAGGTTCATTCAGAAAGGCTGTACATGCACTTCAAAGCCTGTATAAGTACGATTTTAACCCTATACTCGCAATAGTCAACCATTATGCCGTATCCGAAAACGAATTAAAGAATAATTTTAAACAGCTTTGCGCTTCATTTGATTTTGAAACAGCCGATATGAATTTTAGAATAATTCCTTTGATGAAAAAAAATTATATCTGCGAAAATAATACGGATACAGATTACCAAAAATTAAATTTAGAATGCAGAACAAGCAGAACTTTAACCATAAACGGAATATTTGCCTGTCCTCTGCTTGCATCGGACAACAGAGGCAAATGCGGAAATGATATAAATGATTTTTCGTCAAGAACTTACCTTGAAACGCCCTACTGCTCGCAATGCATAAGCAATAACAGATATTTATTTTCTTTTTAATAATGTAAATATTATTAAACCATATTTCTTATTATGTCATGAATTGAAACCGGAAAATTTTTATAAAAATATACGGGGAATAATAACAGGAGAAAAATATATGGCTTATGCATTATTTGCAGACAGAAAGCTGGTTCTTGACGGAGAGCTTAATAATGCCCAGCTGTTACAGACTCAAAGAGGCAATGACCAGTATAAACTTGCAACTCAAACTCTAAGCCTGCAGCAGCAATTAACGAGTATGGATGCATCTCAGGCAGGCGAATTAGCTGATTTGTACGAACAGTTATCAACTGCGACAGGCACTGATGACAGAGGCGAAATTAATGCTCAAATCCAGTCTAAAGAAAAAGACTATCAGCAGGAAATTGACAGTATTAATCGTGATATTTATAACGTTTCTATAAAAGAAAATGCCGTAGAGATGGAAGTCAAACGGCTTGATACTATGGTAACAGCATTAAGCCGGCAGCTGCAGGCAGTCGAGCAGGCGGAAGGACAAGGGGTTCAAAATGCCGTTCCCAAATTCGGCGGGGTAGGTTAATTTTTGAATCTGCAATGTTTTAATATAAACAGTTATATTGTGCCGATTATTTGAAGCGGGTAATCAAATAACAGCTCTTCTCTTGCAATCACCCTTATATTGAAAATCATTTGAGATAATATAAGGAAAATCAGATGTCTTGATTTCATGGGTGCAATCAGGATGATTTCTTTGTTTCCTTTTGTTTTTTCTTTTATTATATTGGCAATATTTTTAATTCTGCCGGTGTCAATTCTTATTATTTCATCATTGTCTTGATTTTCCAATAACAGCTTTACCGTTGAGTCTGATAACTCATAGGCTTCTATACATTTATTTTTTCCTCCGGCAAGAGAATTGCTTATTTGTCTTGATAAAGAAACCCTTAACCTTGCAAGAAGTTCTTCTTTATCCGTTTCATCCGCAAAATCATTTATTTTTTCAAATATATACACGATGTCTTTCACGGATACTCTTTCTTTTATTAAACTTGCAAGAATGTATTTTAATTCTGAAATTGACATATAATCGGGAATAATATTTTCAACCAGATATAAATTTTGATTGCCGACAATTTCTATATAGCGGTTAATATCCGAGTAATCAAAGATTTCATCAATAAATTTAATAACGGAATATTCAATGACTTTTGCTATGTAATCGGTTGTTTCATAGCCTTTTATCCAAAAATCTTTTGCCTGTTCGTCATTTATCCATATAACATCTTCATTTGTTATGCATTCTTTATCTTTGTATGTTTCATAAGTTAATTTTCCAATGTTTAGTTCTTTTTCATAAAACATTGTAAATCCGGGATAAGCATAAGATGTTAGTACGGGAATGCCTCTTATTTTAATTGCGAACTCATTTTCATCAAGCGAATCATCCGTTTCTATCTTTATCTTAGGAATAATATAACCTGCAGATTCCGTTAAATTCTGCCTTATTAAAACAATCTGAGAAAGTATATTATCTTCAATGTCATTATCAAAAATTTCTGTTAATTCTTCGGAAAGAGATAATGTAATCTTTTTTTCGCCGAGTTTTTGCTCCATAACATCGGGATTTATGACCTTTGCAAGCTGTTTTTTTAAACCGTCAAGCTCTTTCATATACTTTGAAATTTCATCATTTAAAACAGTCCTTGAATCTTCCGAAGTTTCGTCAATAAGCGATTTAACCTGCGAAATTTTCATTCTTGTATCTTTTATTTTTTTTTGTATGTCAAGGCACATATCGTAAGGTTCAATTTCGGTGCTTATAATTCTTTCGATTTTAGATTGAAAATTGAACAAACCTGCATCTTCATTTGAAGATATTTCATCATTTTCTATTTCTTTTATAAAAATGCAGTTATATAAAACTCCGTTATCGTTTTCAAGCTCCTGCAGGGAATATATTTCCCAGCCTTCAGACGACATATCGTTTAATAAATTTTCAAGTTTTTCATTATCGTTATACGGACAGGTTCTGATTGTATAAATATTTCTTACGGGTCTATACATATATATTCCTCTTTATATCGCTTCTTTCTTATAATATCATCTTTTATACAAAAAGTCTTAAAATTATAATTTTAATTTCATTTTTGAATGTATGCTTCAGCTTTCATTCCGCCTGCATTATAGTTTAAAATGTAGTAGCCTTTTCCCGAATCTACAATTTCGGCAGAAGAAGCAGATGCTTTTTTTTCTCTTAATGCAGTCAAATCTTCCTTTGCCTGCTCATATTTCTTCAGCTTTTTATTCTGCTTTGCAGACTGCATTCTTGCAATTATTTCATCTTCTTCCCTCAATTCTTCATCAGTGTACATTTTTTCAACAAGTTTAACTACCCTCGCCCGTGCCTTAAGTTCGTTGCTTTGATATAATTCCAAAAATTTTCTGTCATTTGACAGCACAACCATATAAAATCCGTCCGGAATTGAACTGCCCGTTTCGTCATATAACGTGCATGGAAGCGTTAAATTAGGATAAACAGAAGATTCAGGACCGTATTTATATTTAGGGCTATCTGCATCATATACGCCCGCCGGATAATTAGGATTAGGATAGTGCCTGCCCGGGCCGTTAAAATCCGTCATAAAATCATAAGCAATAAAATTGTAATCTGTCATTTTTATCCTGAAATTTTTATCTGATTATATGTTATTTTTGCATTTATTGTATATAATATTATTATAAAATATATTGAGGCAATTATGGACAAAAATTTTATCTTAAATTACGTACCTACGGTTATTGAGGCTTCATCAAACGGCGAGAAGTCTTTTGATATATTTTCAAGGCTTCTTAGAGAAAGGATTATATTTTTAGGCGAAGAAATTGATGATGAAATGTCAAATTCAATTGTTGCACAGCTTCTGCTTCTTGATTCGGAAAATCCGGAAAAAGATATTATGATGTATATTAACAGCCCCGGAGGGGTTATTACCGCAGGCATGGCAATATATGACACAATGAAGCATGTACGTGCGGATGTATCAACTGTTTGTCTGGGCGAAGCCGCATCTATGGGGGCATTTTTATTATCAGGCGGTGCTAAAGGCAAAAGAATGGCATTGCCAAGCGCCAGAATTATGATACATCAGCCGTTAGGCGGTGCTAAAGGACAGGCCAGCGATATTGAGATAGAAGCAAAAGAAATTTTAAGAATGAAAAAAGAGCTTAATACCCTCCTTGCCGAGCATACAGGCCAGCCGCTTGAAAAAATTTATGCCGATACCGAGCGTGATAATTATATGTCGGCTCAGGAAGCATTGGAATACGGTTTAATTGATAAGGTATTATAGGTATCTAAACTATAAATTAATATTAGAAAAAATTTCGGCGGAACGTTTTAGTATCCCGTTCATATATGCGATTGCGATTCCGTAATTGCTGATTGGAATGCCCTGCTTTGATGCTTCTTTATATCTCCATAATACTTCTCTGTCTTTCAGCATACAGCCCCCGCAATGAATAATCATTTTATATTTCTCAAGATTAGCGGGAAAACCGCTTCCTGAAGAAAATTCAAAATTTATTTGTTTATTTGTAAAATTTTTAATCCATTTTGGAAGTTTTACCGTTCCTATATCATCACACCGGCGGTGGTGGGTGCAGCCTTCGGAAATAAGCACGGTATCATTATCTTTAATTGAATGAAGCATTTTTATACCGTCTAAGGCATATTCAAGAACTCCTTTATACCTTGCAAAAAGTATTGAAAATGAAGTAAGAAAAATATCTTCGGGAGTAATTTCATTGACTTCCTTAAAAGCCTGCGAATCGGTTATTACAAGTTTTGGCCTTGCTTTTGAGTTATCTATTGCATATTTAAGCTGAGAAACCTGAACTGCCGATACAACGGCATTTGCTTCAAGCAAATCTCTTATAACCTGCTGCTGGGGAAGAATAAGCCTTCCTTTCGGAGCTGCGCTGTCTATCGGAGTTACAACTATAACATAATCATTTTCTTTTATCAAATCTCTTGCTAATACTCTGTCATTTGTATTATCGTAAATTCCGGCTATTAGTTCTTTTAGCTCGTATATATTTTGGTTTTTTAATGCACTAACATAAACGGATGTTTCATCCGATTTATTTCTAATATCGGTTAAATCCGATTTATTATAAACTATAATGTATTTTATATTTTTTTCTTTGAACTTGTTAATAAGAATATTATCCTCATCCGACAGCCCTTTTTCGGCATCAACGGCAAGAAGTGCAATATCCGTTTTATTCAGCACATTAACCGCTTTTTCAATTCTCAGCCTGCCCAGCCGGCCTTCATCATCCGTTCCCGGAGTATCAACAATTGTAACAGGACCAATCGGGAGCAATTCCATTGATTTATAAACAGGATCCGTAGTAGTACCCTTGATATCTGATACAATGGCTAAATCCTGCCCCGTTATAGCATTAATAAGACTGGATTTACCCGCATTTCTTCTGCCGAAAATCGCTATCTGCACTCTTTCTGATGCCGGCGTCGAATTTAAACTCATAATTTTACACCCTTATATTATTTTATATAGTTATCAGATTTGTTTCAAATTGTAAAGAATAATAAATATAAAAGTTTAAGTTTTATGCTGTAATGCCGATAAATATAGTATAACAAATGAGATTGGAGCAGAAAATGGGTTTATCGTCATCACAGGGAAGATTGTTAATGCTGACATCGAGATTGAGTGATATTGAATTATCGGAGGTATTGATATCACAGCGTCAAAACGAGCTTGCAATGAAATCGGAAAAAGCCGCCAATATATACAATGAGGCTATGAATAATACAAAACTTACCATTAAGACAACTGATGAAAATGAAAAAAATAAGTTTGAAGATTTAACATATAAAAATTTGACGGAAAACGGCTATATGTTAGCCGATGCCTCGGGAAATCTTTATATGACGCAGGATGAACAAGGAGAATGGATAATTCCCTCATTGCCTGAAAATGTAAAGATTACAATTGATAAAGAAAACGGCAAGGCTACCATAACTTATACTCCGGCTACTGTTCAAACCGTTGAAGATGAAAAAGACGGTTCCTGGAATGTTGAAAATTTGCCCGATACGACAAAAACGGTTACCCAGACATTTAATCTTGTAAACGGAACGGATAAATTATCAAAAAAAGATGTTATGCAGCGTGCAATTATAAACGGCAACCTGTTTGTTATAGATACATCCAAACTTGATAACGGCTGTATCGGTATGAATTTACTTGAATCTAATACAGAGATGTATTATGAACTTGATACTTCGGACGATGCAAAGGCAGAAAGCCAATATGAATACGAAACAGCTAAAATTTCAAGGCAGGATAACATGCTCGAGATGGACATGAAACAGCTGGAAACCCAGCATGATGCAGTATTAAAAGAATACGACTCCGTAAAAGAAGTTATAAGCAATAATGTAGAAAGAACATTTAAACTGTTTTCCAAAGGATAAGATAAATTGTTAAATTTTGTTTCCTGATAATTGCTTTTTTATATAAAAAAGCAATTATTTTTTTTATGGCTTTTTATAAAATATATGGAGAATATTATATGGTAAACTCTGTTGACGGAAATTATCTGGCGGCAAATACGGGTATAAATCAGCGGACGCTTCAAAATACTATTGAGAAATCAAAAGATACAGCTGTTGACAATTTTACAAATAATACTGTTGTTAAAAGCAGTATAAACGGAGTTTCCGATGAAAGCAACAAAAAAGATGTTGTGCTGGCGCTGCCTTTTGTCTACTATCTGAATAAATTTACCGACAACTTAATTGCAGGCAAAGGCGAAAATTCGGGATTATTAAAAAGAGCCTCTCAAATAGGAGATAAAATATCAAATATTTTCCATCTTGATAAAATATTTTCGGATGAAAATACTGGGAAAATTTCCAAAAAATTAAAAGAAAACAGGTTTACCAAATATTTTACGGAAGATTTTGCCGCTGTTCCAAAATCTATGTTTGCTAAATCAGAGTCAATGGCATCATCATACACCGAATCTATATTGAAAGAACCCGCAGAAAAAGTTTTATCAAATTTAGCCTCGAATATATACACAGATAAGTCAATATCTTCTAAAATGAGTAATTTATCTGCGGATACGATAAAATTACTAAAAGGGATAGGTCCTGATTTAACTGATGATTATTTATCTAAGGTATCTTCATCGATAACGGAGTTAGCTTCAAAAAATATATCTGAAGCGGATAAAAAAGCGCTTGAAATGCTCGGCAATTCTGTTTCCGAGTATATTGCAGGCGGTAAAATGCCTGAATTATCCGCAAAACTTTATTCGGGTATTTCTTCTGTTTTAGGCAGATTTAAAGATAATGAACTGATGCAAAATTTATCGGATGAAACATCAGGTTTTATTTCGGAGTTAAATAAAAAATATTCCGCCAAACAAATAATAAATGCGGCTGATGACCTTGTAAACCAAGGCGTAAACATAAAAGGATACCTAAAAATATCCGAATTGAGGAATAAAATCAAAACCGCAAACAATCAAATGGGAGAAACCCTTACAGGTAAATTGTTTTCAAAAGGACTGCTTAAAATAAAAGATACACTGACTTTTAACGGCGGTGATATTTTAAGCCTTTTCTATACAGCAAGTGCTTTGGTTCAGGCTTCAAAAGCCGCAAAAGAAGCTCCGAAAGGAGAGAAGAAAAGTACATTCATGCATGTATTATCCGAAAATTACATCGGCTTTATACTGTTAAAACCGAGTTCCAAAATGCTATATTCCATTGCGGGCAATAAGTACAGAGGTATGGATAAAGCAGGCAGAGATGCTTTAAAAGAACTTATAACATCGGCTAATAAAAATCCGAATCTTACAAGAGAAGGTTTAAAACTGGCTAATCTGCAGAAAAAATTATTATTAAAAGGGGTTGAGCCTTCTAAAGTTGCCGGTATTGCCGATATGGGATTAAAAGAAGCAAAAAAAGAGGCAAGAAAACTTGCAAAACAGGGGGCAAAAATTAAACTGCCGGAAAAACTGCTGAAACTTTTCGGCGGAATATTAGGCACGGGATTAGACGATATAAAAAGACATAAAGTTGTAAACCTGCCGATTTTAGGGGAAAAAATGCTTCCGCATCCGACATTAAAGGGTTTTTTAGGCGGTTTTAGCCGTGCTGTAATTATTATGATGGTTATTCAGCCTCTATTGCAAAAACCTGTTACTAAATTAATACATAAAATTTTCGGCGAGCCTAAAACATATCTGGAAAAAGAAAAACAAAAAGAACAGACAGCCGAAACTTCCGCTTCCGAAACAGTGCAGAATCCTGATGCTCCGGATGCAAAACAAGATACAAACTTAATTAACAAATATATAAATAATGACAAAGCTGATAATACATCGTTATCCGCTCAAACGCCTATACAGACTCAAACATCGGATAATGCGGATAATGCGCTTCCAGCATCCGGCATTAAGGATGAAAGCTCTGAAAACAGATATATACCTTCAATTCAAGTGGATTATGCTTACGATGTTCAAAAAGAAAAAGAACTCGGCAAATATACGGATAATATATTAAAAAAGTCTGATAAATTTATTAAAAATATTAATAAATCACTTGACTGATAATTTATTTAACATTTTATTAAATAAATGATAGAATTTATTTATGTTAATTCATTATATATCGCAGTATATGGATTATCTCGAGATAGAGCGGGGGCTTGCATATAATACTTTGCTTGCCTATAAGACCGATTTATATTCTCTGATTGAATTTCTGCAGAAGTATGATATAAACGAATATTGCCGGATAGAGCGTATTCATTTAAGTTCATATATAAAAAATTTGTATGACAGAAAATATAGCCCCCGGAGCATTACAAGAGAAATAGCTTCAATAAAAGGTTTTTTTAGATGGCTCAGCATAAACGGAGTTATAAACCATAATCCCGCACTCTCGATTGAACAGCCGAAACTACCTAAAAAGCTCCCTAATGTTCTGTCGGTGAAAGAAATAAATGAACTGCTTGATATTAATATGTCTGCTTTAAATAAAGCTGTTTTGGAGCTGTTATACGCATCAGGTCTAAGAGTATCAGAATTAACCAATTTACAGTTATCAAATATTGATTTAAAATCAAAATATCTGAGATGCACAGGCAAAGGTTCAAAAGAAAGGATAGTACCCATAGGTGAAAAAGCCTGCCTCGCCGTAACGAAATATTTAAAAGAAAGAGAATATACTGCAAAAAAATACAATATAAAATCAAAATTATGTTTTATAAAGGACAACGGCAAATGCTTAACAAGACAGGATGTATATTCATTTGTCAATTCGATAGGCAGAAATGTACACAAAAATATATCACCGCATACGATAAGACATTCATTTGCAACTCATCTGCTTGAAAACGGGGCAGATTTGAGGGTAGTTCAAGAACTTTTAGGGCATAGCGATGTTTCTACAACCCAATTATATACTCATATAACCAAAAAGCATTTAAAAGATATTTATTTTTCCATAAATAAATAGCAAAAAAAATTTTTACGCATTTTAAAATTATTGTAACTTTTTATAAATAGGATTTATCATGCAAATTTCATCTGTTAATAATATAAATAATTCAGCCGTGCAAAAACAAAAATCAAATACTCGGAGTTTCGGCGGATTATGGGGTAAAACATCTTTTATAACCGATTATGACCCTGTTTTATCTGTTCCGAAAATTGAAATAACCTATTATTATTACCCTTTTGATGATGAAAAGCAGGAAGATATAGATTTGATAACAAAAACTAATTCCTCGGCGGAAATTGTTGATAATTCAAAATATATTGTCAAAGATTGCAGGCAATGTTATACACTGCCGTTTAAAGAATCTGATTATAATGAATATATTAAAGCAAATTTATCAAGAAATGTAAAAGGGAAAATGAGAAAAATTCATTATAATGTAAAAGATAAATATACAAATCTTGATGTTTATGAAAATCAAAAATCTGCTGCCAATCCTAATATCAGCCGTATTTTAGATGTTCAATACTAAAATTCGTGTCCAACGGCGCCAAAAAAATGCAAAAACGGAAATTTTAAAGTTCTAATTTTTTCGTCATTGCGAGGAGCGGAATTTCTGACAGGTGAAACCTGTAAAGCGAAATTCTGTACGAACAAAGTTCGGTTAGCGAGAAATGAAGCGACGACAGATGAAATCGAAGGAGCGACAATTTCGAGCGAAAAGAATTTCAAGAGGGCGAGCAGCAGCGAAGCGTCTTGGAGCCGAGCGGAGCGGGCGGACTCGAAAAGGCGAAAATCGCTCGGAGTGCAAAAAGCCGACAGGCTTTTGAAACGGAGATACCAGATTGAGCCGTAAGGAAATTCCAAGACAGCGGCAATTTTGCGTTCAGCAAAATA
>CAZBFV010000052.1:0-12054 GCA_964491345.1 uncultured Muribaculaceae bacterium
TTCATGCTCCCTGTTTCTGTAACATAGAAAGTTCCGCTGTTCCATGCCTGACCGCCCGTTTTGTTCTCAAAATTTCCTTCATTTCTTATATTTCCGCTTTCGGTAACGGCAAAAATTCCCTCGTTAAATACATCAGCACCGCTATCATTGCGGAAATTCCCGCCGATATAAAAAATACCGCTTTCTTTATTACTAAGTGCTCCTTTTTTATTCTCAATCAAACTTGATTCTTCACTTGCCAGACAGCCCGAATTATCAAATTTACCGCTATTACTAAATGTACCGCTCTTGCCGATATTCAGATGAGCATCTTTTTGATTATAAAAATCGCTTAAGTTGGCTAGCTGACCTCCAGTTTTGATATTAAATTTTCCTTCGTTATAAACAGTACCTTCCTGATTTAAAAATATATCTTTCTCGTAAACCGTTTCATATAAACCAAAATTATAAAATGTTCCGGAACTGCCGGGAGTAGTACCGTTCATAAAAGCACCGCCGTAAAAAGCACTTGTTTTATCGTTTATAAATGTTCCGTCGTTCGTGACGGTTCCTTTTTTATCATCCCCTTTTTGAAAGTTATTGAATACAGCATTTGAATTTGTATATATACCGCCCATCTCAACTGTTAATGCTCCATCATTGAAATGATATCCTTTATTGAAGCCGGATATATTTTCAGTCTGAGCCTGCATCTGAGAAGTGCAGGCCTGGCATGCAAAATTCATCAGCATCAACGCAGTCAGCAATTTTCTTCTTTTCATCTCTTTTTCATCCTTTCTGCCCGAACAAAACAGAAAAAAATACTTTACATTTTATCTAAAATGTATAGCAATTTTTAAAGCATTGATATTATTGAGTTTTGACCGCAGGATTTTTAATTTTTATACTGATTGTTATAAATTTTTTTAAGAGTTGACTGTTGAAAATATTTGTTATAAGCTTAATTAGGTGTTAATTAGAAAAATGCTGAACAAAATAGATAAAATGTATAGCATTAAAATATATGAAATTAGTTTTTATCAGGGGATGAGAAGGGCGTATTTGAAGCGGGGACAGCGTAATTTACGGCACGGCTGGTGTTCTTGATAAAGCTGGATTTCTATAGCGCAGGCGCTTCCGGCAATAATTCGGGCGCTGATGTTCATAGTGCCGGCATATCTGCCGGCGGTGAAGCAGGTGCATTTAATAATTCCGGCAATGTTCTTGTCCGCAATCAAGACAGCTTATTTGTAAACTTCGGCGCTTTCACTAACAACGAAAACGGCTCAGCCAATGTTCTTGATAAAGCTGGATTCTATAACGCAGGCGCTTTCCCCGGCCGGCGGGCGGAAAGAATTTCAATGCAAAGAAGATACAGGATTGAGCCGTAAGGAAATTTCAAGTTTTTCATTAGATTGCTCCGCTCCGCCCGCAACGACGGCAGAAAATTTATTTCGTTCTCAATGGCGGGGCGGGGAGGATGGGAAAAAAATAAATGAAATGCAATGACGGCAGAAAAATACAATAAATAACCAAAAAAAATATCTGCGATGTTAAAAGCGAAATATTCTTAATGATATTCTTGCAACAAAGTTCCGGCCGGCGGGCGGATATCGGCTGAAAAATGTAAAGATATTTTAAGAAAAGACAAAGAAACAGCCATAAAAAAATTAACCTGCCTGCGGTGCGCTTCATGGCTCGGCTGTCTGCCCGCAAAGGTTTTGGAAAAAATTTAATATTAAAATCAACAGGTATTTGTCTATAACCGTTACGTTTTTATTCAACGCCAAAGACGGTAAGTTTTAGGGCGGTTTCTTATCCATAATCAAGACAGCTTATTTGTAAACTTCGGCGCTTCCGGCAATAAATCTGGAGATGATGTTCATAGTGCCGGCATATCTGCTTTATATTTTAAAATCAACGGCGGGCTTAAACGGCTTTAACCCTTTGGTTATGATAAACAAAGATTTTCATTTGAAAACGGAAGTGTAAAATTGAGCTTGCTTATGGTTTCAGGGTGTATAACACTTGCGTTTTTTCTTAAAAATTCAATGGAACAGGCGGAAAAAAATGCTCGTATCTGTCTTATCCATAAATAAAGTTTCCGAATTTTTTTGTATTTTCAGTTCTGATAAGAACAACAAAACCTGCGGGCGGTAAAGGCTTATTATGCCTATAAACTACTGCACCCATTTAAAACTCTGCACATAGTTTGAATCGTTAATATTACCGTTGATTACGGCTTGAAAAGTTCTTGAATCATAATACCCGCCCGTAAACGGAGGTATTTTTTCAACATCTTCGACAAAATCCTTCCTGCCGAAATCAAACATCGATATACCCGGAATCAGTTTAAAAAATGTATTTATTGAGGTATTGCCTAATGCGCCGAATACGGTTGATATTTGCTTGGATATTTTGCCTAAAACCTCCATATCTGCCTGCGTCCGGCTTATATCATAAGTCCCGTGAATATACAGACTCATATTATCGCCCTTTGAAAATATTTCTATATTATCGGCTATTCCGTTTTCTATTGTACAGCTTCCGTTAATCTTTGAAAAATAACCGCTCTTTACCAAATTAAGCAGTTCAAGTATATTATTTATCGTAAAGCCCGTTATTCCGCTTCTTATTATGTTCCCTGCCCTTAAAAGATACTCGAGCGAACCTAATTTAGGCATCCTTCCGTCGTTTATATCAAAATATAAAAATCCCGAAAGATTCTTGATGATTTCTTTGTTTGAAACCCCCTTCGTCCTCAGAAACACCTTTCCGCTTGCATCGCCGAATATCTGGTTTCTGCCGTTGAACAATGTTTCCGCTATATAATTCGAATCTACATTATTTAATACAAAATCACATTCCATATCGCTTGTATTAAGGTTATATGACATCTCCCCATGTATATCCCCGCTTCCCGTATTAAGTTTAATATTATCCGCTTTGAAAATTCCATGCTCGTCAATAGAAAAATCACCGGTGAAATCGGTTGCACTGAACGATTTTACCGCAATATTCCTGATATTTAACAGCCCTCTGCTTATCTTTAATTCTTTTAAATCAAAATGCTTTATCTGGTTGTTCTCGTTCATTGCCGTATGAACTTTTGACATAGTCCTGAGCAGTACATCATTATCAATCGATTCGGCATTAATTTTTAACAGCTTTACTTCGGGGCGCATTTTTATATCATTCGCAATTACGGAATTTATGTTTATCCTCGAATCCGTTATAAATCCTAAAATATTAAGATTTATATTATCTTTGTCCGCTTCTGCCCTTATGCTCTTTATTACGGTATCAAATAAGGGAATATCAAGATTTCGGGCTTCAAGTTTACCCGTAATGTTTGCCGTTTCCCTGATTTTATCCGACCTGTACTTTAAATCACAGTTTAAAGAACCCTGCCTGAATACGGGAGTTTTAAGCAGTAAATTAAGTATCCTTGCCGAAATATTTCTGTATGTCTTTATATTTATTTCTTCAGGCTCTATTTTATTATCATCAATATCAAATACAGCATCTGCGTTTGCAAAAGTTATCGGATATACCCTGTTGTTTTGGGATGAAATATACTTTATATAATCTAAATTTTTTACGTTTATTTTATTTTTCTGCAGGTTTATAATACCGCTGAACTCACGCTTATCGGCAATTTCGCCTATGCTGTTATTCTCAACCGCAATATCCGCATAAGGATTTAATGTTAATTTCGGCTTGATATTTATATTGTCCATAGTTCCGTCAAACTCGGCAGATAAATTAATATCCCCCGTTACTTTAATCCTGCCGGCCTGATTTTGAAGTATATAATCCTTTATAAATTCATCGGTCAATTTAGAAGTAAAATAACCCTTAAAATACGGCTTTGCGTAAAAATCGGAAATTATAACATCCGCATACAGCGGAATATCGCCTATTGATGCGGTCATATTGTTTATATGAATTTTGTTATCGTCTAAATCAACCACAAAATCATCCGGCCTGACGGGAATATTTAATTTTTTATAATTAAATGCACTGTTTAAAAACTCTATTGAACCTGTTAATTTATTGTTTCTTAATGACGCATTTATATCCGCCGTGCCTTCATAACAATCAAATTCATTAAGGATATCCAGCAGTTCCTCCGGAATAATTGATAACTCATTTATGCTGTTTAAATTGGACAAATTAAATTTATCCGACTGCAGATTAAAGTTATAAACAGGGTCTGCCGTATCAACATTATCTGCATGCCCGTTTATAACAAATTTGGAATCAAATAAATTACCCTCGGCATCTTTAACCTCCACCCTCGATTTATCAAGAACAACCGTTCCCGACTTTATGCCCAGCCTGCTGTCCGTATTATCATCAGCAAAACTTATCACTGCATAAGCCTTGTCTGTTATAAAATCAATTGATTTCGCTTTGTATTTAAAATATAAATCATGCTTTGAATCTAAGTTATATAAAGGAGATAAATCAGGATAATTTTTCGGATACAAATACGATTCCGCCAAAAACTTTATTGTATTGCCCAGCTTGATATTTCTGCCCGTAACCGTAATATCGGCATCGGGAATTTTTGTATTCATATCCGTTAAAATTCTGCCCGAAATATTAACCGGCGAAGTTTCCGCAATGCCCTTTATATCATTCAAATCAACAAGTTTTTCAGTAAATTTAACCGTTCCTTCAAGCGAATGCACCGGAGTTTTAAACCCTTTTATAGTGCAGGTATTTTTATTTAACGAAACAAAACCGCCGGTTTTTATATCCGTAAAAGCCTCATCGGGCGGTAACGGAGGCTCTCCGAACGGAACAGGAACTATATTTGCTTTAATATTAACAAACAGATTTATTGCCCCTGATGCGCTCTCTAAAATATCAAGCCCGTCTTTTACATCTTTTAAAAGCCTGCTCTTTTTTATAATTTCAATAACATCGGCCGCATCCGCTTTCGGCGAGGAAATATCAAAATTAAGACTGTCATTGATTTTAACAATTCCGCTGACGCTCAACGGATTATTCTTTACAAATGCTCTTTCGGACTTAAATTTTATCGTATCATCCTTAAAATCCAGCCGTCCTTTTCCGCCCTTTACTTCGCCGTATAAACCTTTATAAGTTAAATCGGCACTGCGGAATGAACTGAAACCGCAGAGTCTGATAACATCAGCCGAACCTTGAATATTAATATCAATAACTCCTTTTCCTGCTTTTATATTCATATCCGGCACGGGTCCTAATTGAAAATTAAATACCCTGCTTATAGGAACAACAAGTTTTTGAGCAAGAGGAAAGTCTATATTATTTGTGGTTTTAACGTCTACATTGTTAATACCGTCCCTGAACATATATACACAGCCTTTTACTACTGCTCTCTGCCTGTTAAGCATCTCAATAAGTATATCCATATTTAATATCCGCTTATCAAACGTTATTTTGACCGTTCCTTTATGAAGTTTATGAAGCGGTTTATCAAGAATATGTATATTATTTCCGTTCACATAACCCGTTATATCAGGCCGGGGAATTTTTCCTTTTATGTTTACTTTTCCTTCTATGTCCCCGTAGATGCCGTATGTTTTTATCTTTTCTATCGTCATATACCGCGGGGCTAATGCGGGCGGAAGAACAGATGCTATGTTTTCGGCTTTTGAATTTTTAACTTCAACATTAATGTCAAGACCAGGCGTTTTATCCGCAAAATTAACCTCTCCGTCTGCTTTTATATTAATATTATCCGCTTCATAGCCGAACGAGAGTACATTAATATTATTTCTGCCCGATAATGCCGTTAAATTGACTTTATTCTGCCCATTTGCCTCAATATGGCTCTTCCATCCCCTTTTATTAAAAACTATATCGTTAAATTGAGCGTTAAGTGTTACTTCGCTTGTATTTTTGTCTTTTCTTCCGGCTGAAATCCCTAGAAAATCAACAAAGCCTCTTATATCCGAAATATCCGGATCCGCATACTTTTGAAGAAAAGGAAGAAGAAATTTTAAATTCAAATTGTAAATAAGACAGCTTCCGTCTAATATATCTTCCGTATTTTTCAATGAAAATCCGGTTTTTAAGGCAAGATTAACATCAAAATCGCCTGTCAATCCGTCCGATTTAAGCTCCCCTTTTGTAATCAGCCTGAAAGATCTGCCCTTTTTATCAAATTTAAGACATAAAGGCTTTGCATCAAAAAATAATTTTTCATCCGTATTTAAGTCCGACAGCGCAATCTTACAGCTGTTTATGCCTATTAATGTATTATTTAATTTTAATTTAAAAATCTCTCTGCCGTTTAATTTAAATATACGCCCGATATTAAAACTTCCGTCTTTACTGCGCTTGATATTTAAGTCTAAACTGCCGGAATTTATGCTTTGTATATTCAGCTTCTTTAAAATTAAAGGCAGAAGAGAAATTTTAACGGCTAATTTATCGGACCTTAAAATATTTTCTCCGTTGCTATCCGAAATATTTATAAAATCAGAGCTTGCGGATAATGCCGGAATAACATGAGTTTTAAACTTTAATCCGGAGTATTCTATTTCGGTTTGGAATTTTGACTTTATAAAACGGGACGCCAGCTCCTGCCCTGCCGTGCAGTTTAAAAATAAAGGCAGAACAAAAAGATAAATGCATTCCAATGAAGCAAGAATTATTATAATATTTAAAAGTGTTTTTAGTCTGAATATTTTTTTCCGCATTAAATATCGCCGATTTATTTCCTCCGACCGGACAAATATAATTATATTCGTTATCGGCTGAAAGTTCAAATATTATTGAAGATACTTTGAAACAGAATTACTATGTAGTAAAATAATAAACAGATGGGAAAAGAATGAAAAAGATATTATCAATATTTATTTTATCTGTATTTATTATGTCTGATGCTTCGGCAGTATGTGCGGAGCCTTACCATGGATATATTGAAGAAACCTCAATAAATAATCATGATAAACAAAAAATATTTACGAATGAAACAGAGAAAATCGATGAACATAAAGAAATAAATCTGACCGTTTCTCAGGTTCTGGCGGGAACAACATCGGCAGAAGGCGATGAATTTTTTGCCGAAGTATCAAATGATGTATTATCAGGTTCGGGCGTGCTTCTGCCTAAAGGTACGGTTGCGCATGGAAAAATAAAAAATATAGTCGACCCGAAAAGAATGGGGCGGGACGGCTATATAGAACTGTCGTTTGACTATTTAATAACTCCCGACGGCCGTGAAATACCCATAGACGGAGGTATGACATCAAAACTTAACCCTGCGCACTCGGCAGTCCAAAAAACAGGGGAAACTATAGCACATACTGCTGTCGGAGGAATATACGGCGCTGTTGCCGCTTTGGAAGTGGCAGGCTTAGCCGGCGCAGTCGTAAGCCAGGGCTACACGCTTGCCGGAGGCGCAGCTGTCGGCGGAATAATCGCACTTGGAATGAGCCTTTTTAGAAAAGGAAAAGATGTTTTAATATCTCCAGGCGATGAAATAAAAGTGAAAATAAAAAGTAATCAGGAAATTCCCGTTATGACTTTTGATTCGGTGCGTCAGGAGGAGCTTAAATATGAAGGTCTTGATGTGCAGATAAACGATATTTTTTTGGAAAAAGACCCGTTTGACAATCTTAACACAATTTCGCTTGATTTAATTATCAAAAATAACTCCGAAACAGATTTTTCAAGTTTTGATATTGCGCTTATCAATGATCTGCATAATTCATACAACCCTTCTATATTTACCGATTACAAAAATTCTCTTGCCATGAAAAATATAAAAAGCGGTGAAAGCGTATCAGGGATTCTGTCTTTTTCTGTCGATAACCCGAATAGAGAACATTGGCTTGTGTTTTATGATAAACGTTACCATAAACCGCTTGCTAAAATATCTATAGACAATGCAAAAAAAGACTTAAACATTACCGATTTGGCAAAAAAAGGCAGGAAAAAAAGAAAAACCTGAGCAATGCCCGAGCCGGATTTGCCGGAAAATATTTAAAATATTGCTGTTATTATGCCTTCTTTAATATTTTTCATTGAAACAAAAATTTAAGAAAAACCGTTATATACTGAAAACGGAAAACTGAACAGAATTTTCCGGCATAATTCCTGACTATGCCGTTCAAATAATAAAAATATATGCTGAGAATAACTTCCGGATTTTATTTCTGCCGATTTGAAAAATCATTTTCTTTCTTTCCTTTCCTCCGCCTGCGCCTTTATCCCGCCTTCCCCTCTTTTTGACCCTTCACTTCCGCTCCCGTCCTTGCCCTCGCTCTTCACAAAAATCCCTGTGCAGACTTTTTTCCTTGTTTAACATACATTTTGAAAATTGCACCTCAAAACTCTGCTGTGTGCTATATTTTTCTGCCTGCCCTTCCGCCGTTGTTTCCGCTCCCTTATGTTTTTTCACCTGTTTTTTTCTATCTTTCCGGCCAAACCTTCCCCTCCCTCCGTAATTTTTTGCTCCGCATTTTTTCCTTTTTATTCTGTTTCTGCCGTCATCTTTTTTCCGGCTCTGCTATGCTATACTTTTTTCATCTCTCACTTTGATTTTTTTATCTTTCTTCACCGCCCCGCCCGCTGAAAAATCATTCGCTCCCAGTCTTTTTCTTTCTATCCCTCTTTTTTTGCTCTCTTTTTCCGCTTTCGCTTTCTGCCCGCTGTACACCGAAAAAAATCCCCCCCCCCGCCACTCTATCCTTCCTTTTTTTTCCCCCCCCCCGCACAAAAAACTGCTGTGCGAGATAAAGCTCCCGCAGGCTGAAACTCTGATTTTTAACATAGTACATACATAAAAAAAAGATGGAATATAATTCCATCCGAGAAAACAAGTAATAATAATGAATTTTAGGCAAAAATACTTATAGCGTTCATAAGAGATTCGTTATCATCAGATTCGTTTTCATTTTCAGTATGAATATAAAAAGAAAACGGATTTGAACCTCTCCTGTCTTTATTTAAGTCTTTGGTTTCGGTTGCCGAAGCAGAAGCAGTTAATATTTCACGCTCGTTTATAGCCTGATTTGCCATTTCAATCGAAACGGAAGCGGGAGTGTTTTCTTTAACAGCCAATAAACTTTGAACAGCTTGAGAATTTAAATATTGAACATTTAAATTAAATTGTCCGCTTAATTTAACTCCAAAATCAGTTACCGCTTTTGAAGCCTGAAGCGCAGTATCGGTATTCGTTCTTTCGGAATATAAATCGGTGCCTAATGTCGCTCTGTTGAATTTTGACAAATCCAGTTTTGAAACATCAACCGTTTTATCATTATTCGGATTTAAAATTTGTTCTTTTACCCGTGCTAATGCTTTTTGGTCTATCATCGATATATTAGAATCCGCACGATATAAAGATGCTCCATTTAAACCCATTGTTTCTGCCTTTTCCCATTTAACTCTATGATTTATCTATCGGTTTTTTTTATTAAAACTTTAATCCGGCAAATTATAATTGTTAATATTTGTTAATAATCTGTAAAAAAATGTTGTATTTTTAAAAAAATATAAAAAAATACTTGAAGAAAAAACATGTTTTCAATATCATAAAACAATGTAGAAAATATAAGTGCAGAGGAATATAGTCATGAATCCTATAATAGAAAAATTAGAAAAGGAATATTTGAATAAAAAATTACCGGAGCTTAATCCTGGAGATACGGTAAGAGTTTCCGTAAGAATTATAGAAGGCAACAAGGAAAGGACTCAGGCTTTTGAGGGAACCATAATAAAAAAAAGGGGAAGCGGTGCGGGCAAAACAATCACCGTAAGAAAAATATTTCAAGGCGTCGGGGTTGAGCGTGTATTTCCCGTATATTCCCCTCGTATAGAAAAAATAACGATTGTAAGATACGGCGATGTTCATCGTGCTAAACTCTATTATTTAAGAAATCGTTCAGGCAAGGCAACCCGCATCAGAGAAAAAATTGAAAAGAAATAGATTAAGCATGTTTATAAATAAAAGCCGTAGTCATTGTTGTTCATTGGGTACGGCTTTTTCAAAAAGAGAGAATAAATGGAACATATACACTGGTATCCCGGGCATATTGCCAAAGCTGAAAAAAAACTGAAAGAACAAGTTAATATTATCGATGTCATTATTGAAGTATTAGATGCCAGAATCCCGTTCAGTTCCTCTTACCCTGATATAAAAAAACTAATAAATGACAAACCTCGCTTAATACTTCTTAATAAATCAGACCTTGCCAATTCCGAACAGACATCTAAATGGATAAAAATTATTAAAGAAAAAACATTATGCCCCGTAATTGCCACAAGCTCCAATAACAATAAGGATTTATCAAAAATCCTAAATAAAGTTACGGAATTGGGCAGACCTAAAATAATATCGCTTATACAAAAAGGAATGCTTCCAAGAGCCGTAAGAGCTATGGTCGCCGGCATGCCGAACGTCGGTAAATCAAGTATTATTAATAAATTAATAAAAAAACAAAAAGCAAAAACCGGCGCCAAAGCAGGTGTTACAAAAGAACAGCAGTGGGTGAGAATAAATCCTAAAGTTGATTTGCTAGATACTCCCGGAATAATTCCGCTTAAACAGGATGACCAAAAAACAGCCTGCAAACTTGCTTTTGTTGATTCAATCGGCGAACATGCTTATGATGTTGTGTTTGTCGCACAAAATTTTATTAATACAGTTAATGAGCTTTATCCGGAATTAATAAAAAATTACTATAAAATTGATACGGATGAAGTAAATATTGATACAATAGCGCTAAAAAGAAACTGGATTATTCAAGGAGGACGTGCGGATTCCAAAAGGTGCGCACAAAATATATTGAATGATTTTAGATTGGGAAGATTAGGAAAATTGACTCTTGATAGTGCAGAATAAACGTTTTGATTTTGATAGAAAAAAATTATCCGATAACAAGTTCCTTATAGGAACAGATGAAGCCGGCAGAGGATGCGGAGCAGGTTCTGTATTTGCAGCAGCAGTCTGCTTTACCAAAACAGATGATTATCTTATCAATTCACTAATAAAATTGAATGATTCAAAACAAGTTTCGGAAAAATTAAGAGAAGAACTGTTTGATATTATTATTCAAAATTCCATTTTTTCAATTAAGCAGGGAAGCGTTGAAGATATAGAAAAATATAACATTTTAAATACATCTTTAAATACTATGAAAAAAGTATGCTTAGATGTCATTAATAATCTTAATACAGACAAAATCATTGTACTTGTTGACGGAAACAGAAAAATTCCTGATTTTAAATATAATCAGGAACTCATTATAAAAGGTGATTTTAAATCGGCGGCAATTGGCGCTGCAAGCATTTTAGCAAAAGTTTCAAGAGATAGATTTATGATTGAACTTGATAAACAATTTCCTAAATATCACTGGAAAGAAAATAAAGGATATATGACAAAAATTCATTTAGATGCGGTTGATAAGTACGGTTTAACAAAATGGCACAGAAAAAAATTTTTTGAAAAGCATTTTGAAGCAAAATCATTCTGCCAGCAAAAATTTAATTTGATATAAATTAATATAAATCGGGTTTCCTGCCGGATTTTAATAAAACAAATTTATCAGTTTAAATTGTTCGTTTTCATTCTTCTAATTCCTGCTTAATATATCTGCGAATTTTAAAAAAATTATTAAATATTCATATATGTAACTTCCTCCAAAATCTGCCTGACCGGTTAAAAAAAGAAAAAATAATTTTGCAGAAAATGCCTAAAGCCTGTTCGGGCGGGCATTATATATGCCTGCCGTCTTTTATTTTTTCTATCCTCGCACACATACAAAGGGTGAAGTGAGAAGTGAGAGGTGAGGAAGTGAGGGAAGAGGAGGTGAGGAGGAGAAGTTTTACCGTTCTTTCTCTCACATGTTTTTTCACTTGTTTTTTCTTTTTTCTCCTTTTTTCTCTCCCTCTGCCCAGGATTTTTTACTTTACATCTTTTTTCTTTTTTATTCTATCTTTTCAATCAAAATATTTTTTTTCCCCCCCCCTATGCTTTTTCTCTATCCCCAATTTCTCAAAAAGAAGGGCTTTTCCGCTGTTCTTCTTTCTTTCCATCTTATGTTTTTTTCTATCGCCACAATCAAAGAT
>CAZBFV010000053.1:0-11259 GCA_964491345.1 uncultured Muribaculaceae bacterium
ATTTAATTTTTTCTGTTGTCAGCGGAATTGCGGACGGATAAAATCCGGTAAGCGAGCAGCGGCGGAGCGGCTTGAAGGCGACAGGCTTCAAAAAGCGGAGTTCTAGCCTGCGAGCGCAAAGCAATTCCAAGAAGCGGAATTGTGGACGGAGTGAAACAATAAGAGCCGCAAAAAAATTAACTTTCAAAACTGTTCGAGAATAATTGTTTTCTTAACCTCAACCCGATGAGCAGCTAACTTACAAAATGAAAAACAACAGCTGCTCTTTTATGTTGTTTCAGTAAAGAAAACTTACTTATTCTCTCAATGTTTTTAAATTTAATTTTTTCTGTTGTCAGCGGAATTGCGGACGGATAAAATCCGGTAAGCGAAAGACGAAGCGAGGACAGCCGGAGGCGGACGAGCGGCAGTCTTGAGCGCAAAGCAATTCCAAGATGCGGATTTTCCGCAGGGGCAAAACCCGCAAAGCAATTATAAAAAGAGATGAACAAATAAAAATTAAAAATCAAAGAAATTTTCAGCCCGCCTTCTTTTTTTCTTCCCCTTTCTCTCCGAAAAAACGGCAGAATACAATTAAATTAAGCATTTTAACTGTTTTTCCGCCGTAAAAGCATTAAAATCAATTTTAATTTCGGGGATAAAATTTCAATTAAATACAAAAGTTAAAACTTCAAAAGAATAATTTAATTTTAAACTATAATTATGTTATATTTAGAGAAAAAGAAAATTAAAACTATGGAAAATAAATCAAGACTTAATCAGCCGCATAATTTACCAGGAACTCTTGTCTGCGTTGAAGGTATTGACGGTTCAGGCAAGTCAACCCAGCTGGTTATTTTAAGAGATTGGCTCAAATCGTTAAAGCAGGATGTTATTTTTACCGAATGGAATTCGTCGGATTTAATTTCTCAAACAACAAAATTAGCCAAAAAGAAAAATTTGTTAAGTCCGAGAACATTTTCGCTTCTGCATGCCGTTGACTTTGCGGACAGGCTTGAGCAGGTTATTATTCCCGCATTAAAAGCAGGTTTTATAGTGCTTGCAGACAGATATGTTTATACGGCATTTGCCCGTGATGCAGCAAGAGGAGTTGACAGAAACTGGGTGCGCAAAGTATATGGTTTTGCCGTAAAGCCTGATTTAACATTATATTTTAGAGTTTCAGAAGATGTTTCACTGGAAAGAATATGTTCTAACCGCACGCCAAAGTTTTATGAAGCCGGCATGGATTTAAAAATAAGCAATGACCCTTATGAAAGCTACAAAATTTTTCAAAAAAGGGTAAATGATGAATATAAAAATATGATAAATGAATACGGGCTTGTTGAAATTGATGCCAATGAAAGCATTCATAACAAACAGGTATTTTTTCGAAAAAAAGTAAGAGAAATTTTATTTCAAAAAGGAATTTTTTTATAAATGACGGAATATAAATCAAAGCATGGATATGAAGGACTGCTCATAGTTATAGAAGGCACTGACGGTTCAGGCAAATCAACACAGATAAGCAGGCTTAAACGCTGGATTGAAGACCAGTCGTACGGTGTTATGGTCAGCGAATGGAAAACTTCCAAATTTATTGCCGATGCCATTAATGATGCAAAAGAAAGAAATCTGCTAAATGCAACGACATTTAGTCTTTTATATGCCGCAGATTTTGCGGACAGGCTCGAGCAGGTTATTATCCCTGCATTAAAAGCAGGTTTTGCGGTAATTCTTGACAGGTATATTTATACTGCATACGCTCGTGATACAGTCAGAGGACACAATATAGAGTGGCTGAAAAATCTTTATGATTATGCTCCGGAGCCTGATATGGTTTTTTATCTTGATGTCCCAGTAGAAATTCTTTTAAAGAGAATTATCGGTACAACAGGGCTTGATTATTGGGAATCAGGCAGAGATATCGGTTTAAGCAATGATTTTTACAAGAGTTTTCAAATATATCAAGGCAAATGTCTTGAGGAATATCACAAAATGATTGATGAATATAATTTTATATCCATTGACGGAACTTTAAGCGAAAAAGATATTCATAAAAAAATTATCGAAAAAGTTAAAAATATTTTAGAAATTTAATTTGTTACTTTTTTGGAAAAAACATTAAGATATATTATAATCAATATATTATGAAAAAACTTAATTATTCAAATTTTGAATTAATTGAAAATATAATTAAAGATATTAATTTTAATTATAAAAAGGATAACTGCGAAAAATTAGAGAATGTAAAAGACTGCTGGGTTGAAACAATCGGTAAAAAAATTTCAAGCATTGCTAAAGTTTATAAAATAACGGACGATAATATACTTACAATACTATGTTCGGATTCTTATGCAGCAAACGAGCTGTATTTATCAAAAGAAAAAATAATTGAAATTCTTAATAAAAAAACCGAAAAATTTAAAATTAAAATAGAGGATATAATATTTAGTTATAAACAATGGAAAGAATAAAAATGGACAGGAAGAATAAAAAAGGATTTTCACTTGCGGAACTTTTAATATCATTACTCATAATAAGTCTGGTATTGGCAGCTGCGATACCCACAATTACAAAACGGTCGGGTGCAAGCAGAGAACAGATTTGGCGGTGGACAACAAGCAATAATGATATTTATTTCGGCATAGGCGAATTGCAAAGTGCAATATTAGGCCTGCAGGTTATGCCGTCTAATGTTGCATACTTTTATGAGGAGTACGGCGCAGAATCAATAAATGCCGATGCCGATAAACTTGCAATTGTCCAGCAGATAAACGATGATGATAATACTTTTGAAAAATCCCATATAGGATTTTATACAGCTAATAAAACTTCTTCTTCTACGGCATCAGAAGGTATAAAATATGCGGGAAGACTGGCTTTAGACAGAACAAACATAGCGCTCGGCATAGGTTCGCTTCAGGCGCAAAAAAATTATGTTACAAATAACACTGCTATTGGTCATTACGCTTTATTTCATAATGATAAAGGAAATTCTAATACTGCCGTGGGCTATTATTCGCTTGCTAATCTTGCCAATGCAGCCGATAATGACAGTAATAAATCCAACATTGCTTTCGGTACGGGCGCTTGTTCAAGTATTACCAAAGGCAGCAATAATATCTGTCTGGGCAATTACTCGGGCTACGACCCTAACGGCGGAGAATTCACCGTCCAGCCCGGCACCAAGTATTCAAATAATATCAGCAACAGAATATTTATAGGAAGCAACAATATTAAAGCAGATGGAAAGCCTGATGTTTATAATGCCGATATTATTACAGGATATACATACTATTTAAACGGCAAATATGATAAAGAATTAGATGTCAACACAAGAAAATTTCAAGTCAGAACATTTGACGGCAAAAAACCGATGTTCAGCATCATAGCAAACAGAGGTGCTACAGGATATGATAATTCATCCAAAGAATATTTAGGTTCTTCGGATTTCAGCTATTATATAAATGAAGATACGGGTTCCACTCAAATTTCAGCCAACGGAAGCACAAATCAAATTAATATTAATACTCCGTTTGCTGTTTCTGCAAAAGATGCAAACGGAAGGAAATATAAAGGAACAATTAATTTAAATGAAGGAGCTTTAAGTTATAAATTTAATGATTCAACAAAGGATACAACCAAAAAGAAATACAGAGTTGATATAGATTCGGATTACGAACTTGGTTTATCTTCCGTAAATGCTTCTGTCGATATCAGCGCACAGGAGGAGCTGAATTTAAAATCCAAATATTCTACAACAGGCAGTGCAGGAGTTATTTTAACTTCAAAATCGGACGAAAATAAAATTGAATTAAATGCTTCGCAAAAAGATTATTTAACATTATCATCCAAAACAAATGAAGGATTAAAAGTTTCTTCGGCAAACGGCATTAATATGTACTCTGAAAAAATCATAAATTTCAGCGGAAAATCAATAAATATAAACGCTTTCGGCAGTGAAAACAGCGATAACATAAACATTACTTCAGGAAAACAAGTAATTATTAAATCAGGAGCGGCTGATGATATCAACATATCTTCAGGCAAAGATATACACTTAACAACATCGGGAACAATAAATTTAGGTTCTGCTTCGAGTCATATTAACATAAAAGACAGAAAAATAGATAATGTTTCGGATGTAATTATCAATGATATCGGTTCTGTTAAAACAAGATTAAATGAGCTTTCTACTACGGTTTCCGATATAAGATTAAAAGATGTAACAGGCGATAATAATGCAGGGTTAAAAGAAATAAATGAATTAAAAGTTAAAAACTTTACATATAAAAATGACAAAGAAAAGATTCCTCATGTAGGCGTAATTGCTCAGGATTTGCGGAAAATATTTCCTAATTCGGTAATCGAAGATAAAAATACGGGATTTTTAAGAATTAAAACAGAAGAAATGTTTTACGCAATGGTCAACTCCATTAAAGAATTATTCTCCCGTCTTCAAGATTTAACCGCCAGAATATCGGGGCTTGATAAACGCATTACGGAGCTTGAAAAAGAAAATCAAATACTTAAAAAACAGAATGAAGATTTTGAAAAGCGCCTTGCAAAACTTGAAAATAAAAAGTAAAAATCAATTATATTAAATAATTTAAACAAAAAGAGCTAAGAAAAATTCTTAACTCTTTTTTTATATTTATTTTAATAATTATTTATCATCTAAAGCGTCAACTCCCGGAAGAACTCTGCCTTCAATAAATTCCAACGAAGCTCCGCCTCCTGTTGAAACATGAGTAAAATCTTCTGTTTTATAGAATTTTTTAGCCGCACTCACGCTGTCGCCTCCGCCTATAACAGATACTGCGCCATTTTTGGTAGCTTCGACAATCGCCGTTAAAACTGCTCTTGTACCGTCTGAAAAAGCGGGATTTTCAAATGCGCCTACAGGACCGTTCATTAATATTGTTTTAGAAGATTTTATAATATCTGCAAAAGCTATTCTTGAGTTAATTCCCGCATCAACGCCTTCAAAATTGTCCGGAATTTCATTAATTTTCACAAATTTATTTGTTCCGTTGCCTGAAAAATCATCGGTAACTAAAACATCTGATGCCATAACGATTTTAACGCCTTTATCTTTTGCTTTCTTTTCAATAGCTTTAGCAACTTCCAGCTGGTCGTCCTCGCAGATGGAATTACCTATTTTTCCGCCGTCAGCCTTTACAAACGTATAAGCCATGCCTCCCCCTATTATAAGATTATCAACTTTATCAATAAGGTTTTCCAAAACACCTATTTTAGAAGAAACCTTTGCGCCTCCTACAACGGCAGTAAACGGTCTTGCGGGATTATCAAGCGCTTCGGATAAACATCTTAATTCTTTTTCCATTAACAGACCCGAAACGGCAGGTTTTAAAATCTTTGCTAATTTAGCTGTCGAAGTATGATTTCTATGCGCCGCACCGAACGCATCATTTACATAAAAATCACCGAGCTTTGCGAGTTCTTCGGCAAAAGCCATATCATCATCTTTAGCTTCTTCAGCCTTATAAAATCTGATATTTTCAAGTAAAGCAATTTGTCCCTCTTTTAAACCGGCAGTCATTTCCCGTGCTTTTGAAATATCAGGAATGAACATTACTTCTTCGTTCAAAATTTTAGACATATATTCAGCTACGGGAGATAAGCTGAATTCAGGATTCCTTTCGCCTTTAGGGCGTCCTAAATGAGCCATCAGTATAATTTTTGCGCCTTTTTTCCTTAATAAGTCCAAAGTAGGCAAAACAGCACGAATTCTTGTATCATCCGTAACATTTTTATCTGCATCCAAAGGAACATTAATATCAACTCTTACCAGAGCCTTTTTTCCCTTAATATCCTTTAAATCCCTGATAGATTTTTTCATTTATAACTCCTCCTTTAAATTATTCTGGCACCTTCATTTTCAATGTTTAAAGTTCTGATATCACAGCTTACGTTTAAACTTTTAAACAAGCCGTCCACATCATTTTCAGCTTTTTCAAAAGCATTATCTGTTGAAATAACAAGTATAGCAGGACCCGAACCCGATATTACGGAACCTAAAATGTCATCATAGCTGTTTAAAAGTTCGTTTAATTCCTTAAAACCTTTTACAAATTTTTCTCTGTAAGGCTGATGCAATTTATCTTTTAAACATCTTTTCATCTGCTGTGCGTTTTGTTTGTACACAGAATCAACCAGCATAGCGCATTTTCTCACATTATACGAAGCATCCGAAAACGAAATTTTTTCCGGCAGTACAGACCTTGAAATCTTTGTATCCAGCTCATAATCCGGAATTATTACTGTTAATTTCCAGCTTTCAGGCCATAAAATTTTTGAACAGATTACGCTTCCGTCATTTTCCATCGAAGAAATACAAAAACCGCCGAACATAGCAGGCGTAACATTATCAGGATGTCCTTCAGCCTCTGATGCAATTGATAATAAAACGGCATTATCGGCAGGACTGCCTAAAAGCCTGTTTGCAGACACTAAACCTCCCACTATAACCGAAGCACTGCTTCCTAACCCTCTTGCCACGGGTATATTTGTTTTTATGGTAATCTTTATATCGCTTACGCTCTGGCCTATATAAGCGTATAAGAGTTCTATTGCTTTATAGGCTATATTATTCTTATCTTTAGGTATTGATATAATATCATAAGAGTTTGTATCTTCAATAATATTTATTTCTACTCCGCTCCCCGGCATAACGGTTTCTTCTACTGTAATTTCATTATAAACAGGCAGAGCCAGACCTAAACAATCAAACCCCGGACCTAAATTTGCCGTTGTAGCAGGAACTTTTACGCTAACTTTCATAAATTTAACCTTTTATCTTATTTGTATAGGCATGATTAAACAAATATAATCCTCATCGCTTTCAGGTTTAAATACGGCTGCGGATAAACTTCCGTTTAATCCTATTTTTATATTTTTGGAATCCATTGTTTTTACGGAATCCAAAACATATTTATAATTAAAAGCAATAATTAATTCTTCATCCGGATATTCACAGTCTATAACATCCTCGCTCATGCCGGAATTGGGAGTTTCTGCTTTTAATAAAAGTTTATTGTCATTAAACATAAATTTAACTATGCTTGTTCTGTCATTAACCATCGTAGAAACTCTGTCTAAAGCGCAGATTAAATCATCTCTTGAAATAACAGAATTCATTGAAGTTGTTTTTGGTATCAGCTGGTTATAAGGCGGATACTGCCCTTCTATTAATCTTGAATTTATTGAAAAACTCATTGTTTTTAAAATTAATCTTGATTTATCTACAATGAATATAACGCTTTTTTCATTGACAAAAGAAGAAATTCTTATAAATTCGTTTAAAGTTTTTGCCGGAATAACCAGTTTTGCCGTTCTGCCGTTTTTATTTTCTATGTTTTCCGCAATTCTTGTAAGCCTGTTTCCGTCCGTAGCGGCCATTTCAAGTTTATTTTCCTGAATCAGGCAGTAAACGCCGGATATAACATTTCTGTTTTCATAATTTGCAACTGCATATACGGTATTTTTAATTGATTTCAGCAGAGGCTCCGTTTCTATTTCTATCTCAATGCCTTCTTTAATATCATCTTCCGTTTTTGGAAATTCCTGAGATGAAATACCTATCATTTCAAACTTTGAATTGCCGCAGGTTATATTTATAACATTTGTATCTTCATTCAAATTGAATTCTACGGGTTTATCGGGCAATCTGGCTGAAATTTCAAGCAGTTTCTTTGCAGGTATGGTAATACTTCCTTCTTTTCTAACCGCAACCGCTGTCTGAGCTTTAATAGAAATCTCTAAATCAGTTGCCGTTAATTTAAGAACATTATCTTTTACTTCAAATAAAACGTTTGATAAAACCGGCTGGACACTGCCTCTTTGAGCCGTTGCTCTTTCAACAATTCTAAGTTTATCCACCAGAGAATCTCTGTCTATTGTAAAAAACATATTATAATCCTTATTATTTTACATTCTTTATTATATAAGAAAAATAAAAAAATGATTATTTTTAAAAGATGTTTTTTATATTCTAAATACTATTATTATATTTATATATATAAATATAGTAGTAGTAACAGATATTCGGCAGGACTGTATAAAAGTGTATGAAATTATATTTATTATTAAATTTCAGGCTTGTAGAAAAACTGTATATTTTGATTCAAATTATGTATAAAAAATGCAGATAAATATAATTTTTGTTCAAATTTGAAGAAAGTTTTGAACAGAAAAATTAATTTTGAACAGTTTTTGAAACAGTTTTCTACAGGTTTTCTACAGAGTTATTAAAAAATAGGTTGTAAATTTTTGATACAAAAAAGGCATGTAAACATGCTGTATTACTGTTTTTCTATTATTTCCCGTTTTTCTGCGGATGTCATGTTATTCGGTTTATTTTTCCTGCCTGTTCAAAACTTTTTGAATTTATTTAATTTTTTATCTTTTAAAATCATTTGGCTTTTTATCGTGAAGAAATTTTGCAAGTTTATACTGCTCAAAACTTAATGCAAAATTGTATAAGGCATGCAAAAGAGTTCTTCCTGTTTCGCTTTTGGCTGTTATAAGCGTTTTTCCGTTATTATTTTTTAAAAAATAAAGCTCTGTTTTTAAAATATTATCAACTTTGTTTAATGACGGTTTTTGAAGCCTTTCTATTATCCATTCGTTTAATAGATTTACCGGATTTCCGTCATTTTCCCTGAGGTGTTTTGAAAATTCTTTAAGTATCATAGCAATTATTATACATCTTAATTATTATTTTATTTATAATATTTAAAGAGGCGGAATATGAGCATAAAAGTTTCAGTAATTTTAGCTGTATATAATGTGGAAAAATATATAAAGCAGACGCTTGACAGCGTTGTTAATCAGACTTTTAAGGATATTGAGATTATTATTGTAGATAATAAATCTGCCGATAAGACTCTTAAAATAGTTAATGAATACGCAGAAAACGATAAAAGATTTGTAATCTACAAAAATACGGAAAATCTTAAGCAGGGTCTGGCAAGAAATTTCGGCGTTCAAATGGCAAGAGGAGAATACATATTTTTTATTGACGGCGATGATTATATGGAGCTTGATGCTGTTGAAAAACTTTATAATAAAATCACCTGCACAAATTCGGATATTGTAATTTTTACCTGGAATCAGTTTGATGATTTAACGGGCAGGATTGATAAAAATCATGTTTATGCAAAATTAAAGCAGATTCCGCCGGAGCTTGACAATAAAACTTTCAGCTGGAGAGATATTAAATATTCGGTTTTCTGGCAGACAAGCGTGCCATGGGATAAAATGTATAAACGTGATTTTCTCATTAAAAAAGATGTTAAATTTCCGGGCGGTATTTATTTTGAAGATAATGTTTTTGTTTATGATGCTCTTTTTAAAGCGGAAAGAATCTCTGTTTTAAGAGAAGATTTGATGTTTTACCGCTGTAACAGAAAAAATGCCGTTACAAACTCAAGAAACCATCTGTTTTTTGATTATTTTAAAATATTTAATTTGATTGGCGAAAATCTTAAAAAAATTAATTTATTTGATGAAATGAAATATTATTACTGGGATTATAAAGTTATTACCCTTTACTGGTGGTTTATGAAAGTAAAACTTCCATATAAAAGAAAATTTTTTAATATGATGAAAGAGGACTTTAAAAATCTCGGCATGAAAGATGAAGATAAAGAATTTGTGCGGAACAGGACTTTATTTTTGATGGATAGATTTATTAATATGCCGTTTTTTGCATATTATCCTTTATTTTTCTTCTTTGATAAAATTTTCAGAATAGAAAAAGGCATAAATAACTATGCCCTTATATTCTTTTCATCTTATGAAAAATGGTATAATTACAAAAAGCCGAAAGCCGTTGAATAAAACTCAAAAATCAATCCGTTAATGTATAAAATGAGTCATTATAATATCTTCCTGCTTTGGAAGACCGAATTTCTGCTTTCCAAGTTCGATGCTTTTCATTAAAAATGTCATATTTTCCGCTAATGTACGCATAGTCTGGAGTCCTTCCAAATCTTTTTCGGCATCGCCCTCAATTCTTCCATGCACACTGTTCCAATATTGGCTTGAAACTACGGGCATGCCCGAAATTGTAAAAAACTTGTTTAATTCATCAAACGTCGATGAACATCCGCCTCGTCTTGCAACCGCAACACTTGCGCCTGCCTTCATTCTTTTGCTGAACGGAGTTGAAAAAAATAATCTTTGCAATAATGATACAATGGTTGCGTTAGCCGATGCATAATATACGGGGCTTGCAACAATTAAGCCGTCTGACTGCTCGAATTTCGGCGCTATTTCATTAACCGTATCGTTAAATACGCATTTTCCTATTTCTCTGCATTTACCGCAGGCTATACAGCCTCTGATGCTTTTACTGCCTGTCTGAACAATTTCGGTATCAATATTGTTTTTATTAAAAGTTTTTTCGAGTTCTTTTACTGCTGTCGAGGTATTGCCGTTAATTCTCGGGCTTCCGTTTAATATTAATACTTTCATTTTTTTCTCCTTATTTTTTAAATCATCAAATTTTATTATATTCTAAATATGAACAGATGCAGAAGTTTATATAAAATGAAATTCCTGATTAAATTTCCGGATTATTGAAGAAATACAATAATGTAAATTCACTTTTAACATCGCAGAAATTCTGCTTTGTTTATTGTATTTTATTTTCATTTTCATTTTGTCATTGCATCTTATTTATCTTTCGTCATTGCGGACGAAGTGAAGCAATCCGGTTTCTTCTGCCGGATTGCTCCGTCCGTCCGCAATTCCGCTGTCTTGGAATTTCTTAACCGCTCGCAGGCTAGGACTACGCTACAGAATTACTTTAACAAGTAATTCTTTCACTCCGCCGCTGCTCGCTTTACAGGTTTCACCTGTCAGAAATTCCGCTGACAACAGAAAAAATTAAATTTAAAAACATTGAGAGAATAAGTAAGTTTTCTTTACTGAAACAACATAAAAGAGCAGCTGTTGTTTTTCATTTTGTAAGTTAGCTGCTCATCGGGTTGAGGTTAAGAAAACAATTATTCTCGAACAGTTTTGAAAGTTAATTTTTTTGCGGTACTTATTGTTTCACTCCGTCTGCAATTCCGCTGTCTTGGATTTTGCTTCACAAAAACAAGCTGCAAACTTCGCTCTCTTGTAATTGCTTTGCGCTCGTTTTTGTCGCTGCTTATGCTATCGCAGCCGCAGCTTCAAAACTCGCTTGCCGGGTTTCACCCGTCCGCAATTACGCTTTCGCTGTCGTTTGCTTTTGTTTTTGCTACT
>CAZBFV010000054.1:0-1718 GCA_964491345.1 uncultured Muribaculaceae bacterium
TATTTCAAAGTTCCAGAATATTTTCGTCTCCTATCGGAGTGAAGTTAAAACTAATTTCTAAGCCGCAGTCATTAATTTCAATATTTCTTATTTTCGTCTCCTATCGGAGTGAAGTTAAAACTAATAAGAAATTTAAAAAAAGAAAGAATCAAGGAATATTTTCGTCTCCTATCGGAGTGAAGTTAAAACTAATTAATTTAAAAATTTATTTAATAAAAAATAAGACCATTTTCGTCTCCTATCGGAGTGAAGTTAAAACTAATGTTCAAAAGCTCTTCTTTTCGCAATTTAAACAGTTTTTCGTCTCCTATCGGAGTGAAGTTAAAACTAATTTTTTTAAAAAATGTACAGCTAAATTAACTATTGTTTGGTTTTCGTCTCCTATCGGAGTGAAGTTAAAACTAATTTCATAGCCTTCGGAGCTATCGGGGAGATAGCGAATTTTTCGTCTCCTATCGGAGTGAAGTTAAAACTAATTAAGAAAAAGAAAGCAAGGGCGGTGCTTTCTTTTTTTCGTCTCCTATCGGAGTGAAGTTAAAACTAATTAATTTAAAAATTTATTTAATAAAAAATAAGACCATTTTCGTCTCCTATCGGAGTGAAGTTAAAACTAATGTTCAAAAGCTCTTCTTTTCGCAATTTAAACAGTTTTTCGTCTCCTATCGGAGTGAAGTTAAAACTAATAAATAATAAAACTGTATTTAGATTATTACAATTTTTTTCGTCTCCTATCGGAGTGAAGTTAAAACTAATGTTAAAATAGGCATATTAGTTGCCAAAAACTTTTTTTTCGTCTCCTATCGGAGTGAAGTTAAAACTAATCGAAGGGCTTGCAAGAGTAGAGACGTCGACCGAAATTTTCGTCTCCTATCGGAGTGAAGTTAAAACTAATGGGAATCGGCTGGCTATTTCAAAGTTCCAGAATATTTTCGTCTCCTATCGGAGTGAAGTTAAAACTAATGATATAAAATCGCCTGCAATAAAAAAAGGAAGGGGCATTTTCGTCTCCTATCGGAGTGAAGTTAAAACTAATCCGCCGTTTTTTGTCCGTTTCCATATCTGATTATACAGCATCTTTTGCGCCGGGCAAAATTATTTTTTTCTTTTTTTTCTTTTTTCATTTTAAAATTACCTCATCTTTCAATATTTGCAATGCCCGGGGCGGATTACATAAAAAAGCCGTTTCTTAACATTTTTTAGTTTTTTCTTTCTCCGGCGCATTATATTATTATTGTATCTTCATCTTCTGTCATTTCTATTTTTCCGAAGGTTTTTATATCCGCCTGTCCTGTTAATCTGTATACTCTCAGCATATCTTCTTCGAAATCAAATTCAGGCGTGATTTCTTTCATCATTTTTTCATACCTGCTCATTGTTAAATGACATTCAAATGCGCTTCTCTGCACCCATTCACCGTAGCCTTTTAATATTTTCGATATTCTGTATCGTCTTTTGTTGTCTGTTACGTCGTATATTATTACAATTAAATATGTTCTGTTTCCCACTTTTGATAAAACCTCATATTCATCAAATGTATATTCTTCATTATTTCTTCCGATATACCAATTTTCTATCGGGGGTATTTTATCGTTAATCATCTTATTAATATTGTCCCTGGGTTGTTTCAGTTCGTCCGCAGTGGCGGAGATGGGGTATTTCATTATTAATCATCTTATTAATATTGTCCCTGGGTTGTTTCAGTTCGTCCGCAGTGGCGG
>CAZBFV010000054.1:1818-10913 GCA_964491345.1 uncultured Muribaculaceae bacterium
AGATGGGGTATTTCATTATTAATCATCTTATTAATATTGTCCTGTATATTTCCGGTTCATTGTTCTCTATTGCTTTTACCAAAGACCCTGCCTGAAATTGTATTGATTCTCTAAAACTCAAAGGGTAGTCTACATAAGTTAAGTAGCTGTTATGCTGTTTTAACCGTTCTTCAAATTTATTTATAAATTTTTTTAATCCGTCTTTTGCCAGATATACTGCTCCGTTTTCTTCCTGCGGCCTGAAGTCATCTTCCGTTATTATTCTGTTTTGTATTAAATTCATTACCATGCTGTCTATTAATGTTGCACGCCATTCTTCTATTAAATCGCTTGCGAGGGCGGGGTGTCCTTTTCTTATTTTATGCAAAAAACTGCAATACGGGTTTAATCCTTTATTTATTACAGCCGTATATATTTCGTATAAAAGCAGGGTATATCCGAAACTAAGCAGGCAGTTAAATTTATCTTTAGGAGGCATACGGGTTCTTTTGCTGAAGTAAAATTCACTCCTTACCATCCGCCCAAGACCTTTAAAATATATTTTTGATGCGTTGCCTTCGTATCCCAGCAATTCTTCCGTATTTTCGGCAGATTCAATTTTCAGTGCGTATCTTTTTAACTCTTCTATTATTTCCTGCACTTCGGAATATTCAAAATTACGGTTATATCTTCTTAATACTACCTGAGAATTTTTTATTTTCCCTGTAATAAATATTTTTGCCAGTTTTAGGCAGAATTCTTTTTCATCGCTTTTTCTGAACTGCTCCCGTTGTCTTTCTATATCTATTGATGTTGTAGGTTCTAATCTTCCGTAAAATTTCCCCGTATGGGACAGCCAGCTTACGGGAATTTCACGCTCCAGCAGTTCTGTTGCCAACGGCGAGGTTAAGTGGGTGTTTCCTATTAATACTATATTATCAACTTTTTCTATTGATATTTCTTTTAAGGTATCATTTGTTTTTTTTATCACAAGCCGGTTGTCTTTTATGCTTAAAGTGCTTCCTTCTTCTGTCATATATAAACTGCTCATTTAACCTCTCCTGCAACATTTTTATTAAATTGTCAATGTACATTTTTATTTAGTTTATTGTTTTTTTCAGTATGTCCAATAAATCGGCATTAATTTTTTTATATATATTTATATCCGGTTCCGGAAAGCCGAAATATTGTGCAGTGTATTTTATTATTTTTTCTATACTGCGCATCCAGTTTTTATTGTATTTTGATGCTTTTATTGTGTGGGCCGATTCATTCCTTTGTGTTCTTAATTCTTCCAATTTATATAATTCCTGCTGTATCGGATAAGCAGTAAATTCTTCATCGGATAAGAAGTATTCAAGTATTATTCCTTCCATAAATGAAGAAACTTCTCTTTTGTAATCAACCTTTTTATTTATTCCTTCCGAATTTTTCATTTTATTTTCTATATATTCTTTCAGTTTCGGGCATTTTTCTTTTATTTTATTTTCATTGAGCAATTTTACGCTTTCTTCTTTTTTTCTTTTTTTTGTCTTTTTTATTTCAATTATATCCAGATTCTTTGCTTCCAATATTTTATCAAGCAGATATGATAACAAATTTTCTCTTATTAATCCGAGCCTCAATACTGTTTGGAAATCGTCTTTATTCATTTCGGATATTTTTGCCGTCATTAAGCATTCTATTGATTTTTCATAAAGATTTTTCGGCTCATTATAATTATATTTCTTTAAAAACTCTGACTTTTCCCATATTTTATATGCTTCATTAAATGCACAGTCCGAGCGGTTTTTTGCAAAACTTATAAGTTCTTTAAATTCTTTATTTTCAAACAGTTTCGGCAGTATCTTTTTTTCTTCGGCCAATAATGCTTCTATTGCGCAATAACTGCATGTGTTAATCAGTTTTTTTATTGTTTTAAAAGCAAAGGAATTTTTATAATAATCAAGCGAATTTGTCTTTATTTTATTATCATGCTCTGGATTCGGCGCATACAGTCCGGCGGTTCTGTTTAATTTCCCCGTTATTGCAAATAAAGATAATACCGATAATATTACAGGTGTTCCTGATGTTAAGTTTAAGAAGCCGTCAAATTTATTTTCCAGCATAAAGCTGTTTATTTCTTCAATTTTTTCTGATATTTTTTGTGTAATTTCTTCATAATCGACAGGATTTATTATATCCGTTTCAATAACTTCCAGCTCCTCCGTTAATAAACTTCCGTAGTATTCTTTTAAATTCTTTTGGCTGAATTTTTCTTTATATTCTTTCGTTAAAAATAAGTATGTTTTTCTTGGTTTTAAATAGTTTATCAGCTGTTCAACCGGTCCTTTTTTCCCTGCTGTCAAATCATGACTTCCTATAAATGAAATTAAAATATTTCTACTCAATTTTTATTCCTCCCATCCCCATTGATGTTTTTGCTCCGAGTCCTGCGTACTGCGCATAATCAAAGAGCATATCCGCTATATTTGCAAGCGGAGCAGGACCTTTTGCATATATTGAAAAACTGCCTTTAAATGCTTTTATGTTTATTCCGTCCGTTGAATATTTTGCCGATTTTAAATCATAACTGCTTAAGACGCTGTAGTTTATAAGGTGCTTCAGCGTGTCTTCGCTTTCTATGCTCACGGTATCTGAAAACATGCGCCACTTATTGTATAAAGATATGTATAAGCTCTTTACATCGGGGAATATCTGATATTCATTGTTTGATTTATATGTTACGGGCGTTAAGGTTTTTATTTTTATAAGCCTTTTTGTTTCAGGCATTGAAAAATATTTGTCTGCTATATCTTTATAGCTTATCTGCTTTGTAATCTCTTTTGAAATTATATCTAAGATTGTATCATTATTTAAAACTATTGTTTCAGTTTTTTTATTTAATATCTTTTTTATTATCTGACTGCAGGATTCTTTATTCAGCGCTGATATTCTCCAGATATAGCAGTTTTCTTCTTTATTGTAGAATACAAACTGGCTGTACGGGTTTAATTGATTGGAATGTAAAAATTCTGCATAGCAGGTGTCAATTTCGGACATCAAATATCCCTGAAACATATTTCCATACAAATTTTTTACTTCTTTATTTTTTGGCCTGAGTTTAATATCCAGTTTTGTTATCATATTTATTCCAGTTTTAAATTACATAACCCGACAGGGATGTATTCGCCGTTATCATTTATCATTTTCATTGTATGAGGCGCCGTATCCTTATCTAACAATAAGTGTTTATGTTTTTTAAAATTTCTTTCAAAAAATTCTCTTAATGAATCTGTTGCCGTCTTTTTATCGGGTGCAAGCGCATATACGATTGTCTTTGACCAAAATCCGGCTGAACCGCCCAGACATAAATTACAGCTTAAGTTGTCGTCATAGTTATCATCTATCATATAGCCGTATTCGCCGATTTTTTTTCTGAAGGCTTCCATTGCCTGAGCCTGAATTTGCGTAAATAAACTGAGTGCTTTTTCTATTTTTTCTTTTGTAAAATATTTATTTTTGTTTAGTTCTTCATCTATTAAAAGTGAAAACTCAGCCTTTTCGTATGCGTTTAGGCATTCTAAGAATATCGGCATAGGATTTGGCCTGTCTTTATGTATCGGATAATCATATCTCCGCTCTAAAATTAATTTTTTCGTACTGAATTCACTGCTGTCTGATATTCTTAAAGCTCTGAATATATTATCTTTAATTGAGCCGAATACTGTTTCTTCCAGCTTTTTTATATTAATTTTTGAAATATCCCTGTTGAAAAAATCAGAGTATTTTTGTTTATTATTTATTATTTCACAGGCTAAAAGCGCCGTTCTTATTCCGCCTTTTACGGAGCTTGACGGAATATAAGGCAGACCGTCCGCTCCTTTTATAAATGTTTTTATGTCGTTAAGCTGTTTATTTTTAACGTTTTCTATAATTCCCGTTTTCAGCTGATACTTCCATATATTTATTAAATTCGGATTATAAACTCTGTAATTTTTGAGCCAGTCCGCCAGATTTCCATTGTTTCCGTTCAGCAGATATTCGCTGAATTTGTCCGTCAAATTATTTTTCGATAAAAATTTTATCAGTTTTTTCTCATCAACGATATTTATAATTCCCTGATCCTGATTATAATAATACATTATTTTGTTGAGTGTTTCACCGCTTCCTATAAATATCGGGGTTAAGGCTGTCAGCGTTAATTTATATTTTGAATATTGTTCTTTTATTTCTTTCATAGATTAATTCCTATTGTTAAGGCTTTTCCATATCTGTACACGGGGTGATTGCCTTTATTTCCCACATTTTGAACAGCCCCGCACGGTTTAAAATCGAAACAGGAACCTTCTTTAAACATTACTAAATTTTTTCTCTTCAATAATGTTTCAGAGTATTGCTCCGAATAAACAAATCCGTTTCTTTTTATTAAGTTATAATAACTGTTTTCAAAAGTATGTGTTTCCAGCTCATTTTCATCCGGCGAATATAGGGAAATAAGCATGCTGTATTGATTATTTCTGTTTTGAAGCAGATTTGACAGTTCTTGTTCATTTTCCATTAAATTTTCGGTTAGTTCTATTATCTCGTCAATTTCAAATTTTCCGTATCCTGATGTGCGTTTTCCTCCGATTCCCGAATATTGAAGCGAATTTAGTATTTTTTCAAACCGTTCCGTTAAATTTTCATCTTCAAATTCTGCAATAAAATATAACCCTGCATCCTTTTTAAATGAATATGTACCTACATGATATATTCTGTTATTTTCGTCGCCGGTTCTTAAAGATACTTTTGCATTATCACTGTAGAGCGCATATTCATTTCCGTAGCCGGAGCAGTCAAAATTTTCTCCCGTCTTTAAGCAGTTTACATATTTTTTGAAATCATTAACCTTAATAAATTCAAGTTTTTTAAACTTCTTTTTATTCTTATAATCGCTTTCATTTGTATTTTCTCTTTTTATCAGCAGTGCGGGTCTTGGCAGATACATATCTCCGCTGTCGTAAGGAAAAAGCGAAGATATTTTTATTCTCCCGTTTTTAAACATATCAATAAATTCAGAAAATCCTGTTTCGCCGTATAATTTCAGATACTCCAGGCATAATGCCGAAAAAAATGTATCGCTGTGGCAGAAATATGAAACATTTTCAAGGCTCGTCCCTGTTTTATGACTGCCAAAATGCACGGGTGTTATGAATTTCAGCCTGTAAATTTTATACAGCATAATTTTCACTTTCTTTTAAAATACTTTCAACTGAAGATGTATCAATTTTTTCCGTTCCTAAATTCTTTGCTTCGGCTTTGAAATTGGAAAAATTAACTTTCCCGTATCCTCTTGACCCCGAACCGCCGATGTAGTCAAGCTGTAAAAGTTTGAACCCACTGGCTAATGTTTCAAAATCACTTTTTAATTCCGCCGTATTCTCCGCATTATAAACCAGTTTAAAAGCAAACACAGCGCCCGCCGGCACTCTTTCAAGCTGTCTTGGATTTGCTACGGCTGTTTTTCTGTCTATTGTATTTTCAAATTTTATTTCCGTATATAATAAATCAGTCGGTTTATTTTTTATTTCATCGGCATTAGATAAAAACAAATCAAAAAATTGAAGTTTTGCTTCCCTTACCGGGGCTGAAGCCCCGAATAAACCTTTTATTATATCTGTATCCTTTTCATGATTCGGCAGAATTCCGTTTTCATTTCTGTTTGATAATAATTTTGCCAGCAGTGTTCTCATTTTCCCTTTTACGCTTGACCCCGGAATTACCGGCTCGCCTGTCAGAGGATCTGTTATTACAATGCTGTCCACTGCGCCTATAGGTGCAAAATCGTTTGCTTTGCCTATATGCATGCCTGTTTTTAATTTCATTTCCGCTGTTATTATTATTTTATCTTCTATTGTTTTTATACCTTTTTCCATTTAGTCTTTTCCTCCGTAGAATTTGTGATATGCAACTATTGCTTCCACATACTTTGAAAATTCAAGAAACTTTTTCCTGCTGTTTCCTATTTCATCAATCATGGGCGCAAGGCTGTCATATAGAACCTTTGTTTTCTTCTCCCGCCCCGCCTGATAAGCGAGCTTTACCTTTAAATATTTTATTTCATCGGCAGTTTCACTGCTCAGAGTGTCATTTTCACTGTTCATTTTGTTTTGAAGCAGATTTACTCCCGATAAAAACTTCCTTATTTGCGAAGCCGTTATTAAGCCGGTTCTTTCGGAAGGTTTGTATTTGTCGGCTTCTGTCAATTTGTCATAAACAAAACTCTCCGCTTTTTTAACAAAGTCATCCGTCATTGTTTTTCCTCTTTTCTATTCATGTAAATTAATAAATCAAGCGCAGTTAAAAATGATTTCTTTTCTTCCGTCGCCCATTTATATAAATACTTTCGCAAATCTGCGCTGTTTGCTTCCGAAACCGCATTATCGCCCGTATTATCGGAGAGCATTCCGGATAAAGCATAAGCGAATCTTGCAAGATTTATTTTTTCTCCGCACGGGGACAATAATTGCTTAAACTTATACATCATGGATGTTGAAAATAAAATTTTATTCTGTTCTCTTCCGCTGTAACAGCATAAGGAATTTAAAATATTTATTTTATCTGCAACTTTATCCGTAAATTCATCCCAATGATATGTATGATTGTTTGTTTCAATTCGTTTATCTTTACCGGCGCCGGTTTCGTCAAATCCGAACAGGGATATTGAATTTTTTGTTTTATTATCATACTCTTTTGCATAATCTTCAAGCCTGCCTGTCTGTTTTGCTATCTGCGATACGGGGCAGTCCGGCGAAAACAGCCCGAAGCCTCCGCTGAAAGTCAGCTTTGAACATGTGTATTTTTTAAATGAGTTTCTTAAATCAACCGCAAAATCTAATACATCTATCCAATTGCCCGTAACAAAGACATCATCTCCGCCCGAATATATTATAACCAGCTTCTTTTCTTTGTTTCCGGCTTTATCAATATAAAAATTCTCTAAGTCATTATCAATCAGGCTTTGTATATTTCCTCTGCAGATTTTGTTGATATAAAATTTAAAAAATAAGCTCAACTGTCTTGAAAGCGATGTAATTCTTGATATTGTGGAATATTCTTCGCTGAATCCGGCAATAAAAGCCAGCCCTAAGTTATCAACATCACACCTCAGAGAGGCAAGCCGTTTTATTCCTTTTGCATCGGCGGTTAAATCGGAAAAATCAGCAGGTTCATCTTTTTTAGCCCTGTAATTATAATCGCCTATAAAAAGATTTGTTGCATAATTTCCGCCCGTATATCTTTGATTTTTTACATAGTGTCTTTTTGCATCATCTATCTTTTTAAAGGATAAATATTTCATATCGTCATCTAATGACGGCAGATTGAGTGAATTTTCAACAGGATAACATGTAACCGATATTACTATGTTATCCGATATTATACCCCCCCCCCGCAAGATATAGGCTGTAACAGGTTCCGCAGACTTCACCCAGCCTTGAATCATAATCCGTTGTTGTTCTTGAAGATGTATTGCATATCGTACATTCCCGCCGGGACTTTAATTCTTTCGGCCTTAAAATCTGCTTTAACTGCTCATTATTATATCTTCTCTGTTTTTTCTCAGATAATTTGAACGAAAGACTCTTAAACAGATTTTTTGACTTGGCAAGTTCGTTGCTTGAAGCCTCAATATATGCAAATGCTATATATAAATCAGTGCCGAATTCATCTAAAAACCATTGATTTATTTTGTTTTCAGCTTCTTTTATAATCTCTTTCACGCTCTGTGTGCCAGGAAGAAGCATATAAAAATGCCCTCCGCCCGTATATAAAAGATTTGCTCTTGTTAAGCCGGTTTTTTCGCAAAGCTCATCAACTATATTTTCCAATAAAATTTCCAGATAAAACGACCTTGCTCTTAAAGATTTTAATGCGCCTTTTGACGAAATCGTATAAATAAAATCCTGTATTCCCGATATATCGGCAGATAAAAGAAGAAAATATTTCTCATCACGATTAGGCGATGTATAAAGTTTTTCCCTTAAATCCGTAATGTTGTTCTCTTTGAAGTATTTATACATGGCATGGGCTATTCCGGCCGTCGTTTTGGAATGGTCAAATAGCGAAATGTCCGCATTTTCATTCATATTAGTGCTTGACGGTACATAAGTCATTGTTGATTCCAATAATTCCAGCAGGGAATTAACCGTTAAATCCTTACTAAGTTTTTCATCAAGTATCTTTTTTAAATTCTGATATTTATCAGCCGACGCATATATGGTTTCCGTCGGATAATTTATATCATTATCGGGATTTAAGTCTCTTAAAGGATAATAGTACTGCTTCTCGCCTGCTTGTGCTTTAAAAGACGAAAAAATGCTCTTTAGCGCAACATCAGGCTTCCATTCCATATCCTGATTATCGCCGGCGATATTTTTCCGCCTGTCTATTGCCGATGAAATATTATCGGCTTCATAAACAATATATAAAGGAGAATCCTTTTGTATTGTATTTGAAATTTCCCTGAGGTCTTTTGCGTGATGAAACTTTACGGGCAGTATCACTTCCTCATCAAAATCCTTTTGCTTTAAATATTCTGCGCCGATTATAGCATGACTTCTTCTCTCGCCCGTTGCACGCATTATTAATTTGCCGATATCATGCAGAAGCGCACTGTAAACTATTTTGTTTTCCATACATCCCCAAAAACTATTTGACCGTAATAACTCTTTTTTATATTCGTATTTTAATTTTATAATTAAAATTTTTCATTTTGTCAATATAGATACATTTTTTAAAAATTCTTTTCTGTTTCTTTTAATTTGGCGATATTTGTTTTTCGGCTTTGTCCCGCTCCGGATTGAAATGCCGGTTTCAAGAGCATAAATTATGCAATTTTTTGCTTCAAATATAAATAAATTTGAAATAAATCTGAATTTAAAATTGTCCTGATTTTCGGACTTAAAAACCTGAAATAAGGTCATTAAATTAAAATAGCCGGATATGCCGTTTCAATACCGTATAAGCATTTATCTGCATATTTCAGCCCCCCCCCAATGATTCTTCATTTTTTTTTATTCCCCCTCTCTTCTTCCTTGCTTTCCCTGCTTTTTTCTGCCCTCCCCGCACTGCAGAAACTCATCTTTACCGCCCCG
>CAZBFV010000055.1:0-10472 GCA_964491345.1 uncultured Muribaculaceae bacterium
CTGTCGGTTTTTTGCGTTCGGCCGGCTTGCTGCTCCCTCGAGTCCGCTCGCTCCGTCCGGCTCCACTCTGCGCAATTCCGCCTCTTGGAATTGCTGTTCGCACAAGCCCTGCAACCTCACTTCAAAAACCTGTCGGTTTTTTGCGTTCGGCCGGCTTGCTGCTCCCTCGAGTCCGCTCGCTCCGCTCGGCTCCACTCTGCGCAATTCCGCTATTCTTTCTTTTTTTCTTCGGATGTATTTTCTTCAGGTTTATTTATAATAATAAGAATTTCATTTTGACCTGCCATTTTTAAATTATTTCTGGCAATAGATTCCAGCATAATCGCCGAATTAAAATTTTTAATTTCGGATTTCAGCTGTTTGTTTTTATCAAGTTCTTCATTTTTTTTGTTTTCAAGACCTTTAATCTTTCCTGAAAAATTTATATTTTTAGATATATTATTAAAATTACTTACAGCCAATTCAATAATACACAAAATCAAAACAAAAGTCAGAAGCGAATATCTTACTTTTTTTTTGTTTCCGGAATGATTCCTTTTACGATTATTATTGCGATTATTATTGACTTTATTATTCGGTTTATAATCAGAATTATGAATATGCATATAAAAATTATACATTAATTTATGCATAAAGGAAACAAGAAACACTGCCGTTTTTTATATTTATACACTGGGGCTTTTTTTTATCACAAATATCCATTCGTTTGCGGCATCTCGGCGCAAACGGACAGCCGGCAAATTCATCTTTGACAGACGGGGGCTGGCCGTCTATGGATTTAAGTTTTTTTGAGCTGAAATCAGGCAGAGCCTCAATTAATGCCTGAGTGTACGGGTGTTTAGGCTCCGTAAATAATTCTTTGGATTGTGATTTTTCAACAATATGTCCGGCATACATAACCGCAATATAATCGGCTATTTGACTTACCAGCCCGAAATCATGCGAAATAAAAATAAAAGAAGTATTATGTTTTTTTTGAATATCCTTTAATAAATTTACTATTTGAGCTTGAATAGTAACATCAAGGGCTGTAGTCGGCTCGTCTGCAATAATAATTTGGGAATTACATGCAATTGCCATTGCAATAATAACTCTCTGGCGCATTCCGCCTGAAAATTCGTGGGGATATGACTTCAAACGTTCCTTTGCATTTGGAATTTTAACCTGATTAAGCACATCAATTGCTGTCTTTTCGGCTTCTGAACCTTTAATATGCTGATGAACTTCAATAACTTCCATCAGCTGGCTGCCTATAGTGTAAAGAGGGTTAAGCGCCGTCATGGGATCCTGCGGAACAAGCGCTATTTCCCTGCCTCTAATCCTGCACATTTTGCTTAACGGTAATGTTAAAAGATTAATGTCTTTATATAAAATTTCTCCGGATTTAATTATTGCATTTCTGCCGAGCAGTCTTAAAACAGACATAGCGGTAATACTTTTTCCGCAGCCCGATTCACCGACAAGAGCTAATATTTCGCCTTGTTTTAAGGATAAATTTATGTCGTATAAAGCCTGATTATCACACCCGTCAAAATGAAAAAAAAGATTTAAATTTTTTATCTCAAGAATATTCATATAAAAATATTAAACTATGTTTTTCCTAAAAGCAATTATCATGGACGCCAGATTACCATCTGTAACATTTAATGAAAATTGATTGAGTTAAGTAAAATATTTATTTATGATTTATTTAAAACAAAAATAATTTAAGTTACAATCAATATATAAAAAAATTGAGCGGAGAAAAAATGTATAATGTAGCTATTATAGGAGGCGGGCCTGCCGGTATTTTTGCGGCATTGGAAATAACAAAATTAAAACCCGGCTGGAAAGTAATTCTTGTTGAAAAAGGCGTTCAAATAGAAAAAAGAAAATGCCTTTTAAGAGAAGGTTATGAAAAATGTCCTGCCTGCCAAAAATGCGGTTTGCTTTGCGGATGGGGCGGCGCCGGTGCTTTTTCGGACGGAAAACTTACGCTTACTCCGGATGTAGGCGGTCATCTTATTGATTATATGCCGAGAAAATCAGTAGAAGAACTTGTTAAATATACGGATGATACCTATGTAAAATTCGGTGCAACAAATGAAGTATTCGGCACAAATAAGGAAGTATTTGCGGAAATAGAAAGAGCTGCGACTCTTGCGGAGCTTAAACTTGTACACTCGCCTGTAAGACATTTAGGCACAGAAAGAAGCCTTAATGTTCTTAAGAATATGCAGGATTATCTGAGCAAAAAAATCACTATACTATACGATACCGTTGCAGATAAATTAATTGTGGAAAATGCTCATGTAAAAGGGTTTATAACTCATGATAATCAAAAAATTGAAGCTGAGCATATTATAATTGCCCCGGGCAGAGAAGGTGCCGACTGGCTTACGCATGAATTTTCAAAGAACAAAATCGGTATGGTTAATAATGCGGTTGATGTCGGAGTCCGTGTTGAGCTTCCTGCTCCGGTGTTTGAACCTATTACGGATAAATTATACGAATCAAAATTAATATACTACTCTCCTACTTTCGGGGATGAAGTAAGAACATTTTGTATGAATCCGTACGGCGAAGTTGTTACCGAAAATTACTCGGGAATTTCAACCGTAAACGGACACAGCTACGGGAATAAAGAGTTTAGAACACCAAATACAAACTTTGCGCTTCTGGTTTCTGAAAAATTTACGGAACCTTTTAAAGAACCGATAGCATACGGACAGCACGTTGCAAGGCTTGCAAATATGCTTGCGGGAGGTGTTCTTATACAAAGATTCGGCGACTTGCTTGACGGAAGACGCTCGACGCCGGAAAGGATAAAAAGCAGCATAATTACACCGACTTTGTCATGTGCAACTCCGGGAGATTTAAGTCTGGTTCTGCCGTACAGGCAGATGACCGCTATTATCGAAATGCTCTATGCCTTAGATAAAATTGCTCCGGGTACTGCCTCAAGATACACTTTATTATATGGTATAGAGGTAAAATTCTACTCCGGCCGTGTAAAATTAACGGACAATCTGGAAACCGAGGGGGTAAAGAATCTTTATGCCATAGGAGATGGCGCAGGAGTTACAAGAGGCTTAATTCAGGCTTCGGCTTCAGGCGTATATGCAGCTCGTATAATCTGTTCAAAATAAGGAATTTTAAATGCCGAAAACGTATTTATATAACAATCATATCAAATTAGAGGCTGAAACGGCAGGCTTTGCAGACCGGAGCATGCCTGTACAATACACGGGTATTATTGAAAAACATGTTCCGCACATGGGGAAAATCCTGGGCGTTCAGTCATTAGATTACCTTCAAGTGTCAGCGCCTCGAAATATCGCAAAATTGGAAGATAAACAGGCGCTGTACTGTCAAATGACAAACGAAAAAGGCGGTATTATAGATGATTTAATTATATACAAGATTGAAAATAACCGCTATTCAGCGGTTGTAAATGCTTCGAGAATTGAGGCTGATTATAGCCGGCTTACAAAACATGCAGAAAATTTTAATGTAAAAGTGGAAAATAAATCAGATATATATTCTATGGCTGAAGTTCAATGTTCAAAATCATTTTATATTACGGGAGCAGAGCTGCTGAACAGCAGTGCGGATAAAGATAGAAAAGAAAAATATACCGGCAGGGATAGAAACAGATATAGGAGCTGTGATGCGAAATAAATTGTATAATGCCGTCGGCAAAGGACTTTATAAAAAACGCAACAAAATTGATTAAAGGAGCATCGGATGACAATACCCGAGAATATGTTATGCAGTAAATCTCATGAATATGTATATGAAAAGAACGGATATTATTATGTAGGGCTTACGGACTATGCAATAAAACAGCTGGGAGATATAGTATTTGTTGAATTTCCTGCAGCAGGCGAGGTGTATTCAAAAGGTGAAATTTTTGGAACGGTTGAATCGGTTAAAGCCGCCTCTGAGCTTTATATGCCGTTAACGGGCAGAATAATTGAAATACAGGAAAAACTGACCGGACATCCGGAGTTATTGAATGAGATGCCGTTTGAAAATATATGGCTTATAAAAGCCGAAGCGGAATTTTTTGATGAAGACCGTCAGGATTTAACGGATTATGAAACATATAAAAAAGAAGCAGAAATAGCATGAACAATTATAGAGCCGATTCAAATTCCACAATAAAAGAAATAATGATAGACAAAAAAGCATTGATGGAAAAACTTGATTTGCCTGAAGCTGTTAGTGAAATGCAGGTTCAAAAATCAATAAAATCATTAGCTGAAAAAAACAAAACAGATTACGGCTGTTTTATAGGCGCAGATGCATACAAAAGGTTTATTCCCGCTTCTATATCGCAAATATCGTCAAGATTTGAGTTTAATACGGCATATACTTCGTATCAGCCCGAAATTCCGCAGGGAACGCTTCGGGTGATTTATGAGTTTCAGTCAGTAATATGCGGTTTAACGGGCATGGCTGTATGTAATGCTCCGGTCTATTATGCAGGCTGTGCCTGTGCAGAAGCTGTGTTTACAGCAGCAAGAATCAGCGGAAAGAAAAAAATTCTTATAAGCAGTTTAATTAATCTCCAATATAAGGCTGGGGCAGGCGGAATACAGACGGCGGAAATAAAAAATATAGAAAGCATAAAAGAAGAACTTTTATCGGGCGGATATGCGGGAATAATAGAAAACCCAGACTTCTGCGGTACAATAAAAGATATTGATAAATTATCTTCACTATCAGAGGCAGAAAAAACTTTGTTAATCGTATGCATTGAACCTGTAAGTGCTTCCGTTTTGAAAAAGCCTGAAGGGTATAATGCGGATATAGCTGCGGGTGATGTTCAATCATCAGGCAGTCCGGCATCGTTTAGCGCATTTTATGCTGGTTTTATTGCCGTATCGGACAGGTATAAAAGACAGATTTCCGGAAGAACTGCCGGAAGAACGTTTGATAAAGACGGCAAACAGGCGCTTGCGCTTACGATTCAGGCAGGAGAACAGCATATAAGGAGAAAAAAGACAGCAGGCAATATTTGTTCAAATCAAAATCCGGCAATTTTAAATGCGTCAATATATATTGCGCTGTTAGGAAAGAAAGGTATTATGCAGTCGGCATACCTCAGTGCTGAAAATGCCCGCATACCTGCGGGCGGTTTAGAAGCAAAAAACTATAAAATACTTGTTTGTACTACGGAAATTAATACAGCGGAAGAAATTAACAATTATATTAAATCCGCATAAGAACGCAGTAAGGAAGAAAAATGAATTATTTTAAAAGACATACCGCAGCAGCATTATCCGGAATTTTAACAGTGGTCTGCCTTATAATGTATGCCTTAAATATTTCCAATTACAGTTTTATAGATACAGATGAAACAAAATTTGTTTCAACAGCAAAAGAGATGCTTAATTACAGCGAGTGGATAAACATAAGGCTAAACGGCGAAAATTTATTGAACATTCCTCCTTTATTTTTCTGGATAGTAAATTTATCGTGCATAATATTTGGAAAAATAAGCGCCGGCGCTGTAAGAATGCCGATTTCATTAATATCGGCAGCGGGAATATTATTTGTATTTTTTACGGCAAAACGCATATTAACAAACACTTATGCGTTCATAATTTCATTAATAACGGCAACATGTTTGGGAACAATAGTATTTTCTCATCTTGCGACGAATGATATGTTATCGGCAGTATTAATGATGATGTCAATAGTTTTCGGGTATTTATCGGTTTTCGAAAAAGAAAATAAAAGTACATTTTTATCAAGACAATTAACATATATATTCAGTTCGCTATCCGTTTTAAGCTGCGGGATATTAGGATTTATAATTCCTTTTACTGCTGTTTTGGCAATGAATATTTTTGCGGGCAGAGTAAAACAAATGTTTAACCTAAAAAATATTATCTGCGGAATTATTATATTCTCATTAATTGTAATGCCTTGGAATATTATAATGTTTTATAAATATGGAACAGTATTTATAAAAGAAAACCTGTTATTGTTAAATATATTTAATACGGCAGGCATACATAAAATGGCAGTTGCAACAGGACTGTTTCTGCTTGGGTTTTTCCCATGGACACTGTCAACATTATGGATTTTAGGCAGAAATTTTAAAGATACGGCAGAATCGGTTGTTTCATATTTTAAGGATAATTCGCCTGACAAATTAAAAGAAAAATGGCATAAGCTAAAGAGAATAAAACAATTTATGTCTTTAAATACAATAACATTTTTTACCGTATTTATATTTGCCCTGCTATATGGCGAAAAAAATACATACCTTATATTACTGTTAATTTTTCCGGCATCTTTTATATCAGGCTGTTATTGGTATGATTATCTGATAAAAAAAGAACATAATAAAAGTATTTTTGTATCAACGATAATACCCGATTTTATTATGATAATCTGCTCATTAACAGGATTATTCGGGCATAACATATTAAACAAATTTATTTTTCAGGGGATTATTAATTTGGTAATTCCGCTTGTTATAATATTTTTTGTAATTCCGCTCATAAGTATATTTGCGGTTATATTAAAAGGACGAATAGTGCCTTTTGGCGCAAATTTAATTTTAATGCTCAGCTTATCTTTTGTTATAACTCCGATAACTTTCAATTTTATAACCTTAAACAGCGGTGAAAACGACCTGATAAAATTTGCGCAGGTAGCAAAAAAAGCCGAAGTTCAGCTTGCTTCTTACGGAATAAAAAAATACAGTTTAGTATATTATTACGATAAAAAAGTTAATTTTATTGAAGAAAAAAATACAAAGAAACTGAATGAATTTATAAATAAAAATCCGTTTGATTATGTGGCTGTAGAAATAAAAGATTTATGGGATATAGAAGCGGATAATATTAAATATATGCTTTTGGATTCGGGTAAAAGATACTGTTTAATCCAAAAAATGCCTTACGAAATACAAAAAATGCAGGATACGACAGAACCTGAAGTAATTGTATATTAAGCATTCCGTTTATTTTGATAATTAATCATTGCACCGTTAATATCGGATTTATTTTTTAAATATTCCATAATCGCTCCTCCGATTTCTTCCGTCGGATCAAAATATGGAGAATTTGGCATAAAAGTCTGTCTTAACAGCATTTTGTTTAAAGGTCCGAATGCATCGGGAACAAGTGTTTTACGGTAAATTCCCGCTAAAAACACTTGTATGTTCGGAGATACTGCATTATTAAACCTCGAAAGTGCCGGATACATTTTATCTATGCCTTTTACATTATTATCAAGCATTTTATCAAGCACATGAAGCCCGTCAAGAACCTGTTCTTCCGTATAAGCGGATTTTAAAAATACATCAATGTACGGAAGTGCATCTTCCCCCGCATTCGCTATATTATTCGTTTTTTCCTCATCGAATATGCAGTAGGGATGATATTTATCAGGCAGAATGACATTCTGTCCGAGTTTAGCCATATTTAACCGGAATGTTTGATTTATCATAAAATTACTCCTATGTATATATGTAAGGCGGACCGTTCTTTGTTTCGAAAAGAATATTATCCGCCAGCTGTTTAAGTTCTTCTTTTGACTTTTTACCGGAATTGGCTTTAAGTGTAAAATCGCCGATTAAAGGCTTAACGGCGCTTTCTTTTTTTGATTTATAATTTTGGATTTCAACATCAACAAGTCTTTTTCTTAAATCCAGTTCGGTTTTTGCGTTTTCTCTCATCACCGTATAATCTCTGAGCGCTTCTATACCTTTATTGAACAGATATCCTACAGCGCTTGAGAGAGTAAAAGCAAGAAAAATATATTTTGTAAATTTATTATCAGGATTTATAATCCAATTATATAAATGTCCTCTGTTCTCATCAAGATAGCAATAATATTGAAGTTTTTGCGGAATGCCCCCCAAAGCCGAAGGCGCATCGGCAAATATGCGTTTTTTGTCTTTTTCTACCGCTTCTGTTATAGAATTAATTTTATCTTGAGTCAAATGATATTTTTCACCGATTTCTTGAATATACTCCGGTTTTGCGCATATAGATTTTAAATATTTTATAATGTCCGGCAAATCATCATTTTGCGGATGCTCCGCTTTTTGGTTTATTAAATCAATAGTATTTGAAGCGATATTATTTGCAAGATTATCAGCATTCTTTGCTGCCGATTTTATATTGGAAATGCTCATTTTGCCGAGAATTAAAGCAGCTGCTGCAACAGATAAAGTTAATAATAAATATTTCATATTTTTTATATTGTCTTTATTTTTTTTATCCTTATCCTGCGGTTCTATGTGTTCGGCTGCACCTTTAAAAGAAACAAATGAACCAAAAATGTCCGGATTTTGATTAGGTTTATTTGTTCTGTTTAAAACTTTATCAAAATACTCGACATTATGAGATAGCATATCGTTGACAATTTTTAATTTTCCGGAAAACGCATTAGTTTCAACAGAAATAAGATTTTCCTGAAAATCTTTTTCAATATCAGCCGATTTTTTCTTAAGCCAGATATCTTTAGTTCCGTCAACAAAGTTTTTTGCGGCGATAGTAATACCGCTCATAACAAAAACGGCGGCAGCACCGAGAATATTTCTAAAACTCGGCTCTCTGATAACTCTGTAAATGGCAAATTGAGTTTCCTGTTTTATGTTATTATTGACAGCTAAATCAGGCAGTTTCTCATAGCTTTTTGAATTTAAAAGAGTTTTGGAAGCGGACTTAAATATTGCACTCAGGCCGAAACATCCGCCTAATAATATGCTTGTTCCTATTAAAAGAGGTTTTAATGCTTTTTTGTCGTTAAAAGAACTTTCTTTATCCTTTTGAAGCGTACTATCGGCTTGTTTTTCACCGTAATAAGATGATGAATTGCTTATCAGCAGGGTATTTTTAATATCGTCGAAAGAAAATTTTTCGTCATTTCTAATATGATTATTAACCAAAACCCCCTTTAAAGTTTTATTTAATTCTAAATCAGTTTTTCCTGAAGAATATTTTTCAATTATATTATTGGGCTTATACTGCGGTATATTAATCATGATTAGTTTCTTTCTTTTTTATTTTATTTAGAATTTTCACTAAATATTTTTTTATTTCTCTCGATTTAAAAACAGCTAAAGTTTCATCGCTGCCGTAGTTTTCTTCAAATGAACCCGTGAACAAAAATAAATAAAACTTTTTAAATTTTTGTTTAAATTTATCCGAAAAATTTTTTTGAATAAAACTCTTAAAATCCGCATAAACAGCTGTTAGTTTTTCAAATGCGCTTAACATTTTCAAATAAAAGTCTTTTTGAAATTCCGCAGAACTCTTAATTAAATCAGGAAACTTATTTAAGATGTTAAATACAAATTTTAAAGATATTTCAAGCGGTTTATGCAATGAAACAGGCATATAATTTTTTAAACCGGCAGATAAGGATTGAAGTTTTGAAAATATCTTACGGATTTCTTCTCTTAAATTATCGGCAGACTCAAGCTGGCGGCGGAAATTATCTTTCATATTTTGAATATGAATCTGCCTGCTTCTTATTGATAATCCTTCCATATAACATTTCATAAAAGACCATTTGCCGGATTGCATTTTAATATCAGTCCGGACAGATTTTTTTACAACACCCGCCGTCTGCCCTCCGATGCAAATCGGACATGCACTTTGAGGCAGACCATGCGGGCAAAGTCCCGCTCTTGAATTTTGATTGACTAAAACAGACGGCATAAAACTTTCCTGATTACTCATCTGCTGTTAATAAAAGAAGCCTCAATATTTATTAATCGGATAACGCAATTAATAAAACTTACAGAGCATTCCGACTTTACGGCCACGGTCTGGTCAAGGAATTTCACCTTTGTTTCCTCAAATTAACAAAATAATTTTAATACAAACAAATTAAATTATAAATATGAAAGCTGTATGCAATATTGCATCAGATAAAGCTGAAATTTCCTTAATATAATATGCTTTGAATCTGCCGGATTGCCTGAAATACTGCGTATAATAAATTGGAGTAATTATCTGTAGTAATATTACGGCAGAAAAACAGTTAAAATGCGTATTATAAGTCATTGCATCTTATTTGTCCCACGTCATTGCGAGCGAAGCGGAGCAATCCGGTTTCTTTTTCCGGATTGCTCCGCCCTGCGCAAATTCCGCCCTCTTGGAATTGCTTTGCGCTCAAGACTGTCGTTCGTCTTCCGCCTATCGGGGTTATGTGCAGATAAAAATAAAAAATCAGAAAACATATACGAAGCGCCGTAAAATTGTTTATTGAAACAATGACAAAGCGTGCGCCGTTTAGCACGCTTCTGGTTGAAATTAACAATTTAGGCGCAGAGTATCCGTTTGATGATTTTTATTTTTATTTTTTGTTCGCATCCTTTTAATTGGTTTACAGGTTTCACCTGTCAGAAATTCCGCCCTCTTGGAATTGCTGTTCGCACAAGCCCTGCAACCTCACTTCAAAGACCTGTCGGCTTTTTGCGTTCGGCCGGCTTGCTGCTCCCTCGAGTCCGCTCGCTC
>CAZBFV010000056.1:0-9694 GCA_964491345.1 uncultured Muribaculaceae bacterium
TGGCGGAGTGGAAGAATTACTTGATAAAGTAATTCTGTAACAAAGTCCTAACCTGTGAGCGGTTAAGAAATTCCAAGAGGGCGGAATTGCGGACGGATAAAATCCGGTAAGCGAAAGACGAAGCAAGGACAGCGGAACTTTTGCATAGACTGAAAGCAGGGCGGATGTCGCCCATGCGTAAAGTCGTTTAACGCAAAAAGTTTCAAGACAGTGAAATTGCGCAGAGTGAAGCCGAGCGGAGCAGTATGCACTTTTTTTTCCCCCCCATTTTCTCTTTTTTTTCTCTCTCCCCCCCCATCTTGTTATTAACCGGTTTGCTTTACCGGTATCTGCCGTTTATTTAATAACCGAAAAAAATAAATCTTTAAAAAAGATTACAGGCGGTCTGACCTGCGTATCTGCCGGTATAGCAAATAATACATACACACCGTATGTACTGTGAACAATAAATAACAGACCCAGCCTCTTATAAAATATACTCCCAAGGGGATTTGAACCCCTGCCGCATCCGTGAAAGGGATGTGTCCTAGGCCTCTAGACGATGGGAGCCTGTTACACGCAGATACTTTAAGTTTAACCAAATCATAATTCATAGTCAAGTACTTTATTTAAATTTATATCTGAATTTGGTTAATATCTGCCCGCTTATATATCCATCCGGCTTATATGTTCCGGTTATGGTTTAGCTTATTTATTAAATATAAAAACAACAGAAATGTTTGACTGAAAGTATATGACTAAAAAATATAAAAATATAAATTTATATGATTTAATTTGCGAATCTCAGGCTGATAATTATGATGCACTTGAAGAACTTATTAAACGTGAACAAAAAAACATATATGCTTCTTTCTGTTATCTTGGCGCTTCTAAAGAAAATATTTCAGATTTAACGCAGGAAACTCTGCTCAGGATGTCAAAAAATATTAAAAACCTCAAAAATCCTAAATATTTTAAATCTTGGCTGGGGCAGATTATAACCAATCTTTTTTATGATGAACTCAGAAAAAAACAGCGTATTCCCGATTCTGTTTCTATTGATTCGTACTGGAATAATGATGATGAAAATGATGACAGCGTTCTTCATATCTGCGATAACAAACTGAAACCGGATGAAAAAACTATCGGCAGAGAACTTACTGATGTTATTCGTGAAACTATATGCAGACTGCCCGAACATTTTAGAATTGTAATTATTTTAAGGGAGCTTCAAGGACTCAGTTATGAAGAAATTGCCAAAATAACAAAGACCAATGTAGGTACTGTTAAATCAAGAATTGCCCGTGCAAGAAACAAACTTCAGGAATGCTTAAAGCCTTATATTATCTGACTAAAAAGGAGAATAAATTGGAAAATCCCGTATGCAGAAAAGTTATATCTATGCTGTCCATGTTTATTGAACACAAATTGTGCGAAAGCGACATGCTTTTTATTGAAAATCATTTTTATAAATGCCAAAGCTGTTATCAAAAATATCTTGAAATGAAAGAAATTATTAATAATCTTCATTTTGAATATGAAAAGCTCTTATCTGAATTTGACAGCATTGAAAATAATAAATTGTTTAACATCAGAGAATATGAAACATTTTATAATAATATTTCGCCTTATATTGATGATGAACTCTGTTATGATGAGAGCATAAAGTTCAGAAAATATCTTCTTAAATCCAAACCGGCAAGGAGCGAGCTGTCCAATGCGTATTTGCTTAGAAATAATATTAAAAGCTCTGTAGACAGCTACAAAAACGGATTAAATTTTAATTATTCAAAAAAAATTATAAATACTATCAAAAACGAAAATAAAATTCCTTATGCGTTCTTTTTTGGAAAAACTGCTCTGGTTACAAGTTTAACTGTATTTTCTATTTTAGTTTTATTTATTTATTTTCTTTTAAGCCATTTTAACGAATCCTATGCGGATGATATTGATTTGGAAAACGGGCATGTAATTGATACGCTTGCATTTCCCGCCGATGAAGAAGATTTTGTGGAATTTAGTTTTGACGGTAATCATGAAGCTCTTTTAAGCGATAAGTGAAAATATGCCGTCAAAATCCCAATGAAAGACCGGCGCAGATGTTTATGCACTGCCCCGTAACAGCTCCTGCCCCGTCTGATATCAAATATTCGCAAGCCTTTGCTATTTCTGACGGCAATACATATCTTCTTTGGGGTATTGTTTCAAGTATTTCTTCTTTTGTAAAATTCTGTTTTAAATTATCATTATCGATTAAATCGGTATCCACCCAGCCGGGGTTGATTATATTAACCGTAATGTTATGCTCGGCAAGCTCCAGTGCGGCTGACTTTGTAAGCCCTGTAAGCGCAGCTTTTGTCATGGAATATAATGAAGCGTTTGCTTCGCCCATAACTCCCGATATAGAACCGATATTAATAATTCTGCCCCATTTTTTCCGTTTCATATAAGGAACATAATATTTAATAAGCTCATAAGGCGCTGTCATATTTAATCTTACAGATTCAATTATATCCTTATGCGGCATTTTTTCTATCGGAAAATACTGATAAACACCCGCATTATTTATCAAAATATCAATGTCTTTATTCAGTTTTTTATACAATATTTCTGCGCCGTTGTCATTAGATAAATCAACATCAACACAGCCGGCAAAATTATTTTCCCTGCATAATCTTTCAAGTTTATCTCTATATCTTCCCGTAATATAAACATTAAAACAACCTGAAAAATATTTTGCCGTTTCAAGTCCAATACCTTGAGACGAGCCTGTTATCAGAATATTTTTATCCATAATCACCGCCCGCATAATCAAGCAGCGCAATTATAAAAGCATTAATTAATTCTTTTTTTTCATTATCATCAAGAGTCTTTATAAATTCAATGCAGGTATGAAGGTCATAATTTCCGTCGTACCATCTGCCGTATTTCGGCGGAGCATTGTCTGACAGGACTTTTATTGCCTCATCAGATTTTGATTTATATTTTGACAACATTATCTGAAGAAAATCCTGCGCTATATCGTCAAGGTATTCTTTATCGACATCTTCAAGCAATATCAATAAAGACTTTAAATTTGGATACTTATCATACCAGCGGTTATATTTCATAAACTATCCGGCCGGCCAGACAAACTCACGCCCCGCCATAACGTGGACATGCAGATGAAATACGGTCTGTCCTGCTCCCGCACCCGTATTTATAACTGTTCTGTATTCTTTTATTCCAAGTTTTTGGGCTATTTTGGGAATTACGGAAAATATATCACCGAATACTTCTTTTGAAGTTATATCATTCATCGAAGAATAGTGTTTTTTTGGAATTACCAAAAAATGAACAGGCGCCTGAGGCGATAAATCATTAAACGCAACCGTATTATCATCTTCGTATATTAATCCGGCATTAATTTTCTTATCCGCTATTTTGCAGAAGATACAATCCAAACTCATACTTATACCTTTCATCATTCCTGATATTATGATATAACTTTCTTAAATATTTTCAAATTATTAAAATTTATTGAAAATTTTTCTCAAAATTCCGTTGTTTTCTTCCAGAAGTTTTCGGGCAGATTCAAAAGACATTGAATATTTTATCTGCAAGACTGCTTCTTTTACTTTATATCCGTTATTTTTAAGCGTTTGAGAGGCTTTTAATATATCGCATCCGGCAATATCAGATACAATTCTTTCGGCTCTGTTCTTTAATTTTATGTTTAAAGGTTTTACATCCACCATAAAATTTTTATAAACTTTGCCGATTTTAATCATTGCACAGGTACTCAGCATATTTAACACCATCTTTTGCGCAGTGCCGGCTTTCATTCTCGTAGAGCCTGCTATAACCTCGGCGCCTGTTTCTATGCAGATTGAAACATCAGCCAGTTTTGATATTTTGGCTTTCGGATTACAAGTTATTGCAATTGTTTTTGCACATTTTTCTTTTGCTAAATTTAATATTTCCACAACATAACCGGCATTTCCGCTTGCTGATATTGAAACTACCGTATCATTACAGGAAATATCCGCATTTTCAAAATCTTTGCCTGCCTCCTCTATTGAATCTTCCGCACCTTCTGCAGAATGCCTTAAAGCATTATCCCCGCCGGCTATTATTCCCTGAACCATATCATAAGGGGTGTTATATGTAGGCGGACACTCCGACGCATCTAATACACCAAGCCTTCCGCTTGTTCCTGCGCCGAAATAGAACAGCTTTCCGCCTTTTAAAAAATTCCCGCTTATTATGTCCGCCGCTTTTGCTATTTTTTCAAGATGTTTTGATATTAAAACGGCAATCTTCATATCCTCGTTATTTATCATCCTTACTATCTCTAACGATGATGATATATCTATATTAACCGTATCCGGATTAATTTTTTCGGTTGACACAATATCAGTCATCAGTTTCTTCCGCTCCTTTATCCGTTGTTATAAGATTTTCAAAAATATCATATTGAGTTCTGTCCAAAGTTGTATCTGTTTTGCTGTCCAATACGAAAAACACAGGACCGCTTCCTGACATAAGCGAATTTTTCACATTATTTTTAATTTCCGCCAATTCTTTATAATATGGAAACAGTGCATTTTCAAGACTATTATACATCAGAGTTTTATCAAATCCGCCGTTTAATATAATTTTTTTCAGCCTCTCCGTATTATCAGGCACAGATTTATCGGTTAATTTTGAAAACTTTTGATATGCTTCTTCCGCACTTATTTTAAGTCCTTTAGGTTTTATTAAAGAGATATTATGCTTGAAAAAAGGGAGTTTTTCGGTAATTTCGCCCCTTGATGTGCAGAGCCTGCAGCCTCCGGCTAAACAGAAATTCAAATCAGACCCTAAGCCCGAACATAAATTTTCGATTTCCCGATTATTCAAAACATTATTAAATAATCGGTTCAGCCCGAATAAAGCTCCCGCAGCATCCGCACTGCCTCCTGCTAAGCCTGCCGCAACGGGGATGTGTTTATCTATTATTACCGATAACTTTACATTATTTATATTTTGAACTTCAAAAAACTTTTTTGCGGCTTTATATACGATATTTTTTTCATCATAAGGAATTTCGCCGGAATTGCCTTTTAAAGTTATTTCAAGATTTTTTGAATCGCTCAGCTCAAATGTTAAGAAGTCATAAAGGCTTATGGTCTGCATTATGGACTTGATATTATGAAAACCGTCTTGTCTTTTATTTAAGACCTCTAATGTCAGATTAATTTTAGCGGGAGTTTTAACTTTTATTCTTTTCATAAGTTTTCCTTTAATTTTTCCGCAAGTTCTCCCATTTTACTGATAGAAAGCGCTTCTCCCCTTAATTTTTTACTGATATTTATATCGCTTAAAGTTTTTTCTACCGCATTTTTTGCAAAACCTATGTTTATCAGCGAATTTTTTATATTTTTTCTTCTTGTAGCGAAACAGCCTTTGGCAACTTTTCTGAAAAAAGAATAATTATTAAGTTTGAGCATAGGTTCTTTTCTGACCGTGAGCCTGACTATTGCGGAATTTACTTTTGGAGAAGGAAAAAATGATTCAGACGAAACCGTTTGAATATACTCAACATCCGACCAAAATTGAGCTAAAACAGATAACATTCCAAACTCCTTTGACGGTGAATTTTCATCGGCGCAAAGCCTTCTTGCAACTTCATGCTGAAGTGTTAAAACCACACGGGTTATTGAATTTCTGTTTTTATTGTCTAAATCATCAATCTCGCCCAATAAGTGCGCTAAAATAGGCGATGTTATGTAATATGGAATATTTGCAACCACTTTTAAATTTGTTCCGAACTGTGAAAAATCCGTTTTTAAAACATCTTTATGCAGTATTTCAAGGTTATCGGCATCAATTTTTGAGATTTCCCTAATCATATCTTCATCAAGTTCAACAGCATAAACTTTTTTAGCAAGCCTGACAAGATGTTCGGTTACAAACCCCAGACCCGATCCTATTTCAACAGCAATATCGTCCTTTGTTATATCGGAAGCATCAAGGATAGTTTCAATAACACTTTCGTCTATCAAAAAATTTTGCCCCAGCCTTTTTTTTGCCCTGAATTTTTTTGCACGTTCCATGTAGCTCATATCTTTTATAATACTACAAAATATGTTAATTTATATATATGAATTATTTTGCGGTTTTTAATTCGCCGATAGGCTGTCTATATATTGAAAATGATGATTATTTTCTTTTAAAATCCGGTTTTAAAGATGATTTATGCTGCTTTAAAGGAAATGATTTGACATTAAACGCAATAAATCAGCTTAATGAATATTTTTCCGGCGGAAGAAAAATATTCAATCTGCCTATAAATCCTAAAGGGACGGAGTTTCAAAAGAAAGTCTGGAGTGAATTATTAAAAATTCCTTACGGCAGAACACTCACCTATAAAGATATTGCCGTAAAAATCGGAAACACTAATGCTTCAAGAGCTGCAGGAAATGCAATTAATAAAAATCCGCTGCCCGTAATTATTCCATGCCACAGAGTAATCGGTTCAAGCAATAAACTTACGGGGTACGCTTTCGGACTTGATATTAAGCAAAAACTTCTAAATCTTGAAAAAAAATATACATTATAAGCCGTTTTTTATTGAACATCAGATTCTTTTATGATTTCATTTGAATATGGAAAAGAATAAAATTGTAGAAAATGCTGAAAATAAAGTAAAGAAGTATTTTGATTTTGTAGACGAAGTAAAAGAATATAATCAGGAAAAAGTTTTAAAAGCCTTTACGGATAATAAAGTCGGACTGGAACACTTCGCAAGCGTTTCGGGCTACGGGCATGATGATTTGGGACGTGAAATATCGGATAAAGTTTTTGCTCAGGTATTTAAAGCCGAAAAAGCAATAGTCAGAAATCATTTTGTATCCGGAACTCATGCCATTGCATGCTGTCTGTTCGGGAATTTAAGACATAACGACAAGTTAATATCAGTTGCAGGCGCACCTTATGATACAATGGAAGAAGTAATAGGCAAAAGAGGAAATAAAAGAGCCTCTTTAACAGGGCATGGCATTATCTATGATGAAGTGCCTTTGATTAACAATATGGATATTGATTTTGACGGCATAAACAAAAAGACGGACAAATCCGTAAATATGGTCTTAATACAACGTTCACGGGGCTATTCTCTTAGAAAACCGCTTAATATTGAAACCATAAAAAAAATAATCGAAATAGTAAAAAACAAAAATCCTAAATGTATTTGCTTTGTTGACAACTGCTACGGCGAATTTGTAGAAAAACTTGAACCGCTTGAAGCCGGAGCAGATTTGATTGCAGGCTCGCTGATTAAAAATCCCGGAGGAGGAATTGTTGAAACAGGCGGTTATATTGCAGGAAAAGCAGAATATACAGAGCAGAGCGCATACAGATTAACTGCCCCCGGAATAGGCGCTGAAGGCGGTGCAATGCTTAATCAGACCCGATTGATACTTCAGGGATTATTTATGTCGCCGTCTATAGTATCGGAAGCGGTAAAAGGCGCAATACTGGCTTCTCAGGTATTTGAAGACATCGGTTTTATTTCAGCCCCGAAACCTGATGAAATAAGAACGGATTTAATTCAAACCGTAAAATTTAATGCACCGGAACAGCTTATTGAATTTTGCAGGACTTTGCAGTCTTTTTCGCCGGTTGAGTCATATTTGACACCCGTTCCCGACGAAGTTCCGGGGTATGATAACAAATTAATAATGGCCGGCGGTTCTTTTATAGAAGGTTCTACAATCGAACTTTCGGCGGACGGTCCTATAAGACCCCCTTACGCCGTATATATGCAGGGCGGATTAAACTATGCACACGTTAAAATTGCACTTAAAGGAATAGTTGATAAATTTTATAAATAAACCTAAAATAAAATGCGACCTAAGCCGCATAAGTCAAGAAAGGAATGGTTAGACTATTAATTTAACTGTATTATCACATATATTTTACCTGTACGCAAATTTATTAATATTTCTTAATCAATTTTAACATTTAATATAAAATCAAAGTATTTGAAAGGTGCGGAAATGAAAATAGGAATAGTAAGTTTAGGACTGATAGGCGGGTCTTTGTATAAAAAGCTAAGTGAATATTCTTATGAGATATATGCAGTAACAAGAAACAAAGATACGATAAATCAGATAAAAAAGTATTCCGGAAATATATCGGATGATATTTCCATACTAAAGAGCTGTGAAGTTGTATTTGTTGCTTCGCCGATAAACAAAACTGTTGAAATATTAGATAAACTTGAAAAAGTCGTTTCAAAAGATTGCATTGTATTAGACTGTGCAAGTGTAAAGGAGTTCGTTATGAAAAAGGAAAGACCCTATAAATTTATAGGCTCGCATCCTATGGCAGGAACGGAATTTCAAGGTTTTAAATCTTCGTTTAAAGAACTTTTTGAGGGTGCAAAATGGGTTTTAACCCCGTCAAAAAATATTGATGAAAACTCTGTAGAGCTTGTAAAAAGCATAATTAAAAAAACAGGCGCAGAAGTTATAATTACAAATGCCGGAGAACATGATAAAGCAGCCGCATTAATAAGCCACATGCCCCTTTTGGTATCTCAGGCTTTATTTTATTGCGTACAAAATAACAAATTAGCTCTTGAGCTTGCTTCAAGCGGGTTTAGAGATATGACAAGACTTGCTTTATCCAATTTGGATATGGCTTCGGATATAAGAAATCATAACGAAAATAATATTAAATTTTCGGTAAATAGTTTAATAGCCTCACTGCAATATTTAGAAAACAATAATAATAAGGAAATATACAGTAAAATAAAGACTCTGAGAGCTGAAATGTACTCTCCGGACGGGAAAAACATAATAAATTAAGTTTATAACGGTTTTTGCCGGATTTTATGAATAAAACCGTAATTTCTATCTGATGAGCCTTTATTTAAAAATTTTAATGAAAAATTAAAAAATTTTTCTAATCGTATAAATCGGATTTATACAAAATCTGTTACGGAATTTTATAAAAAATTTTTTTCATCTCCCCCTTTTTCTTTCCTGCATTTTTTCCCTCTTTTTTTCCTTCCCCTTTCTTCTGTCCGCTAAAACGGCATTATCCTTTTTGAATATAATCTCATGCAGGCTGTATAAAAGAGATGCAAAAATCAAACATGAACAATAAATAATATACGGCTTTTCCTAAAGACTTATAAATAAAGGGCATTAAAAAAATAGACCCCTGTCTTGATGATTTCAGAACATTGATTTAAACAGTAAAACCATAAGCTGTGATTACAGAGCATCTTATTATTTCTTCATTGAAATCAATAAAAATAAAATACCCCTGACACGATTCGAACGTGCGACGCCTTCCTTAGGACTAATTGAGTAGCATTTTTTATACTTTTTTTTATTTTTTACAAATTATACAAAATAGCATTTTCTAAGTATTTTAAGGAATTTTATCTTTTGTATTTTTGAAATTTTATTATATCTTTTACGCTTTTAACAGAAAATGTGAGAATTTTTTTAGGAGGTTCAAATCTATGACAGTATTAAGATGTCCGTTTTGTTTAAAAATTCTTCCCGATTTTATTAAAAAAGAAGAAAAAATTAAATTAACTTCAAGAGGCGTAATTGCGGACGGGTGAAACCCGGTAAGCGAGTTTTGAAGCTGCGGCTGCGATAGCGGATTTTGCGCAGAGTAATGAGCCGCTGGCTCAAACTCGAAGTAACGCCGAAATAATGAGCGGCAATTTTGC
>CAZBFV010000057.1:0-9564 GCA_964491345.1 uncultured Muribaculaceae bacterium
GTTTATACAGTTGCTTCATATCTGCTGATGAGCCGGCTTGAAACAGGTTTTGTTTTTTCTTCTTTCTTCTTTTTTTCCCTCCTCCTCCGCTCCGCTTTTTATTATCACGGGAAAATCAGGAAGGCTGTTTAGGCTTAACTGCTATATTTTAGAGCTTACTTTTATGTGGGATTGATTTTTATACCTTGCGACCCTCCTGTCATAAACGGCTTTAGGATTATTTTCTATTAATTTTTTAATAGTTTCATCCTGAGCTTTCTGGTCTTCTTTCTTAAAATATATCTCAACAAGTTTTAATGCCACTTCTATATTATCGGGATATCTTTTTTGAAGTATAAGCAGTTTCTTTTCTGCTGTTTCCAGTTTTAATTTATTATTTGTTTTATTATACTCTTTTACATTAATGAACGCATCAAGCAGCTGAGTATCAAAATCATCTTCCAGCTGAACCGACAAATCCAGATATTTTCTTGCGTTATAGTAGTCTTTCATTTTATAGAAGTTTGCCGACATATTGTATAAAACTACAAATTGGTTATGAAAATCCGTATCTACAAGCGGCAATACATTTTCTAAAATATAGTTTGAACGTTCATAATCTCTTAAAAATCCGTAAGTTATTGCTAAATCCACCCAGGCAGCTATATTTCTTCTGTCCTGCCTCAGGAGGCTTACTGTTCTTTGTATTTCTTTTTCAAAGTTTTCGCCTGCATAAGAAGTTAATATGTTGTGAAAATATAAATTTGCCAGCTGTTCTTCTGCTAACGGTTTATCTATTATATCGGGCTTCATCCTGTAGACGGCTTTTAATGTATTTATATCTCTTGCCGTAATCATTTTAGGGGTATGGTTTCCGCTGTAATCGCCTTCATAAGACATTACATCGCCTGCATCCGCACTATGCCCCCATAAACCCAATGCGTGTCCGATTTCGTGCTGTGCTATATTAAATACTTCGGCTCTATCTATATTAAGGCCTGTTTCATCAGTCGGCTTTATATAAATATCCACCTTTGCCAGCATATTATTATTTATACTCGGAATTGAGCTTCCCGACTGCTTTTTATCCAATATCGGCGTGTTGCCCTTTAATGAATTTGTAAATGTAACTGCTATATTTGCATTTGTATTTCCGGGGGTATCTCTGAATGATATTTCTCCGTTTGATGCATTCTGCCAGTTCTGGAACGCCTCTTTCACCGCATCTATATATTCCTGCTGTGTATTGCCGTCGTAAGAAATTGAATAGGTTATGGGTTCTATGTTATTCCATCTGATTAAATGTTCTTCATATAACACGTTATCCGTATAGTTTGACCCTATTTCATTATTTAAGTTTTGTCTTATCATGGACAATGCCTGTTCTGCTCTTTCCGTTGCGGTATCAAAGTCATCATACTGCGATATTTCATATAATGCTTTTTGATTTTCATAAGTGGGAGGCAGTTTTGACAATGCTTCCACCTGATAATTTACAGGCCTCTCATCCAGCGGAAGCATATTTGACACCGTATCAAACATACTCAGCGCTTTTTGGTAGCTTCCCGACTGCATATAGCTTATACCCCGTTTTAACATGATTTCGGGCATGAAATTTTTTATGTAAATAAATACACCTGCTATTAAAACAAGCAGAACTCCTAAAACTATATAAGTAGTTTTAGCGCTCTTTTCAGGCTTTTGCTCTTTCTTTTTAGAAGAATAGCTTTTCTTCTGTTCTTCGTTGTTTTCTTGTGTTTCTTCCGGCATATTCTCTCCTTCTATTTATTCAATTCCAATAGTTCCGATAATTTCTGCGTTTCCAGTCCGGAAAGGAGTTCGGAATTTCCTTTAATTTTAAAGTATTCCTTAAATTTAGGAGTTGTTTTTAAATTAAATGATTTTCCGTTTTTATCTCTCTTTCTGCTGATTAATCCTTTTTCCACAAGCTCTTTTACATGTTCGTAAGCATTTGCTCCTCTCAGCATTTTTAATTCGGTCTGCCTGATTGGTCCTTTTAGCGCTATAACGGTCAATGTCTTTAATACCGCATTGGATATATCCACAGGACATAATTTTTCAACTATATCCATATATTCATCTTTCACCTGAATTATATAGCCGTTTTCATCATCTATTTCTAATGCGCCGTTTCGTGATGAATAGTCCATAATTAAAGACAGCATTGCTTCTTCAATTTCCTGTTCATCCGTTTCCAAAATTTTTGAAATCTCTTTTATATCAACAGCCCTGCCTGTTACAAATAATACAGCTTCAATTCTTGATTTTAAATCCATATTATTCCTTCTATGCGGTTTCTTCTTTCTGACGGGATTTTATTACATATAAATCGGAATAAAACTCTTTCTGCTCAAGCTCAAATTCCGATTTGACAGTCAAAAACAGCAGCGCCATATATGCCGATACCTTATCAAGCCCTAAAAGCGTCAAAGTATTCAGCTCTACTTTTTCTTCTTTTTCAAATATCTTTATTAAATTTTCATGCAGGATTTTTACGCTGTTTTCTATGTATTCCTCCTGCGTAAGATTTATTATGTCATCGGAAGATAAATTTGCATAACTGCGCACTCTTTTTTTCGCCCTCTCAAGCGAATGCTTCGCTGCCTGCTTTTCATCCAGCCGTTTATAAAACTCTAACTGCCTTATTAAATCTTTTAATGTTACCGTTCTGTTCCTGTTCTGTTTTATGCTTGTTCTTCTTTGAATAATGCTCTCAATCGGTATTACATTACTGCTGAAATACTGCGTTTGATAGTATAAATCATCCGAAAAGCCGAAATCATCGTTATCATCACCGCATTCCGTATTTTCAGGCTCTTCTTCAAACCGCATAGGGTCAATCCCTACAAGAATATCTGATTTTAGTTTTAATAATACAGCCAGAAAAAATAATGCTCTCCCGCTTAATCTCAAATTGCCGGATTTGCTCTCGGCTAAATGAAGCATATATTTATCTGCAATATCGGCTATATTTATGTTCCAAGGGTCAATTTTGCCCTGCTTCGCCATCTGGACAAGAACTTCAATCCCGTCAAGCTCATCGGGCGGTCTGTCCAATATATCATCAGGACTAAATTTTAAATCTTGAATACAGGATTTATTTGAACTTTTTATATAAAAATTTTCACTTTCTTTTGGATTTAACATCTGTCTAGTCCTTGAGCTTAATGCCTGTTACACAGGTTTTTCCATGGTCTTTTTGTGTTACGCCTATTGTCCTGTTAGCTGATTCTATCATGGAATGCTTATGACTGACTACTATAAATTGCGTATTTTTTGCCTGCTCCCTTATCATGTCTGCCAATAAATTTACATTTATTCCGTCTAAACTTGCATCAACTTCATCCAGCGCATAAAACGGGGCAGGCTGATATTTCTGGATTGAAAATACCAGTGCAAGCGCCGTGAGCGACTTTTCTCCGCCTGATAATGCGCCGAGTTTCTGCTTCTGCTTATCTCTTATTTGCGCTTTGATTGTCAGCCCGCCTTCAAAAGGGCTGTCGGGATTTTCAAGCATTAATGAGCCTTCGCCTTCCGATAATTGAGCAAAGATATTTTTAAAATTTTCATTAATTCCGTTAAAAGCATTCATAAAATTTTCTTTTTTTACCTGTTCATATTCGTTCATTTTATCCAAAATACCGATACGCTCGGATGTTAATGTGGAAATTTTTTCTTTCAAGGCGTCTTCTCTTGCTTTTGCTTCGTCATATCTTTGTATTGCAAGCATATTAACGGGTTCCATTTCTTCCATTCTCTTTTGAAGTTTTTGGATTTTCCCCGTTATTTCTTCCGTAGATATTTCGGTTGGCGCAAGTGTATTTATGTCTATATTGTTTTCTTTTAATACTGCTTTTATTTCTTCAAACTCCGGTTCTAATTCCCTTCTTCTTGCCTTGAATGCCTCCACCTGCTCGCCTGTTTTATCTATCTCGTTCGACAGCTTATTTTTACTGTTCTGCATGGAAACAAGTTCTTCCTGCGCTATATCTCTCTGCTTTTGTAGTTCAATAAGTTTTTCACCCAGCGTTTTAATCTTTTCTTCAAGTCCGAGAGCTTTAACTTCAATTTCTTTTATTTCGCCTGCAAACCGTTCTTTATCGGCCTGGGACAGCTTATTATCCTTAATGAGTTTTTGAATTTGTTCTTCTTTTTGTTTAATTAAATCGTTGTTAAACTCTATATTCCTTTCTGCATCATTTATTTCATTACTGCATTTTAAAATTCTGTTTTGATATTCTTTTATGGTATTTTCGATTGCGGAAGTCATATCTTTCAGTTTTTTAAGCTCGCCTTCCGTCATTTTTGATTCGATTTCCGATATCTTATCCTGAAGTATAAGCATTTTATCATTTATACCGACAAGTTTAATCTCTGTTCTTTCAAGTTTATTTTCAAGCGACTTTGCTTTAGGCTCTAAATCCTGCAGTATTTTTTGATTTTCCGTTATTCTCTGCTCGGTATTTTCAGATGTTTTATTCAGATTATTAAGTTCTATTTTGGCGCTGTTCAGCGCAGTCATGGTATCGGAATAATTCTTTCTGATTTTTTCCTGTCTTTCTTCAAGTTCTTTTCTTGTTTTTTCACGCTCTGCATATTTCTGCCGTAATTCCTCAAAACGGGCTTTAAATTTAATCAGTTCTTCATCTTGATTCCGGCTGAATTTCAGCCCTGTATCCCGTCTTTCACCGCCTGTTATTGCACCGGATTTCTCTAATAAACTTCCGTCGAGCGTTACTAAACGATACCTGCCGATTAATTTTTTAGCGCAGTCATAGTCCTCTACTATTAATGTTTCCCCTAACGCATAGAAAAATACATCAAGGTATATATCATCAAAATCAATAAGGTTTATTGCAAAATCTATTACTCCTCTTTCTTTCGGAAGCCTTAAGCCGGACGGGGCTTTCTTCATTCTGTTTAAAGGCAGAAATGTTGCACTGCCGTTTCTTGAGGATTTCAGGTAATCTATGCAGTTTTTTGCAACATCTTCATCATCTACTGCAATATTTTTCATTCTTCCGCCCATAGCTGTTTCCAGTGCGGTTGAGTACTCTTTTTCCGTTCTTCCGAGCCTCAGCAGGGGAGCATGAACTCCCTTTATATTTGCTTTCATTACCGCTTCTATCGGGCGTCCTAAGTTTATTTCTTCATAAGCGCTTTTCTGCGCCTCCATTGTAACTATTTTTTTCTGCGCAGACTGGATGTCAAACATTATATCCGACAGCTCGTTTTTGTTTTTATCCAGATTATACATTATATTTTCCTGCGCTGTTTTATAGTCATCCAGCTCTTTTTGAAGTTCTTCTGTTTCAAGGCTTAGTTTATCTTTATTATCCTTATAATCCGCTTTAAAATTCAATAAATCATTTAAAGTCTTTCGTGCAAGCTCCATATCCTTTTTTGCTGAAGCAAGCTCTGTTTCCAGCGGTATCGAGTCCGATTTTATACTCCATTCTTCTTCTTTTAACTTTTCGAGTTCTTTTTTTAAATTATTGCGTTCTTCAAGCTGTTTATCCGCATTTTTATTCAGCCCCGATACTTCTTCAAGTATTTTGGATAACTCCTGCTCCTGAATTTTAATATTCTGTTCAATCTGCATTGTTTCGGCTTTTTTTTCCTCAATGCCCGCATTAATTTTAGCTATTTTTTCTTTGTGATTTTCTATTCCGTTTTTGGAGTTTTCTATTGTTCTTAAATTATCATGAATTGCTTTTTCCGAGGCGCTGATTGCTAAATTTTTTCTTGATATCTGCCCTTTTAATTCTTCAAGCTGTTTTTTTGTTTCTATCTGCTCGGCTTCGCCGTTATTTTTGACAAGTGCGGAAATTTTATTGTATTTTTCCCTCGTTTCAAGCAGTTTCTGCTCCATCTGCCTTAGCTTTTCTTCTTCTTCTTTTTTCTTTTTATTAAATTCAAGAATATTTTGATGCGCCAGCTCTAAATTCCTTTTAATATCAAAATATTTGACGGCAGTAATCCGGCTTTCAAGCTCAAGTTTTTCTTTTTTAAGTTTTTCGTACTTTAATGCGGTTTCTTTATCCTGCGCTAAACGTTCTATTGATGAACTTATCTCGGTCAATAAAAGATCTGCCTTTTCTACTCTGTCCTCCACCGTCAGCAATTCATCTTTTGCTTTATCTATCCTGCGGTTAAAATCAGCAACTCCCGCAATTTCATCTATTATTTTACGGCGCTCGGTATCAGAGCAGTTTACTATACCCATCACATCATTCTGCATCATTACATTGTAACTGTTCGGCGTTATATGGTATTTTTCAAGTTTTGCGTGGATATCCGTAAGCGTTGATACTTTATCGTTCATATAATAAACGCTGTTGTACCCCTGCGACGATTTTTTTAAGCGCCTTGCCACGCTGATTTGCTCTTCCCCGCTGTTATCAGGCTCAAATACTACTTTAACATAAGCTTCATTTTTTTTCGTATGCGTTGAAATAAAATCCGATAACTGCTCCGTACGCAGATTTCTTGCACTCGCAAGCCCTAAAGCAAATAATACGCCGTCAATTATATTGCTTTTCCCCGAGCCGTTCGGACCTGCTATAATAGTAAATCCTTTTAAAAACGGAATTTTTATATTCTCTGCAAACGATTTAAAATTGTCTACTTCAAGCTCTTTTATATACATTAATTTTGATAATACCTATGTCCGGATATATATTTCATTACACAACAAATATGCCTGATAGTCAAAAACATTACATAATATTAACCATAAGCCTTATATTTTATATTATTGCTTAAAAGTGATATACTGTTAAATAACATTTATCAGGAGCGGCTGAATGAATGAATTTAGTATTAAGGCTTTGTTAAAAAAAGGGGCAGAAATGCATGCTTCGGACGTTCATGTTATGACCGGCGGAGTGCCTGCTTTCCGTATTGACGGCAGAATTGTTAAATCCGGCCTTGAGCCTGTCGCCGAAAGCGACATGCTTAATGCTATTGATGAAATTGCCCCTGTTTCTATGCGTGATAAAATATTTAAGTCTTATGATTCCGATTTCCCTTATGAAATTGAAGGAGTATCCCGTTTCAGAGTAAATCTTTCGACGTCTTTCGCCCGTCATTCGATGACTGTTCGTCTTATCCCTTACGATATTCCGTCTTTTAAACATTTAAAACTGCCTGAAAGTATTAAAAATTTTTCAAAATTTGAAAACGGTATCGTGCTTGTAACAGGTGTTTCAGGCTCGGGCAAATCTACTACAATTGCTTCCATACTCGAATATATTAATCAAACTCAGGAAAAACATATTATTACAATTGAAGACCCTGTTGAATATGTATATAAAAGCAAAAAATCAATTTTTACCCAGCGCCAGATAGGAATTGATACTCCAAGCTGTTTGGATGGCTTAAAGTCTGCATTAAGGCAGGACCCTGATGTTATTCTAATCGGTGAAATAAGAGATATGAAAACCGTGCAGAGCGCACTTCACGCCGCCGAGACAGGACACCTTGTCTTTGCTACATTACATACTTTTAGCGCTGTCCAGACCATAAATCGTATTTTAAGTTTTTTTAATCCGTCCGAACGTGATGCAGTTCGGAGCCAGTTTTCGGAAGTATTCAGAGGCTCCATATCTCAAAGACTGCTTCCGCTTGCTGATGGACCAGGCAGAATCCCCGCCGTTGAAATGCTTTTTTTAACTTCTACGATTAAAGATTTTATCATCAAAAATGAACTTGAAGAAATTTATAAACTTGTTCAAAAAGGTTCTTATGATGACATGATTACTTTTAATATGTCGCTGTATAATTTGTATAAAAAAGGTTTAATTACAAAAGAAACGGCTCTTGCTAATACGGATTCGCCTAATGAACTTATGCATTATATCAGAGGGGCATATTCAGGGAGTAATTTTGGTTTTTAATTATGAAAGAGCAGTTTACAACAGATGTTATAAATTTAAAATCTTACAGTATAAGCGAGGCTGATAAGATTATAGTTATGTATTCCAGGGAAAAAGGAATTATTAAAGGAATTGCAAAGGGTATAAAAAAGCCGGCAAACAGGCTCGGCGGGCGTATGGATTTGTTTGTTGCAAATAAAATGATGCTGAATAAAGGAAGAAACCTTAATACTATCTGTCAGGCAGAGGCTTTAAATACTTTCTTAAACCTCAGAACGGATATCAATAAACTTTTTTTTGCAATGTATTGCTCCGAAATCGTTTCTAATTTCGGGGTTGAAAATGACCCTAACAGCCGTGAAATATATGAATTATTCTATAAACTGCTTGACGGTTTGTCTAAATCGCATGCTATTGTCAAATCCATGCTTGCTGTTATAAAATTCCAGCTTAAAATTATGGATATTACTGGATATTCCGTCGAGCTTGAAAAGTGTGTCAAATGTTTAAAACCCGTTAATGACGATATTTATTTTTCGGCCGGACAAGGGGGTGTTTTATGTATCGGGTGCGCTTCCGAAACCGCCAAAAAAGTTAAAATTCATAATAAAATAAGAGAATTTTTAAATACCCTGCTTAAAGAAGATTTTGATATGATTACTAAGTATGATGAACTTGCCGATGAAAAAGTATGTTCTTCCTGCTTAAATCTGCTGAAAAATTATATTGAATATTATTCGCCGAAAAGGTTTAAGACTGCACAAATATTGGAGAATATAAGTTAAAATGAAGCTGGAAAAATATATTGAACACACATTATTAAAACAAGATGCCACGCAGACAGAGCTTAAAAAATTATTTGAAGAAGCTCTGAATTATAATTTTTTCGGAGTCTGCGTGAACAGCTCAAATGTTAAGCAGGCTAAAGATTATTTAAAATCTTCGGATATTAAGGCGGTTTGTGTCGCCGGATTTCCTTTAGGCGCATGTTTAACGGAAGTTAAGGCATTTGAAGCCAAAAAAGCCGTTGATTTAGGGGCTGATGAGATAGATATGGTGATGTCCGTCCAATCATTGAAAAATAAAGATTATGATTATACTCTAAAAGATATAAAAGATGTAAAGGCGGTATGCGGAAATATTCCGCTTAAAGTCATTATTGAAACGGATTTATTAACCAAAGATGAAATTGTTAAATCATGCCTGATAATAAAAGATGCAGGTGCGGATTTTGCCAAGACTTCTACGGGTTTTGTAAAAAACGGAACAGGCGCAAAAGTTGAAGATATAAAACTCATGTATGAAACTTTAAAAGGCTCAGGGGTTAAAATTAAGGCTTCGGGCGGTATTAAGGATAGAACTACGGCAGTCAGGCTGATTGAAGCAGGAGCTTCAAGATTAGGCACAAGCTCCGGCGTTAAACTGCTTTGCGGATAGCGCCCGCTTTTCTTTGAATAGAAAATCTGCCGGAAATCCGCCTGCGGAATATATTAATTAGAATTGCTCCGGCTGTTTTTGCATCTGCAGGGCAGATGCGGAATTAAAAAGCTGTATCAGAATTTTTTTCCTCCCCCGCTTTTTTTCCCCTCCTCTGCTTTTTTTCCCGCCCTTCCGCCCGCTTTTTTTTTCCGCCCGCTCCTGCAATAAAAGCTCTTTATGCAATTATTTCATATTTATTAAGGGGCTG
>CAZBFV010000058.1:0-9339 GCA_964491345.1 uncultured Muribaculaceae bacterium
TTTGAAAGTTAATTTTTTTGCGGCACTTATTGTTTCACCTGTCCGCAATTCCGCCGGCAATATAAAAAATTAAATTTAAAAACATTGAAATGGAATATTCATTTAATATTTTGTACAATTTTTGGCTCATATCCGCCCATTTATGCCCATTGGAGCATCAGATTCATATTCATCTGCAATATCAGATTATAATGTCCTTTTTATATATTCCGGTAATTTTTTCCTCTTGAATTTTAATAATCATATTTAATATCCTAATTCATTTTCAAATTCTGATTTAAACATCTGTTGTTATTGAATTTTCCTCTCTTAATCTTTCCGGAGGTTTACGCAAAATTATTTACGGTTTTAATTGTAAAGAAAATGTTGTAAAAATGTTTCGGATACTTCACGAACAACAAAACGAATTGAACGGTTTAAAATCCTGCATGGCAAAATTATTCCTGATTAAAGAGATACGAGAGAGAAAAAAAAGGAAAAATACTTAAATAATTTTGTTTTAAAAAATTCATCCGCTGTTAAGCAACTTTTGCTTAACGGCAGTCTGCCTAATTTTAAATATAAAAGTGTTGTAAAAGACACAATTTAAAAAATATTTCCGGCACTCATGCCCGCAAAAAAATTGTTTCTGCAATGGAAAATTGAAATAATTTTCTCTCTTTTTTTTCCCCCCCCCCGCCCGCATGTATAAAAAAGCAATGCTTCAGTTATCTAAAAATTGGCAGAAACTATCTTTTTTACTGTTTTACATCCAAAAAATTTTAAAAAGCATGGCTGCCTTATTATAAAAATATATTACGTTATTTCGAATAAAACATTTACGCAATCAGTTAATCTGGGCAAGTTTTTCAAGTTTTAATTTTTGGTCATGAGCCATTAACAGACTTATAAGTTCATCTAAGTCGCCATCTATAACCGTCCAGACATTCAGGTTTTGCCCTATTCTATGGTCGGTTAAACGCCCCTGTGGGAAATTATATGTTCTTATCCTTTCTGAACGGTCGCCTGTTCCGACCTGAGAGCGTCTTAAATCGGTTACTTCTTTCATCTGTTTTTGAACTTCCATATCATAAAGTTTTGCTTTTAATATTTGAAGCGCCCGTTCTTTATTTTGAAGCTGGGAACGTTCTTCCGTGCAGAATATCATTATACCTGTAGGTTTATGAAATACTCTTGCTGCGGTTTCCACCTTGTTTACATTTTGACCGCCTGCACCGCCCGAACGAGCCGTTGTAATTTCAATATCATTCATATTAAGCTCTATTTCAACATCATCAACTTCAGGCATAACTGCAACAGTAGCTGTTGAAGTATGCACTCTGCCTTGAGATTCCGTTGCCGGAACACGCTGCACCCTATGTACGCCGGATTCATATTTCAGCCTTGAATATATGCTGTCGCCTTTTATCGAAATAATAACTTCCGAAACTCCGCCTGCTTCACAATCCGTCCTGCTTAAAATTTGGGTCTGCCAGCCCTGCTTATCGGCATAGCGCATATACATTCTCATTAAATCGCCTGCAAATATGTTTGCTTCATCACCGCCTGCAGACCCCCTTATTTCAAGCATAATATCTTTGTCATCCATAGGATCACGGGGAAGCAGAAGCACTCTCATCCTTTCTTCAAGTTCATTCATTTTTTTTTGATTTTCCGATATTTCATTATGCAGATATTCCCGCATTGATTCATCGGTTTCGTTTTTTAACATATCCTCGGCATCTTTAACGGACTCCTCGGCTGTTTTCCAATTTCGATAAACCTCGACTGTTTCTTCCATTGCTTTTCTCTGCTTTGAAAGCGTTTTAAATCTGTTATAATCTTGAATAACATCAGGACTAGAAAGTATTTTTCCCAGTTCTTCGTACTTGCTTTCTATCTGTAATATTTTATCCAGCATATCTTTCATAATTCTATCCTCTGACAGGCTTTCTTCCGCATGATTTATCTTCATCGCAAAAGCCGAATGTTTCACACTTCGGCACTAAATATGCTTTAAGCCACGGTTCTTCCTTTATAAGTTCATCACACATTGATTTTACAAGCATCCTTATCTCTTTCTGCGCCCTCATGCATAATCTTAAATTAGCTAAATGTATCATTTCCCTTAAATTTAAACTTGCAACCATTGATGTTGAAGAAGCATTAGGAAGCACTGCCCGTGCATCTTCGGCGGGTATTCCCGCTTGAGTTAAGTCCAAATAGACTTTTGAAATCTCTGACATTAAATTATCAAATTTACTTTTTAATTCCGGATTTTGTTCAATTGTTTCAGGCGTTATATAATCAAACTGTCCTTTTTCCTCTACATATCTTTGTGATTTTTGAGAAAATGACATGTGCCTGTGCCTTACCAGCTGATGCGAACATGCCCTTGATATATTGCTTATGGCAAAACTTATTTGGATGTGTTCTATTGTACTGTAATGTCCTGATGAAATAACCCTTTTAACTAACTTAAGCATTTTTTCTTCATCATTTGCAGAATTGCTTTCATATATATTTATCGGCGATTCAATGCTGTAGCAGGTTCTGCAGGCTGTATAAACCGTTTTTAATATATCAGCGGGCTTAGATATTAACTTAACCCTTGCATATTTTTCATTTTCCATAATATAATGTCCGCATGTATTTCTAATAAAATACCCGCATTCTGCGGGTATAAAAACTGTGCTTTAATTTTATTCAAAGCACAGCGTAAAGCTATTTTTGATTTTGCTGATAACGTTTTTTGAATTTTTCAATACGCCCTTCAGTGTCAACAACTTTTTGGTTGCCCGTATAAAAAGGATGGCAGTTGTTGCAGATTTCAACCGTAATATCATCCAATACGGAGCCTGTTTCAATTTCATTACCGCATACACATTTTATAACCGTCTTCCTGTATTCGGGATGTATTCCTTTTTTCATTGTTATTACCTCTATTATAAATTAATTATATCCGTTGATTTTTTTCTAAAAATCCCACAATATTATATACGGCTGAAAATTTTATATCAAGCGCAATTAATGTATTAATTCAGAATTGTTACATTTTATATTTTAAGCCAGTCAAGCACTCTATCGGAAATATATTCAAATGAATTTATATCTTTTAACCGTTCAGGATGGATATTCTTTGAATATATTAATACGGGAACCATTTCACGTGTATGGTCGGTTCCTTCCACGGTAGGGTCGCACCCGTGGTCTGCCGTTATAATTAATAAATCTTCATCCGTCATTGAATTTATTATTTCGGGCAGATATGTATCTATTTGTTCTATTGCCTCTGCATACCCTTTATAATCATTACGATGACCGTATAACATATCCGTATCAACCAAATTTGCAAATATAAATTGTTTATCGAAGTGTTTTACATCGTATCGTCCGGTTTTTAATTCGTCTAAATTTAATTCGTTTCTGATTGCTTTTAAAGTTATATTCAGGCCTTCCGAATTGCCGGATGTATGTATGGAATGCGAAATGCCCCTGCCTACAAAAATATCTTCAATTTTACCTATGCCTAATACACATCCGCCTTTATTTAAAATTTTATCCAAAGCAGAATCTTTAAAAGGCTCGACGGAATAATCACGTCTTAAACCGCCTATTCTCTGAGGTTTACCATTTATTTTTTTATAAGGCCTTGCTATCACCCTTGAAACATTGTATTCATCAGTCAATATTTCCCTTGCAGTTTCGCAGTATTTATAAAGCGTTTCAAGCGGAATTATATCTGTATCAGACGCTATTTGAAATACGCTGTCGGCGCTTGTATATACAATGGGAAACTTTGTTTTTTCATGTTCCGCATGCAGTTCTTCAATAATTTTAGTGCCTGAAGCCGGACAATTTGCAAGTATTCCTTTGCAGTTTGTCCTTTTTATAAATTCATCCGTTATTTCTTTAGGAAATCCTTCAGGATATACTTTAAACGGCTTTTCTAATATTAACCCCATCATTTCCCAATGCCCCGTTGTTGTATCCTTGCCTTTAGAGGCTTCTTTCATTATTCCGTATTCGGCGATAGGATTTTCATTTTTTGATATGCCTTTTATATCGCCTAAATTTCCTAATCCGAGCTTATAAAAATTGGGAGCATTAAGCCCGCCTGATGCTTTTGCCACATTACACAGAGTATTACATTCTTCCGTATCCCCGTATTCCCTGCAGTCAGGCATTGCTCCTATACCCATTGAATCTATAACCATTACAACTGCTCTTTTCATATATTTCTCCTCTTTGTTAATTATAAACTGAATTTATAATTCAGACATAAAAAAGTTCCGCACAGCGGAACTTCTATCTTTCCCCAATCTCGCCTGATTAAAATCAAAAATTCTTTAATTAACAATCTGCCCTGCAAAATTTATATTTTTCTATCCTCCCCCGCATTGCAAAACTAAGCCATCACCCCTTTCACAGCAGTATTTCTTTTCTATGTGATATTATGTTAAATCATTCAAATTTACTCTACAACTAAATATTTTTTTACTTTTTTTAACATTTCTTGTATTCCTGATATTTTATTAAAAAGAACTCATTTACAATTTTTCATATTTTTTTATTTGATATTTTTATGACTATACTGCTTGACAGTGTCATGCTTCGCTATTCAGGCGTTATCGGCTGTTTACTATATTTATAGCAGTTTTTTAATTGTTACGGGCATGCAGGAATTTAAAATTTAATCCTTGTATTTTTTTATAATTTGTGTTCTGCTCTAAACCCTGTTTCTTTGATATAATATTCAAAAGGGAGATATAATATAATAAATATGATATTCAGATTTTTAACTTCGGGCGAATCCCATGGAAAATGTTTAAATGCAATTATAGATGGAGTTCCGTCCGGCATTGCGATTGACAATAAATTCATAAACAGTGAACTTGCCCGCCGGCAGAAGGGTTACGGCAGAGGCGGAAGAATGAAAATCGAAACGGATAAGGCTCAAATTTTATCGGGAGTAAGGCATGGCAAATCAACAGGTTCTCCTATATGTATTGAAATTGAAAATAAAGACTGGGAAAACTGGCAGATACCCATGTCTGCTGTTCCGGTTGCTCAAACTCCTCAAAACATTGAATTAATAAACTCAAAAAAGATTATAAATGTCCGTCCAGGGCATGCTGATTTTGCAGGTGCGCTTAAATATAATCACAGCGATGTAAGAAATATTCTTGAACGTTCAAGTGCAAGGGAAACAGCAGCGAGAGTAGCCGTAGGTGCTGTTGCAAAATGTATTTTAAAGGAATTTAATATAGACTGCATTTCTTATGTTACTCAAATAGGAAGTGTTAAAGCAGAATGCGGAAAAAATCCTTTTGAACTTAAAAATGAAATAGAAAATTCCGAGCTGAGGACTTTTGACAACTCTCTTTGCGAGAGAATGAAAACGGAGATTGATTCGGCTAAATCGGAAGGCGACACTGTAGGCGGCAGCTTTAAAGTAATAATAAAAAATGTGCCGATAGGTCTCGGCTCGCACGTCCATTGGGATAAAAGAATTGACGGGCTTTTAGCAGGTGCTGTTATGAGCATTCAAGCGGTTAAATCAGTTGAAATAGGCATAGGCAAAAATGCGGCGGAATTGACCGGAGCTGAAACCCATGATGAAATATTTATTAAAGACGGCAGATATTACAGGAAAACCAATAATGCGGGAGGAATTGAAGCAGGGATGACAAACGGAGAAAATATAGTCATTACAGCTTCAATGAAGGCTGTTCCGACCATGCAGAAACCTCTGCATTCGGTTGCGCTTGATAAAAAAGAAGCCGTTACGGCGCATTTTGAACGTTCGGATATCTGTGCGGTTCCATCCTGCGCCGTTGTAGCTGAAGCTATGTCTGCTGTTATTATAGCGGATGCTTTAGAAGAAAAATTTTCACATGATAATATATCAGAGATGAAATCTAACTATAATAATTACTTAAATATGATTTCGGAAAGATAATTATGAATATTTCGCTAATCGGTATGATGGGTGCGGGAAAATCCGCCGTAGGAAATAATTTAAGCCGTATTTTAACCGGTTATTCATTTATTGATACCGATGAAGAAATAGCTAGACTTGAAAATAAATCAATTAATGATATATTTAATAAGTTTGGCGAAGAATATTTCAGAAATTTGGAAACTAAAATTCTGAAAAATATTTTAAAGAATGATAACCAAATCATTTCTACAGGAGGCGGAATTATTATATCGGATGAAAATATCAGAGAATTAAAACAAAACTCTTTTGCAGTTTATCTTAAGGCAGATACCGACACGCTTTTTGAGCGGGTAAAGAATAATAAAGAGCGCCCGATATTAAATGTTGATAACGTAAAACAAAAAATTGACTGTATTCTTGCAAAGCGTGAATTAAAATATCAAAATTGCGCAAATATGATAATCAGCACGCAAGACAAAACAATTAATGAAATATCAGCGGAAATTGCGGAAATTATAAATGAATATTGTAGAAGTTAAAATTAAAGAAAAAAAAGAAAGTTCATATCCGATAATTATAGGCGGAGGGCTTTTGAACAATGCCTATGATTATATTGAAAAATATACAAAAGCAGACAGATATTTATTAATCACAAATAATACGGTGTTTGATTTGTATGGGAATAAATTAAAATCGGATAATACGGAATTTGTTGTCCTGCCTGACGGCGAAAAGTACAAGAATATGGAAACTATTATTAAAATTACCGATAAAGCGCTTCAGATAAAACTTGAAAGAAAAGATGCAATTATCGCTCTTGGAGGCGGAGTAATAGGAGATATGGCAGGTTTTGCCGCTTCAATGTACCTGAGAGGAGTTGATTTTATTCAAATTCCGACAACTCTTTTAGCGCAGGTAGATTCATCGGTGGGCGGTAAAGTCGGGGTTAATCATGCATTGGGCAAAAACATGCTGGGAGCATTTTATCAGCCAAAACTCGTACTGGCTGATACAAATACCCTTGATACTCTTGATACAAGACAGTTTAAGACCGGTTTAAGCGAAGTAATAAAATATGCGTTTATCGAAAAAAACTGCACTTCAAATAAAAATTATTCGTTTTTAGAATTTTTACAAAACAATCGCAGTAAAATATTTAATAAAAATCACAAAACCCTGTCCGAATTAATTACAATCTGCTGCGAATTAAAAAGCAGCATCGTAAGCAGGGATGAAACCGAAAAAGGATACAGGGCAATTCTTAATCTTGGGCATACTTATGCGCATGCTATTGAAAAAATAACTCATTATGAGAAATATACGCATGGAGAAGCCGTTTCAATAGGGCTTAAATTAATTTTTGACCTTGCTCTTAATCTTAATAAAATAACAGGTGAATACCATAATGAAGCAATAAAACTTTTAAATGATTATGAACTTATAACAAAGCTGGATTTTAAGCCTGATAGAAAAGAGTTTTATGAAGCTATGAAATCCGATAAAAAAGTAAAAGACAAAAATATAGTTTTCATTATGCCGAAAAATAAAAAAGAAGCGGAAATTTATGCAAATTGTGATAAAAATCTTATTCTGCGTGGAATTTAAATAATATAAATCGGATAACAAAAGGAGTTTTTTATGAAAATTTTGCTTTCTAATGATGACGGAATAATGGCGGAAGGCATTAAAGCGCTTGCTGAAGAATTAAGCAAAGAACACAGAATATATATAATAGCCCCCGACAGGGAGCGGAGCGCCGCAGGGCATTCTTTGACTTTACATACGCCGATAAGGGTTGAAGAATTAGAATCAAAATTCGGTGCCGAAAAAATTTGGGTTACAAGCGGTACTCCCGGCGATTGCGTTAAAATCGGCATTAATGCCATACTAAATTATGATGAAAAACCTGATTTAATTATTTCAGGAATAAACCATGGTCCTAACTTAGGTTCCGATATTTTATACTCCGGAACCGTAAGCTGCGCTATGGAAGGCGCTATGATGGGGTATCCGAGCATTGCGGTTTCACTTGCAAGTATGTCGTCGGAAGCGGAATTATTCAAAAATGTTGCCCGTTTTATGGTAAAATTTGTACATAAAATTAAAGAATATAATTTCCCTAAAAAAACAATATTAAACGTTAATGTACCGGGGCTAATGCCTGAAGATTTATCAGGAATCGCAATTACAAAGCTGGGCGGAAAAATGTTTACCGATGAATACGATAAACGGATAGACCCGAGAGGCAAAGTATATTATTGGATGGCGGGTGAATTAATCCGTCAGTGCGAAAATGATGACTCCGATATTAATGCCCTGAGGTGGAATAAAGTATCGGTAACCCCGATTACTTTTGAAATGACGCTTGAAAAAGTCATGCCTGAGCTTGAAAATGTCTTATGCAGGGATGAAATATGCAACTGGATTTAATTGCAGCTATATAAATATTACGGCAATAATGCTGAAATTCTTTTATATAATGTGTTTTGGCTTTGCTGATTTTGAATTTGCAATGTCGCATGAAATTTTGCGTATAATTTAAAATTTGTATCATATTGTATTTTATAGTTTTTTTGCTTGGCGGGGGGGGGGAAAAAAAAAAGAGAGAAAATTATTTCAATTTTCCATTGCAGAAACAATTTTTTTGCGGGCATGAGTGCCGGAAATATTTTTTAAATTGTGTCTTTTACAACACTTTTATATTTAAAATTAGGCAGACTGCCGTTAAGCAAAAGTTGCTTAACAGCGGATGAATTTTTTAAAACAAAATTATTTAAGTATTTTTCCTTTTTTTTCTCTCTCGTATCTCTTTAATCAGGAATAATTTTGCCATGCAGGATTTTAAACCGTTCAATTCGTTTTGTTGTTCGTGAAGTATCCGAAACATTTTTACAACATTTTCTTTACAATTAAAACCGTAAATAATTTTGCGTAAACCTCCGGAAAGATTAAGAGAGGAAAATTCAATAACAACAGATGTTTAAATCAGAATTTGAAAATGAATTAGGATATTAAATATGATTATTAAAATTCAAGAGGAAAAAATTACCGGAATATATAAAAAGGACATTATAATCTGATATTGCAGATGAATATGAATCTGATGCTCCAATGGGCATAAATGGGCGGATATGAGCCAAAAATTGTACAAAATATTAAATGAATATTCCATTTCAATGTTTTTCAATTTAATTTTTTATATTGCCGGCGGAATTGCGGACGGACGAAGTAAAACGAGTCCGGTAAGCGAGCATCGGCGGAGCGGCTTGAAGCCGACAGGCTTCAAAAAGCGTAGTCCTAACAAGCGAGCGTAAGGAAATTCCAAGAGGCGGAATTGCGGACAGGTGAAACAATAAGTGCCGCAAAAAAATTAACTTTCAAAACTGTTCGAGAATAATTGTTTTCTTAACCTCAAC
>CAZBFV010000059.1:0-8719 GCA_964491345.1 uncultured Muribaculaceae bacterium
CTTCGAGTTTGAGCCTGCGGCTCATTACTCTGCGCAAAATCCGCTATCGCAGCCGCAGCTTCAAAACTCGCTTACCGGACTTCGTCCGTCCGCAATTCCGCTCGGCAGAGTATTTGCTGTGTACATGTAAATATGCCTTTACATTTTACCTCTATGTAATATTTATGTTTTTACAATATAATAACCTTAATAAAAACTGGCACTATATTAAGGAGTTAAATCATGAATATTTCTAATACGGCGAAAGAAGTTCTTATAAGGCTTTTAAAAGGCAACGAACAGTTCGTAAACGGAAAATACGAGGCAAAAAATACAACCATCGAAACATTAAAACAGCTTGCTCAGCGACAAAATCCGCATGCCTGCGTTTTAAGCTGCTCTGATTCAAGAGTCGTTCCGGAACTCATTTTTGAAGCAGGAATCGGAGAACTTTTTATAGTAAGGGTTGCCGGCATAACTGCCGGTCCTAATGTCATTGAAAGCATTGAATATGCCGTTAAAAAACTTAATGTTCCTCTTCTGATTCTTTTAGGACACGATAACTGCGGTGTCATGGAATATGCTCAAGCATCATATCCGGACATAAAAGAGAATTTTCAATCAATCTTAAAGTGCGTATATCCCGCCATTGACAAAGATAAAACTTCGCTTAAATTTGAAGATAAACTTGCAAAACAGCATACCCGCTGGGTGGAGGAATTTCTTTTAAGTCATTCTGAAATAATTAAAAAGGCTGTTGATGAAAATAAATTGTACATTGCTAAATGCCATTTATCACACAAAACAGGGCTTGTTAGTTTATTAAATTCTAATTTGGAAGAAGTTAAGGCTGATGATATATAATTAATATTTTTTATAAATAATTCATTATATAAAACCGGCGGTTATCCGAAATCCTGCCGTAAAATTAAGCATGCCCGCAAGCAGAAGCAAAAAACTTACATCCTCTCCGCTTCCGGAACGGTTTTTTCAAATTAAATATTACTTAACAGAAAAAAATCTGAAGAAAGTTCAGCCCCCGAAAAACAATAAAATGCAATGCCCAAAGGAGAATACCTGCGATGATAAAAATGAAGCATCCTTAATGATATTCTGTAGCGGAGTCCAAAACTGCAGGCGGTTAAGAAATTACAAAAACAGATATAATATATTAAAATTAAACGGTATTATCAGAGGTATAAAAAAAAGAAACGGATTTTTTGATAACTTTTGCAAAAAAAAATAATATATTAATATCAGGGGTAAGCGATTATCATGGAATGAATAAAAATATACCGCCTGCACGATTGAATTTAGAAAATTATATGGTAGATATAAAATTATTAACTGTTTTGGAAAAAAATTTTATAAAAATCGGAATAAAAAAATTGAAACTGTCATCTATATAAATGGAAGGTAATTCGGGAGATAAGTCATGAAGTCATTGAGTACTATTAAATTAGATTTAAATAAAAAATCATACGGATATGCAAAAATATATGCCTCATTAATAAAAGATGAGTTTCAAAGAAAAAGGACTTATGCTTCTTTAGTTGCATTGTATGCATTTTTAGATTTAATTGAAAGAACTCCTTTTGATGTACAAAAATCAATGACATTATTTAGAAATCCCATATTAAATGAAAAATATGAATTATCTGATATATATGTTAATAACTGGCATTTGGATGTCAGAATAGTAGTAAGCGGGAATGCTTTTTTAGTGCCGAAAATTCATATTGATAATAATTTAATGCCTGATTATTATGTTGTGGTGAAAGTTGATAAAACTCTTGAGAATGCCGAATTAGTAGGAATTGCGGATACTGCTTCAATGAAAACGGAAGCGTTTGACTATCATTACAATACGGTATCATTTTCAAATTTAATTTCTTATGATGATTTTCTGTTAAAAGTTCAAAGAGAAAAAAAGGTCGAATTTACAAAAGATGACCACGAGTTTTTTAAGAGGTTTTATTTGAGCATTACAGATGGTACAGCCGGCAGAGATACAATAAACAGAATACTGAAGCACGTATTTGAGTGCAGTGAATGCCGAAAGGAGTTTTGCTGTTTTACAGGATTTGAGATGGTAAGTTCAAATACAGGCAAATACCCCGAATTAATGAATGATGAAACACTTAATATAGTCGGTGCGCAAAAAACGGATGATGAAAAGTACAGAGGCAAAGAAGAAACTGTCTATATAGGAAAGGACGAAGAGGCTGAAATTATAGAAAAAAATACTGATAAAACAGATGAAACATCGAATGATTTATTTGTATCAGATGAAACCGGCGTGCAAAAATATGAAACATATAAGCAGGAATTAAAGACTCAAGAAACTGAATTATCAGATGCTCCATCCGGTGCTTTATATGAATTGCAGACGGAAAATATAGACGCATCCCGAGGTGAAATTGAGGGCGAAGTCCGGAGTGAAGTTCAGGGTGAAACGGTATCGGATATATTAGACGAACTGTTTGATGTAAAAGAAGATTATTTAGCTCATAAGGAAGCAGAGGAAAAGGAGCTTAAAGAATCCGGATTACAGTCATTAAATAGTGTATCGGATGATCTGGATATACTGGATAAGCCTGTTGATATATTCGGCGATGAAAGATATTCTGAGCTTGAAACAATTATGGACAGCAAGGATGCAGAAGATATAGATGATAATCCGCTTGAAATAAATGAAGATGAAGAGCTTATGGAATTTAGCGACGACAGCGGGGTTTCTTATATTGAACCCGTTGAAGATGATGATATTATAACAGATATAGAAGATACTGATGAACAAGAAAAAACAAATGAGAATGAAAATCTCCAAAAGGTAATCATAGATTATGATGAAGCGGGAGAACCCGTATATTCATATATAACTCCTATAGAAAATCCATCAGACGGCAGTATTGATGAAACGGCGTATATTCCGGCGGAAACGGAAAAAAATCAAATAGCTGATAATATTATAGAAGATATTTCGATAAATACGGAAGAAACAGCATCTGAAACCGCAGAACAAACAAAAGCAGAAGAATGGAAAACAGCAGAAGAAAACAATTTAAATCAGCAGGAAAATGAGCATGAAAGTTCTTCTCAAACTGCCGTAATGAATGATAGTCCGCTTCATAATGAAGCTGATGAATCGGAAACATCTTTGGACGAAGATAATCAAAAGTTTGAAACCGATGAAACAGAAGAAGAAACAATAGAAGAAGACAGCGGAGATGAAGAATATGAAGAAGCTGAATACGAAGAAGACGGCGGAGAAGAATACGAAGAAGACGGCGGTGAAGAATATGAAGAAGACGGCGGTGAAGAATATGAAGAAGCTGAAGAATATGATGATGACGATGAAGAAGGAACACGAAACAGATTTATATCAAAAAAAGCTGTTATATTGATTTGTTCGATATTTGTATTAATAGGTCTTATCGGAAGCGGAATTATGTTATTTATAAAAAGTTCAAATTCGAAGAATAACACTGATACCGCACAGGAAATGACGGGCGGAAATCTTGAAATTCCTCAGGAACAGCCTCAAAATAATGATATGATTGAAATTCAAAATAATAATGAAGACGCCCGGAATAATGATATCCAAAATGATAATAATGAAAATGCGCAGAATACCGATGCCCAGAATGAAAATTCCGATAACAGCACGCAGGCGGAAGAAATAGAAATACCGCAATTAACGGAAAATGATATAATAGCCGAGAATAATCCGCCCGAAACCGACCCTAATAAAGCGATAACAAATGCGTTTTCAAACGGAGGCTCAGCTCCGGTAAGCATAAATGGAATAAGCTGGAACTGTACGGCAGCATTATTTACGGATAAAACATTTAAAGATTATTTACAGCATTTAGACAATTTATTAAAGCAGAATTTAAAAAATAACATACTAAATATTACGGAAACTCCTCAAAACAGAAATGTAGCGGTGAAATTATCAATAAATAATGACGGTAATTTAGAAAAAGCTATGATATCCGAATCATCCGGTTCTGCTCAAGTAGATGATGTTGTGTTACGAAGTATTAATGAGATGTTCATGGGCGAGAAAAGCCCGATTTTGGATAATAACACATTGAAACAAGACAGATATTACTTAAAAGTGGTTATAAAATTATAATTTATGATATCATGTCTGTAGGAATTGATAATCAGAGATAAGAGCGTGCTTTTAGTAGAAGAACAAAGAGCTTTAATAGAAAAAATAGTAAAATCAAACAAAAATTACTTCGGTAATGAAGATTTGTTTGAGGATTTTTGCAGCGAAGCATTTCAAAAATCATATATGATGTTTAATTCATCGGCAAATATACAGAAGATAGAGAATTATGTTTCAAAAGTTGTACATACCTCTATACTGGGCGTGCTTAAGAATTCAGGCAGAATAAGACGCTCTGCCAAGGGATATGTGCCTACAAAAGAAGTAAAAATTGCAGATATCGCAAAAGAAGCCGTAGCGAAATCGGCAGCAGAGATAAAAGATATTAGAGGACCTGAATTTGTTTTTGATTTTCCCGATCCTAAAAACAGCGTGGAAGAAGTCCTTATAACTAAAGATTGTCTGCAGAGAATTGTAGATTCTGTATTTATAGTGCATAAAGAACTACCGTCAAAGCAATTTTTAGATATATTTTATTTAAGATATATTAAAGGCTGCAAACAGTCTGAAATAGCAGAGAGAACCAATTTATCACAGCCGGAGGTAAGCAAAAGGCTGATGCAGCTTTCAAAGTTAATAAGCAGTTTTTTGGACGGCGGTAATAGTTAGGTTTTGTTATGATTTGTCATAAATGCGGAGCTAAATTACCGGATAATGCAATCAGATGTAATAAATGCGGTATAAAAGTAAACATGGTCTGTCCGGAGTGTAAGACTCTAAACAGGTTTGGGGCTGATGTCTGCCGGAACTGCGGGTTTAAATTAATAAAAAAATGCAGTGTATGCGGCAGTTCTAATATATATTCCGCTGTTGAGTGCAGAAAGTGCCATGCCGGTTTAAAAAAGACTGAACAGGAAAATGCTGTTCAAAAAAATATTGAACAAAAAGAGGCTAATGAAAATGTTTTTCAAAGTGTAATCCGGTCTGACGATAAAGTTCAGGAAAAAGCAAATACTGTTTTTGAAGATGTATATATACAAAAAGAACAGTCGGTAATCATTGATAAAAAAGAACAAAAGCAGATTAGCTCTGATTTAGAAGTTGTACTTCCTTTCAGCTGCAGTCAAAGCTCATATACTCAGGCAGACAGCCCGTTATCAAAAATAACAGATAAAAAGGATTTATCAAACGGATTAGAAGAATTAGGCGGAAATACATCTAAAAATAACATTGAAGAACAAAAAATTTTTAATGCAGATAAAGCCAATAACAAAGAAATTATTGATAAAGAAGAAAAGATTGAACCTGATATTAAACAGTCTGTTACAGAAAAAAATACAACAGAAAATGATATTGCCGTTCAAGAAATTGATAATCTTATAGATGATAATATTCCTGTTAATGTTCTTGAAGATGACATGGAGCCTGATGCTACAGAACAGGATTATCAAGCTGAACAAGAAACCGAGATAAATGAAGCTGTTAATAATCCCATTGATTTGGACAGTATAGAAATACAGCAGGAAGCAGTAAAAAAAGCGGTTGAACTTATAAAACAATCTATAACAAAGCATATAATAGCGGTAAATGGTAATGCCGGAAGCGGAAAGTCAGCGGTATTAAGGCAGGTAAAAAATTATTTTATTTCGAATAAATATGTAGTATTTTATGGAAGCTGCTCGCCTCTGTTGCAGATAACAAGTTTTGGATTTTTTCAAGATGCTTTTTTAAGAATATTTGGTTTTCCTCCTTATGCAAACAGCATAGAAGCATTTATGTCCGATTTTAAAAATAGTAATCTTGAAAAAGAGTTTAGTTTTTTATCAAAAAAAGAATTAAGTTTGTTTTTGAATATTTTTTATCCGGCTAAAAAGGATAATTTTAAAAATATACTCGAAAATAAAAAAACTATTTTTAGAATATTGGAAAAAGTCATAAAATCATTTCTGCATGATAACAATATAATTATAGCAATAGATAATTTTGAGCTGTTAGACGGGGCTTCTTATGATTTTATTATTTATCTGTTAAAGAAGGGTTATTTTAATAACAGATTAAAACTTATTGCTGCATATCAGGAAAAAAAATTAATACAGAGTTATTTTGATATTGAAGAAGCAGACGAAAGTATTTTTGAAACAATAGAAACAAAAGATTTTGACAGAAGTACGCTTATAAAGGCAGTTAATCGTTCATTAGGATTTCCTATTGAAAAAGTATTACAGGTGAAGTATTTAGATGAATTAATTGATATTTCGGAAGGGAATGCGGTAAAGCTGGAGCAGGAAATTGCATTATTGTTTGATATAGGTTATATAAGCGTAAAAGATAACAATATAATTTTAAATGAAGAATTAAAGCCGGAAAGTTCGTCTTACAGTATGGAGGAGCTTATAAAATTAAGATTAAATGCTTTAACTCCGAGCGTGAAGAATGTACTTTTTATGGCAGCTATAATGGGCTACCGTTTTGCAGCCGGCATATTAACGGTATCTGTAGCGATGAGCATCGAAAAAGCGGAAGAAATAATAAATTATTTAAAACAGGAGCTATTTATAAATCAGATTGATAATTACACCTGCGAGTTTAAAAGTCTTGAGGTATGGAAACTTATATATCAGGAAGCAAAGTCTGATTTACTCTACAAAGAGAATGCCCAAAATTTATATAATACATTGCAGTCATTAACATTATCGAGCAGCCTGCAGAAACTGATATCCTGTACTGAAGCTTTAAGCAAAGAAGAAGCATATAATATTTGGCAGGATACCGCAAAACTAACGGCAAAATTAGGCGATACCAATTTATACGTAATAGCTCAAAAACAATCCTTAAAATTGCTTGACGAGCTGGATATTGAAAACTCCGACAGCATAAAATTTCAAATATATGAAGAAATAGGAAAACTTTTGTATGAAAAGTCGCCTTCAGAAGCTGTTACATATATGGCAAATGTGCTGGATGCCGGAATTAAGGATGGAAAAATAAATAAAGTAATAGACTTATCAGGTTATTTTATAAAGAGCTGTTATTTATCGGGTAATTATTTCGGGGCAAATGAAGCTATAGAAGCAATAATAAAACTGATTAAAACAACAGGTGCAGATGTATCATTATTGGATATATCATTAATAAAAACAAGAAAACTGAAAGCATTATTTAATATAGGAAATAGTGCGCAGGTTATAAATATAATAAATGAAGAAATTATTCCTCAATTTGAAGAGTGTATGAATGTAAAGTCATTTGACAGCCGGTATAAATCATTAATAATAGACGGCTGGCTTACTGCAAAGATAGTGCTTTCTAAAGCGTACTCACTGCAGGGCAGCGATGATGCATTAGCTGTTATAGCGGATTTAAGGAAGTTTTTAGAACTTTATGACTGCGATACAGAGCATTACGGCACACAAATAGATATAGCAGAAGCATTTGCAATTACAGTAACGGGTAAAATAAATAAATCTAATGAAATTTTAAACAGAGTCGCAAAAGAATACAAAGACAAAAATTTAAATACTGATTTGCTTGCCGAGTGGAATTTGGTGAATATTGTAAATAGAGTATTTTTAGGTCAAAATCAGGATTTAAAGTCTGATTTATTTGAACTTGCCGCATTTACAAATAATATTAACGAACATTTTGTAAAACATATAATTAAACTGATATTAGGTTATGTTATAAAGCAAGAGGGAAATACGGCAAAAGCGCTTGAGATTTTTAATGAAGAAATTACATATTTTGCAAAAGAAAAAGTAGCAACGGGCGCATTATTATCTTGGCTGCTTATAGTTCAGATTACCATGGAAATGGGGGACTATGATAAAGCGCTTGATACTGCAATGAAATCTCTTGATATTGCCAAAAGTGTAAAGATTAATAATTATTTTTTTACAATATATTTCCAAAAATGCATAGCTGAAATATATATGAAAAAAAATGATTTATCAGCAGTGAAAATGTATCTTGAACAATCTATAATACTGGCAAAACAGTATAATTTAAGGTATCAGCTTATAGAACTGTATATTTCATACGGAAAATATATAGAAGCTCTTATGGGATTTAAACGTATATATTCAAAGGATAATGTAGATACAACATCAGAAATGTATAATAAAGCGCTTTCAATTGCAAAAGATATGGAACTGCCTAACATGATAGAATTAGCAGCTAAAGAACGTAATAATTTCAAAACATTTTGCCAATTAAATTCTATAGAATTTTAAAGCAAAATTGCGTAGAACCGAGTCGAACGAAGCGAGTTTAAAAATTGGGCAGACAATAGCTGAATGAAGCACTTGCAGGCGAGATAGGAATTTTAAGAAGCGAAATTTTTTAACAGCTAGCCAGTTAGAACGCCGTTACAGAGTATCATTATGGATATTTCACTTTTAACATCTCAGGTATTCTCCTTTGGTCTATTGTATTTTATTTATCCTTTGTCATTGCGGGCGAAGCGAAGCAATCCGTTTTTTTTTCTTCCGGATTGCTCCGCCCAGTTCACTTCTTAGATTATGCTTAACGCCTTCAAGCCATTCGCTTTATTTTGCTGAACGCAAAAATCCGCTGTCTTGGAATTTCCTTACGGCTCAATCTAGTATCTCCGTTACAAAAGCC
>CAZBFV010000060.1:0-8357 GCA_964491345.1 uncultured Muribaculaceae bacterium
CACTTCAAAAACCTGTCGGTTTTTTGCGTTCGGTCGGCTTGCTGCTCCCTCGAGTCCGCTCGCTCCGCTCGGCTTCACTCTGCGCAATTCCGCCCTCTTGGAATTTCTTAATCGCTCGCAGGTTAGGACTTTGTTACAGAATTACTTTATCAAGTAATTCTTCCACTCCGCCACTGCTCGCTTTACAGGTTTCACAAGTCAGAAATTCCGCTGTCTTGGAATTCTTTTCGCTCGAAATTGTCGCTCCTTCGATTTCATCTGTCGTCGCTTCATTTCTCGCTATCCGGACTTCGTCCGTACAGAATTCCGCTTCTTGAAATTGCTTTGCGCTCACGGAGTTTCGCCTTTTGTGCTTCGCACATGCCGGCTCATTCCGTTCGCTTACCGGATTTCATCCGTCCGCAATTCCGCTATTCTTTTTCTTTAAGCGCTTCTCGAACTTTTAACTCTATTTCGGATTGAAGCTGTGGATTTTGTTCCAGCAGTTCTTTTACCCTATCCCGCCCCTGCCCTAATTTTTCATCATTATAACTAAACCAGGCGCCGGATTTTTTGACTATTTCTAAAACAACCGCCATATCAAGTATACATCCTGCTTTACTTATTCCTTTGCCGTATATAATATCAAATTCGGCAATTCTGAAAGGCGGTGCCACCTTGTTTTTTACAACTTTTACTTTAACTCTGTTTCCTATTTCCTTATCATCTTTTTTTAAAATATCAATTTTTCTTATATCAAGCCTTATACTTGCATAATATTTAAGCGCATTACCTCCTGTTGTTGTTTCAGGGTTTCCATACGCTCCGATTTTTTGTCTTAATTGATTGATAAAAATAACGGTTGTATTTGTCTTGCTTACAATACCGGTTAATTTACGCAATGCTTTCGACATCAGTCTTGCCTGCAAACCCATCTGTTTATCTTCCATTGCACCGTCAATTTCATCTTTAGGTACTAATGCTGCAACCGAATCTACAACTACTACATCTACTGCTGCCGAACGTACAAGCTCTTCCGTTATTTCAAGCGCTTGTTCTCCTGTATCAGGCTGGGAAATTAACAATTCATCCACATTTACACCCAGATTTTTTGCATATTCAGGGTCCAGTGCATGTTCTGCATCAACAAATGCAGCTATTCCGCCTTTCTTTTGGCACTCTGCCACTACATGCTGGGCTAATGTAGTCTTTCCGCTTGATTCCGGTCCGTAGATTTCTATTATTCTCCCCCTTGGCACTCCGCCTATACCTAATGCTACATCTAATGATATTGCGCCTGTGGATATTGTTTCTACATCTACTGCCGGTTTATCTCCCAAACGCATTATTGAGCCTTTGCCAAAATCTTTTTCTATTTTATCTATAGCTGTTTTTAACGCTTTTTGTCTTTCTTCCGATATTTTATTTTCATTCTTCGGCTTATCTGTTTTTTCAGAATCTGCGATTTTTTCTGTTTTTTCTTCTTGTACTGTCATTTTATATTCCTTATTACTTCAAACTTATTCTTCTTCTATATATGAAACAATTTTGTTGATATTATTGTCAAAACTTGAAAGTTTATCGGCGACTTTTTGCATCATTTCTTGTTTAGCGGATTGATTTTTTATTGTTTCATTTGCAGACGATATTTGTGCGGCTATATAGTTTAGCACATCTTTTATTTCATAATTTGTATCAGTTTCACTCATTACTTCCGTTAATTTATCAAATCTGCCGTTTAAATTTTCTATCTTTTCTTCAAGTGCATTTATTTGTTTTGATTGAATCTCAATTTTTTCTTTCATTAAAGTTTCAAGTTCGGTAAATTTATTACCGTTTTCCTCCGTAATTTTGTCAATCTTTTCATTCAATGTATCTATTTCAGGCGTCAATGCAGTATTCAGCTGAACCATTACGCCTGTTATCATACTCTTTAACTCAGAGTTATTACCGGACTGTTCATAAGTTTCTTCAAGTTTTGATATTTTATCGGATAAACCTGTAATGCCTTTTTTTAATTCTTCTGTCTGCTGTGTGCTACTTTTCAAGCCGGCTGCCATTTCCGCCAATACGGGATTTAATTCTTTTATATCGGCTGTATATTGGAATAAGCCGTTTATGGCAGTTTTCACACTTGCCGCTGTATGAGCGTTTTTTGCTATATTTTTCAAATAAGGTATTACATTTTTAAAATTATCAATTTTATCCGCTATTGCCTTAACTTGTTCTGCTTGCTTTTCTACACCGTCTGCACCGGAAATTACATTGGCGATATTATCTATTTTTTGTTCTATGTTTGATGCAGATTTTGAATTTTCATCATTTTCTATTGCACTTGAAACCGCACTTATTATATTATCTATTTTCTGCTCTATGTTTAAAATGGCTTTTGAATTTTTTTTGATTTCCTCTGCATTCGGAATTACGTTTGCAATATCATCCGATTTTTGTACTAAACTTAATGTTTGCTGAACATTTGATGCTATATCTTCTATACAGGGAACTATTCCTGTAATGTTATCTTTTAACTCCGGCAGGCTGTCCGTGCTTTTCAGCATTACATTTGAACTGTTTTGAAGCTCAGAAATATTTTTATTTATAGCGTCAAGCCCTTCTGCTAAAATTTTTATATCATCGGATGCAGTACATGAATTTTTAAGTTCTTTTGCCTGCTCTGTCTTTACATAGGCTATATCGCTTTGTATATTATTAATTACAGCGCCTGTTGCATCTATCCATTCGGCTAAATATGCAAATGCCGAATTCAAGTTTTTACCTGCCATAATACTCTTTTGCATCAGCATTATCAGGTTATGGATTTTACTTTCAATTATTATATGCTTATGCTCGGGATTAAATTCTTTTTGTTTTTTTTCTAACTGTCCTATTACAGTTCTAAACTCATCTAAACATACTCTAAATTCTTTATTTGCATCATCTGCCGATAATATTAATTTATTGGTTCTTACGCTTATGCTTGAAATGTCATCGGCTAATTCCGAAAAACCTTCTTTTAATGAATTTATATCATCTGCCGTAACTTTCGCAGAGTCATCCAGCGCCTTATGCAGTTTTAAAAAGTCTGATTCTATATCCAGTAAAGTATAAATATAAGATTCTGTATCATCTTTTGTTGTTGTGCAGGTAATCGCATATAATTCGCCTGATAATTCCTCAAGTTTATCTTTTATATCAGGAACATCCTGAATGATTCTGCCCGCATTCGCTAATATTTTTGCCATTTCATCAATTTTTATATTAAGACCGTCATTAGCTTCTATATATTTTAAATCAAGCTCTTCACTCTTGTGTGCTATTCCGTCTATTCTGCCCGCCCATTCATTTAAAAGACCGATATTTTCATATATAAGGTCTATTTTTGATGCTATCATTTCATTTGAAATAACTTCATCTATATTAGAAACTTTCTCGGATATATTTTGTATTGCGCCTGCAATCTTGCCTTCTTCAAAAGATGTATTCAGTTTTGATATATCTTCCGAAATAATATCGGCTTTGCCCGCCCATTCATTTATCGATGACAAATTTTCATAAACAATATCTATTTTGTTTGATATATCTTCCAAATCAATATCGGGTGAAAATGTGCTGTCTATAAACTCTTTTACCGTATTTAACGTATTTGCTATATTCCTCGTGTTTTCTATGCATACGCTTAAAGATGATAATTTTGCCTGCACTCCGGACATTGAACCGTCAATATTATCAATCTTCATTGTCCAGTTATTCAACTCGGAGATATTGTCGTATATTATATCAACTTTTTCCGCCAAATCATCAAAATCAATGTTTTCGCCGAGCCTTGAATAAACATTCTCTATAGATTGATTTATATATCCTACTTTTTCTATCCACGCATTTATAATATTTAAACTGTCATATATTTCGCTGATTTTTGTAATCTGCTTTTCAAAATCTTTATTTTCAAAATCTTTCTCAAATCTTTCAAAACTAAATTGCAGATTTTTAATCAAATCATTTGTCTGTTTTATGCTTTTTTGCGATACGCTTGTTAAATCGGAAATAACAGAACTTATATCATCTAAGCGGGGGATTTCTTCTATTTTAACAACAATCTGCTCTATGTAATTTTTAAGATTTGCATGTAAACTTTCAAGCTCCTTTCTTAAATTATCTATATTTGCAGGACTGTTGCTTTTAGATATTTCCCTTAAATTGTCTACTTCTTTAGATATATTATCGTTTGTTTTTAAAAGTATATCCTGTACATTTTGTAAATTTTCATTCGTTTTTAATGTCAAATCAAGCTGATGTTTTTGGTACTCGTCGAACTCTGCGCTTGTTAATGCAATATTCTGGGCATTCTGCAGGCTTTCTATATTTTTTCCGACTTTATCGGTTAAATCTTTTAAAGAGCTTATATCGCTGTATAAATCCGTTAAAACCGTCTTATTACAGCTGTCGACCTGAAACGAAATATTTTCAAGCTTCTCTTTTATCTCATCTAAATTTAATGAAGACTTTGTTTCTTTTATTAATGCTTCAATCGATAATACCGATTTTTTTAAATCATTAATGCCTGCAGGCTTTTTTTCTTTATACTTTGCTGTTTTTTTGCTTTCATTTTCAGCTATATTTTTATCAGGCTTCTTAATATTATTATAAACATCTTCAAAAATTTCATCATAATTATTATCGTTTGACATTTTATACTCTCTAATTCTCCGGCATTATAATTTTATTGTATCAAAATTATATCATTACTGCACAAACTGCCGTCTATTTTTTGACACTTTATGCCCCGTAAGCTAAAATCCTCTCTATCACTCAAATTTCAAATTAAAAAATATTACAAATGTTTAAGTTTATTTCCCTATAAATTCTTTTATTTTATTTAAATCCTGTTTCGTCAGCCATCTTGGCGACCCTTCAGCTTCCGAATGATTTCTTAATAAATAGGACGGATGAAATATTACAGTCGCATCAATATTATCAAGAACTTTATACCATCTGCCCCTTGCTTCCGAAATCTTTATTTTTCCCCCCAGAAACGATTTGGCGCTTGTAGCCCCGCATAATACAATTACTTTGGGTTTAACTATTTTTATCTGCCCTATTAAAAAATTTTCGCACATTTGTTTTTCCTCATCGGCAGGAACTCTGTTTTCAGGCGGTCTGCATTTTACGGTGTTGCAGATATAAAAATCTTTCTGCCTTGACAATCCGGCATCTTCTATTAATTTTGTCAGTAATCTGCCTGCCCTGCCAACAAAAGGCACCCCTGCCTTATCTTCATCTGCTCCTGGCGCTTCGCCTATTAATAATATCGGGGAATTTGCACTCCCGTCCGAAAATACCGTGTTTTTTCTTGTTTTGCCTAAACCGCATTTATAACATCCGGCGCATTCTTTTTTTAATATTTCAAGTTCTTTTTCTTTCATAGTTTCTCACTTTTTATCTGCTTTTAATTAATATACTGCATTATTCTTTTTAAACAAAAGTATAACTTAAAAATATAGTCATTACGTGCAATGAAGAAATATACATAATAATTTATTATAAGAAGGTAAATCCTCAACTCTTCTGATTGCTTATTCTTAGTGCTCATCCCCTTCTTTTATGAGAAGGGTTTTTTTTACTCTTTTTCCGGGCGTGTAAGAGTCAAAGGAATATCTTTAGGATATACGCTTTCCGTTACACCGCTGCATCCTGTTAAAATAAAGAAATCAAAACTCTCGCCGTATTTTACTTTCAAATCATCAAACGGTATTGATATTTCTAAAATTTCTTTATGCGCAAACTTTACGTGATGCCCCCATTGAAGCTCCCATAATCCGTTTTTCAGAGCTTTTGAAAATTGAAGCGGATATTTTCTCATCCCCGTTACGGCTACCTTTATTTCGTTTGTATAGCAATCCGACAGCACAGGCAGTATATTATCCGTCTTATTTGTTGTTCTTACGGAAGATGCATAATTTAACATCCCGCTGTATGTTTTTACATAAATATATATTGAAAAATATTCTTTAAAACACTCTTTGCTTTCAATCATATATTTGTTTATATCAAATCTTAAATACAAATTATCATAATCCGTGCCGAAATATATTCTGTTATACAATTTGTTTTCCTGCAGGACAGGACCGTCCGGTATATCGATACAGCCTGCATAAATCCATTCGTCATTATCTTTTGCAATACCGTTAATTTTAGGCGTAATATTACGGCGGGGTTCTTTTAAAGGTTTCCCCATCATTGATATTAAAGGCATTTCAAGATAATCGGGAACAGGCTTATTCATTATTTTATACACATTTTTTAAGTGTTCTCTGAACAAAAAATCAAAGATATGATCCTGTCCGGAATTATTAGGCTCTCCGTACCACCAGAACCAATCCGAGCCTTCTGCAATATATATTTCGGATTTAGCGGAATTTACCTGCTCTTTTGTAATAAATTCGGATTTCGCAGTCTTTTTAATCATATCTCTTGCCTGAATAAGATACTGCCAGGCAAGATTTTTTGTAGGCTCGGCTATCCACAGCTGGAACTCCTGATTTCCCCATGACCCTGCAGTAACACGTTTCAGCCGTTTTGATGATTTTTTGTTTGCATTCAAATAATCGCTTACAAGAACCGTCTTTATAACATCATCGTCATTTATCAGCGAGTACAGCTTCTCAAGAAATATTCTGCCGTCTTTAGGATAACTTTCCCAGCTGTTTTCTCCATCCATTGCTATTGTAAAAAGATGCGTTTCATCCGGCGAATTTTTTAGTTTATCATAAACTGTTTTTATTCTGTCAAACAAATCATTTGCGCAGACAACGCTGTCATGATGGGGATATTCAAATCCGATGAGATTCGGAATTAGAGAATCTCTGAAAATAACTTTTATATCCCTGCCTTTTTTTGTCGTATAATGGTAGAGCGAACACGCATCATAAGGATCTTCGTAACAACCCCTGAAATCTCGTACAAACTCTTTGTTTATAGAATTGGAAAGAACGCTCTCATCGGTAACAGTCCATTCAAAACCCATTTGGGAAAATAATTCAAGAGTCCGCATGCTTATGCAGTGTTCGCTGGGCCAGATCCCCTGCGGGTCCTTTCCAAAAACATCTTTTATTTTCTGCTTCGCCATTTTTATCTGTTCTCTGGCATCAGGAGCAAGCGCAATTTTGCAATCAGGCATCTGATATTTTAAAGAGGGCGTTTTTAAATCATTAGGGTTTAACAATATAGGCATTACGGGATGATGATACGGGCTTGTCAATATCTCTATTCTTCCTTCATCCTGATATTTTTTTAACGCCGGTATTATCTGCCGTATTATCTTTCTTTCAATCTCGATAATATTCAGCCTGTCCTGATATGTATATCCGGATTTTTTTTCCGCATACTCCTTTAGCTCGGGATATACATCAAACCATATCGTATTAAACCAGACAAAATTAAATAAAAACATAATATCAGAATACTCTTGAGGCGTAAAATCATTAATTCCGATATCCGTTCTGCTGTATCTTTTTAAGTAAAGCCTGTTATAGCACTCGTTTTTGGATATAAAATTTTCATAATTCGCATCAAAAAAATAATTCAAAATATACAATTTATCATCATCAGTCAGTTCATCTACGGGAGTTATCGTAATTTTTGAATGAATATCATGCGCATCTTTTGAATAATCTTCTATTGCATCTATTAATGCGGGAACTATACTGAAATTTAATTTTAGATTGGGGAATTTATCAAGGAAAAGAAGCATGTCTAAGTAATCTTTGACTGCATGAAGCCTCGCCCAGGGCATTAATCTTATGCCGTTTTTCTGCGCCTGATAATCAGGCTGATGAAAATGCCATATAAAAGCAACTGATAATTCTTTATGCATACTTATTTCCTGACTTTCCTGATGATATCATTTTAACGGCAAATATACAACAATTTTTAATGATAATTTATATTGTTAAGATTTTTAACAAGTTTTTAATTAACAAATACATTAATATAACTGATTGTTGACTATTTATAAAATTTAAATAAAAATAGAACTGGAAAATAACTGTACAATATACAATAATAATGGTTTAATTTAAAAATAAATCTTAACTGAAAGATAGTTTTGATAATATGATTGAGGATATTTGGGAATTATATGCCGCATTTTGCGGCTTTTTTTATTATCTGCTTATATTGAGTACAGGGCGGAGTGCAAAAAACCGACAGGTTTTTGAAGTGAGGTTGCAGGGCTTGTGCGGACAGCAATTCCAAGAAGCGGAATTGCGCAGAGTGAAGCCGAGCGGAGCGAGCGGACTCGAGGGAGCAACAAGCCGACCGAACACAAAAAACCGACAGGTTTTTGAAGTGAGGTTGCAGGGCTTGTGCGAACAGCAATT
>CAZBFV010000061.1:0-8155 GCA_964491345.1 uncultured Muribaculaceae bacterium
CTCTCAATGTTTTTAAATTTAATTTTTTCTGTTGTCAGCGGAATTGCGGACGGATGAAGTGAAACAAGTCCGGTAAGCGGATTTTGCGCAGGGCGAAGCATAGCGTAGTCCCGAAGTAGCAAAAACAAAAGCAAACGAGAGCGAAAGCGAAGTTTGCGGCTTGTTTTTGTGAAGCAAAATCCAAGACAGCGAGCAGCTGCGAAGCGGCTTGAATCCGACAGGCTTCAAAAAGTGAAGTTCTAACCTGCGAGCGAAAAGCAATTCCAAGAGGGCGAACAGCGGCGGAGCGGAAGAATTACTTGTTAAAGTAATTCTGTAACAAAGTCCTAACCTGCGAGCGGTTAAGAAATTCCGCTGTCTAGGCATAATAAAATCTTTATTAAATCGGATTTATTTTCGGATATAAATTTATTTCCATCAATTAAATATCCCGATAGAAACAGCAGATTAAATAACATTATGACTTTGCTGATATTCCATTTATCCGGCATAAACCAAAAACTTGAATGGTCATCCGGAATCAAATATCCAGGCACAAATATAGAAAAATAAAATAAAAATACCGGCGCTCAATAAAGAATATGCAAGCACTCTTTTTTTTACCTGAGGGTCGTATCCGTTTTTCAAAAATATTAATAACAGTGCTAAAATTAATATTGGAAATACAATTAATGAATCTTTAAAAATAAATTCGTTTAAAAATATTTTTAAATATGGCATAAAAGATACTTTAACATATTCTGTAAAACTTAAACCGCCATAATCGGGGAAGTGGCGGACAGGTCTTGTAAAATAGATTAAAAATCCGGTTAAATAGAATAATCCCCCATAAAATTTTCAGAAAATAAAGTTTATTTATATTATTTTATATTGCACGGCTAACATCGATAAAAGCCCAGCTGATATGAATAATACAGGAATACTTATCGTAATAATAAGGATAATAATAAAATGTATTTCCATTTTTCCGGAAAAATTTGGTTTGCATAATAAGAATATGCTCATATTGTATTCAAAAAATACCATATTTTTTTCTATGTGAAAGAAGCCAGATCCCAAGAAATGTTCACCGTTAAAAATTAAAAGAAAAACTTAAAAATTTACATCTGCTTTTTTTGAACAAAAATGCAATATTTGTAATCAATAAGCACTGCAGAATAACACAAGTCCCTTTTATATGAGCCGTTATATTAGGCTGCAAGTCGTTCGGGTGAATGTTGGTTAATTCAGAAACTGCTGTAGTCAAGTTTACAAAATAATTTGCAAAATATCTGCCGTGTTCCTGTTTTAAAAACTCTCGTCCATAAGCAAAAACCAAATCGTGTTTTGTTAAAATATCATATTTCAGCAGATAAAATACGGCAGAGTATGATAAAACCAATGCTAAAATAAACAAAAACAGTACAAATGCGATATAAAAAATCTTTCTAATTCTCATAAAATTAATTTATAAAGTATTAACAGACTTAATAAATTATATTTTTTTCCACTCCCCGCCGAACAATACCAAGCAAAAATTTTATTTATATAATTTATTACATACGAAATTTCAGCCTTATCTGCCGTAATACTGCATATAGTTAAATTAATTAGTCATTTTGTTTTTTTAACGGGCTATAATCAGTTATTGAATTTGTTATATAATGATTATACATAATTAAAAAAGGGGCAGAAATGAAAAGAATAATTGTTGCAATTACATTTGTATTCGTCGGATTAAACGCTTTCGCCGCTGATTTTTCAAGTTTCAGGCTTGATAACGGTCAAAATGTTGTTATACAGGAAGTTCATGATAATCCTATAGTAATTATTGATACATGGATTAAGACAGGCTCAATAAACGAAACGGATGAGAATAACGGCGCAGCGCATTTTTTGGAGCATTTATTTTTTAAAGGCACTCCTGCCCACCCTGCAAAAGAGTTTGACCAAATATTAGAATCGAAAGGCGCTGTTACAAATGCTGCAACAAGCAAAGATTTTACCCACTATTACATATTAATACCTTCGCAATATTTTGATTTAGCGCTCGACCTTCATGCCGACATGCTGATGAATCCGATGATACCCCGCAAAGAGCTTGAAAAAGAGCGTAAAGTTGTCATTGAAGAAATAGCAAAGGATAATGATAAACCGTCGACCGTATTATATAAAAATTTAATCAAAGGATTTTATAAGACCCATCCTTATAAAAGAGATGTTATAGGGACTAAAGAGGTTATAGAAACCATTTCAAGAGAACAAATTTTAGATTTTTACAATAAATGGTACACGCCTCAAAACATGACAACGGTTATAATCGGAGATGTTGACACCCAGAAAGCATTAAATCTTGTAAAAACAAAATTTAACAGACCTTTGCAGGAGGGAAGCAAAAATCTTAAATATGATTATAAACCGGATAAAAAGCCGTCTGAACCCGTTGAAAATAAAACATCTTTGAAAGTGGAAACAGGTTATATGCTAATAGGTTTCAAAGGCGCTCATCCTATAAATTCAAAAGATTCGTACGCACTGGATGTTCTTGCAACAATTTTAGGGGAGGGGAAATCTTCAAGGCTGTATAAGGAATTTAAAGAACAAAAACAGCTTGTTCACTCTATTTCAGCAAGTAATTCTTCCATGAAAGATGATTCTATTTTTTATATATCCGCAAATTACATTACGAATGATGCAGAGCGGTTAAAAAATCTTATTTTCGGCGAAATAGAAAAACTTTATCAAACCGATATTCCGGAAGATGAAATTCAAAAGGCAAAAAATATTATTGAACGCGATACATTCTATTCAAGAGAATCCGTTTCAAATATAGCCGAAGAAATAGGCTATACAATGACTGTTACAAATGGTCCTGATTATTATAAAACCTATCTTGATAACATAAATAAAGTTACGGCGGAAGATATCAAAAGAGCAGCCAAAAATTATTTAACAAAGAATTCCTCCGTTACATCGATAATCGTTCCAGAATCTAAATCTTATCAGCCTGCTGAAGATAAACATCAAAATAATTACCAAGCCAAAGTTATAAGCCGAAGCGGTTCAACGACTAAGTATCAGCTGGAAAACGGCGCTGTGCTTCTTATAACGCAAAACACCGCAAACGATATTACTGCAATGGAAATAGCATCTATAGGCGGTAATAATCTGGAAAAAATTCCGGGCATTGCATCCGTTACGGCGCAGACGATGCTAAAAGGTACTCGAAAATATACAAATCAGGAATTATCTCAAATTCTTGAAGAAAACGGAATAATTCTTACTCCGTACGCACAGGGCGATTCGTTCAATATTGAACTTAAATATACAAAAAATGAAAAAGATTTAGCTTTGGATATATTAAAAGAAGTTGTAAAATCGGCTTCTTTAGATACTTATGAAGCGGAACGTGTTAAAAATGATAAGATGAATTCAATAAAGAATACTAAAAATACTCCTGATACGCAGGCGTTTGACGAATTTAAAACAGCGCTCTGGCAGGGTACTCCGTACGGAAATACCGCAAAAGTACTTGAAAAAACAATTCCTCAAATACAAAAAAATGATATAGATGATTTTTATAAAAATCTGTTTAATGCCGAAAATGTAATTATAACCGTCAACGGCAATGTAAACGAACAGGAATATATAGATTATTTTTCGGGTTTATTTAAAAATTCGGGGGCTGAAAGAGTTAATTTAGCTGATTTTAAATGCAGATACAAACCTTTGAATCAAAATAAAACGGTAAAAATTGACAAAGAATCCCAAGCGGACTGGCTTATACTCGGATGGAAAACAGATGGTTCGGTCAATGAAAAAGACTGGGCAAGTTTGCAGGTTATCGATGCGATTTTAGGCTCAGGCATGAGTTCAAGATTATTTACTGATTTAAGAGATGAACAAGGACTTGCATATCAGGTCGGCTCAAGTTTTTCGGCGAATGTTAATCAGGGAGTGTTTGCGGTTTATATAGCTACAAATCCGGAAACGGCATCTAATGCAAAACAGGGTTTGTTTAATGAAATTGATAAACTCAAAAAAGAATTTGTTACGGATAAAGAATTATTGGAGGCTAAGGATAAACTGCTCGGCAACTTTGTTTTATCAATGGAAACAAATATGGATAAGGCATCTATATTAAATTCGCTTGAAGTAAGCGGAAGAAGTTATGAATTTTTAGAAAAGTATCCGCAGTTAATTAATCAGGTTACAATAAAAGATGTTATTAAAACAGCAAATAAATATTTCAGCAGGCCTTATGTATTTACGGCGCTTGGTTCTAAACAATCTATTGAAAAATTGTAACTTAATTTTTATAATGTAAATATCAGGAAATTATTATGCGGAATACCATAGAACAAAATAAAGAGTTTAATATAATTTCAAGAAGTATTGATAATGCTTCCAAATGTATTGTAACAGATGTATTTGAGGATTCTTTTGCCGTTAAAGTTCCGAAATCTTCAAAATTTGAAACGGGAGAATCCGTAGAATTATTTACAATGACACATAAAGGCCAATTATATTTTGAAACGCTAATAAAAGAAATCAACGGCGATATTCTTACAATTTGGTTTCCTATTTTGTATAAATATTTGCAGAGGCGGGAATTTTCAAGAGTTAAAATCGAGCAAAATATAGAGCTTAATTTTAATAACAATAAAACAGATGCCGTTATATCAGATATAAGCGCAGGCGGATTGAAAGTAAAAACAAAATGCCAGCTTGAACTTTTAAAAGAATATAGCATTAATATTAATATAGATAATAAATTAATAAAAACCATTTTTGAACCGATAAGGACAGAAGCATTGCAGGATTACTTCATATCATCAGGCAGGTTTAAAAATTTAACCAATTATGACAGAATTAACCTTGTCCAGTACTGTTTTACAAAACAAATTGAAAACAGCAACAGATAGCTATAATTTATTTATTTCAAACTTTTCATCAACAGAGGCTGTTCCGTTTGATTCTTCGGTTACGGAGTATGATACAGCCCAGGGAGTAAACTGATTTTTTGCGGAAGCTATGAATTTTGAATGAACCGTTTGCGAATCAATTCTATTTTCCGTCTTAATTATATCGCCGTTTTGATTATATGTGGTAATAACAGTTGAAAGCTCAGTAGGGTCATAAGCTATCCAGCCGTATTTATCATAGTACACTTCAACCCAATTATGCTTTGTATCTTTATCTCTTGCTATCTGGCCTACAATTATGCGGGCGGGGATTTTCTTTGCTCTGCACAATGCGGTCATTAATGCAGAATATTCACTGCATTTGCCTTTTCTAAGCTCTAACGCCTTTTTAGCACCTAAATTTCCTGGGATTAATGAATATTTGATATTTTTTACAACAAATTCATAAATATTATTGACAACCTCTTCCTGAGTTTTGCCTTTAATTTTCTTTGCGGCCGATTTTATTATTCCGGCATCAGATTCTATTAACGGCTCAGGCTTTAAATATTTGTCCAAATTCTTTTCTGTTTCAGGTTTTTTATTAATTAATGAGGCTGTTTTATAGTCATAGGTCCTTATTTTTGCAATTCCTGCCAATTCAATATCAACTGCTTCATTATTTAAGTTATCAAGCTGAAATTCTGCTATTGTATTAGAGTCTTTATTATACATTTTTGAAGGCTTGACTGAAAAAGTATTCTCTGTTATATACTGTTTTTCATTTTCATTATACGGAACAGGGAGTTTAAAAATTATTTTTTTTATTCTGCCTGATACATTAATTGTATATGTGTATCTAAACGAATAATTTTCAAACAGCGGAGCTTCATCTTCTATCCGGCCGGCAGAAGTTATTGCAGGAGGCATTTCCATTTTTTCTTTATATACTTTTTCCGTACTCTCTACAATTTCAGATACATTCTTTTTACCGCCCATAATATATAATCCCAATATTATTGCAATAAAAGCCGTAATAAATACAATCTGAAAAATAATAGAACGATAAATTTTTTTCATATATTAAGAACACCTTATTATATTATACCAAAAAAAATTATAACACATTTAATCTCTAATCTAAAAACGGAATTTTAATTTTTTTTATTTCAATAGTTTCATTTTGTCCGGCGCAAAATGTATCAACTAATAATTCTTTTTTCTTTATTAATCTTTTTATTTCATCAAAATCTTTCTGATTTTGGGGCATTAAAGAAATTTTAGATTTTATTTTTTCTGAAACTTTTTGAATAGGCGATAATTCGGGATGCTGTTCAACAAATTCATCGGCAACGTACCTTGAACACGCATTCATTATATCCGTATTATAGTTATAAAAACTGTCTTCGGATTTCCCCGTTACCTTAGAGAGCATTTCGGTACTGACCGGAACGCCTCCTGCAACCATTGCAACTTCCCTTGTATTATATTTTGCTCCGAATGATACATTATTAATCATAATTATGCTCCTTTTACGCTTACAATATAAATAAATGCATATAAAAATAAAAATTGCCAATATGCTTTATATATTATCCGTAATCCCACGAGTTTATGCTTCCGCAATATTTACAAACTGCGTGTTTGTTCATAAATCTTATATCAGGTATAAAAGTATAGCCGTCAACCGTTATTTTTATATCTTTATTTATTGTATATTGATATTCAAATATGCAGGGACCTTTATATTCAGGATTAAACATCAGTTCAAATTTATCGGAAGATTTGCATTTCTTGCATTTAAACATAATAATCCTTAGCTTTTTCTGCGGGAACGTTTAATTATTTCATCGGTTTCTTTTGAATATTCTTTAATTGCGCTATTATCGTACAGCCTGTACATACCGGTAAAGCAGCAGCACCTGAACGGAAGTGTATATGCAATCACAACAAAGGATATAACACTTTGAGCAATATATTTTGAAATTATTATTGAGTCTATGGATATATTAAAAAATCCCGACAGAAAATCATTTACAACGTTAAAATACTGTACGGGAATTAAATTAATATATTTTTCAATACCGCCGGCAATAAAAGATGTAAGTGATATTTTATCCGCTGACCAGACAAAGACGGCAGGGAAAAAAATGTATGTTGTTGAAATACATAAAATTAACATTATAACTGTCGGAACAAAGTTATTTTTTACCAGTACAATACTTCTTGAAACAGCTTCTGAAGCAGATATATCAGACTCAAAAGAAAATATCTGAAATGTTAAGCATAAAAATATCCATGCAACGGGCGATACAAAAATTAAAGGAGGAATACATAAAATTAACGTTAATAAAAACATTAAAACAATATATTTAAACAATCTTCTTTTTATTACATTTTTGGCTGATTTAAAATCAATATTTTTAACCTTTTTTTTATTTGAAACAGTATAAAAGAAAATATTTAATGCTGAAAATACAATAATATAATCAAATACTGCCTTTGTAAGAACTATCAGGAAAGGAAACAGAACTATTAATAAAACCGTAAGATAATTTTTATCAGAACTTAATAACGGCGCAAGATTTCTTATACTGTATTCATTAACGCAGAAATAATAAGACAGGGCAAAAATCGCTGCTGATGATAAAATCTGCCCGAAAATCGGAAATGTAAGATATCTTACACAATCATCCAGATATAAAAAATATGTTTTTATACCGGAAAAAAATATTCGGATTACACCTATAGAATTATTGTTTTTTTTATTTGACATACTTCCCCTTTTTTATATTTTATATTAGCATATAATTGCAGATTAAGATATTTTTGTTATGAATAAAGAAGATTTAAAAAATTTATTGTTTTCATTCGGGCAGGCTGATTACTGCATAAATGTTGATTTACATATCCGCTCTGGTAATTCGGACGGGGAAATGGCGCCCGATGAAATTATTGAGCAGGCAAAAGAACTTAAAAAGAAATATTGCTTATTTATCAACAAATATACTGCATGAACAGATGGTTATTCCGTCCGTAGAGTTTGACTGCTTCTTCAGAGGCGCTTTAATCCATATATTAGGTTACGGAATAGATATTGATAATAAAGATTTAAAATCTTTATGCGCTAAAAATTACAGCGGTAAAAGATGTAATTTTTACAGAATATTCAGATTAAGAAATCCGAAAGATGCAATTGAAAAGATTAATAATGCAGGCGGAATTGCGGACGGACGAAGTCCGGTAAGCGAAAGACGAAGTGAGGACAGCCG
>CAZBFV010000062.1:0-7559 GCA_964491345.1 uncultured Muribaculaceae bacterium
TTGGCGCATGTATTTTTATCACATTTACCCCTGTCTTCAAGATGATAACTTGAGGATACATTTTGTGAAAAATTTTTTGTTTCAGAATTAGTCATAAACTCCTCCTTGATTAAGAACGCTTATAACAATTTGTTTCATTGTTTCCATTTCTTTAGGATTACTTTCGGCGATTAGTACGGTTAATGCAAATAATGTTCCATTATCTATAATAGGGAAATTATTTTTATACAAAATACCGTTTTTTTCTAAAAAGTATAAGAAACAACTTGCTGCAATACGTTTATTTCCGTCAGAAAAGGAATGATTTTTAGTTATCAAATATAGCAGCATTGCAGCTTTTTCTTCTAATGTCGGATAACAATCATTCCCTCCAAATGTTTGATAAATTTGATTTACGGAACTTTCAAAACTGTTATCTTTGGGATTTGCAAAAACATCAGATGCAAATTCTGATTTCATTTTGTTTATTACTGATAAAAATTCTTTGACAGAAATTATAACAGCTTCTTTTTGTGTAGAACCTTTTACATCTAATGTTTTATGGTCAAAATTGTCAAGCAAATCAAGTCCTTTTGAGAAATTATCCAAGATTTTTGCAACTTGTTGTGCATCATTTAATGTTTCTATTTGATTTGTTAAACTTCTTGTCAATAAGCTTACTGTTGTTTGTAAGGTTTGTATTTTATCTTGTTTGTTACTTAATAATTTTTCATTTATTGCATACCCCTTTATAAGATATTCTTTCAAAACATTAGTCGCCCAAATACGAAATTGTGTCGCTCTTGAAGAATTTACTCTATAGCCCACAGAAATTATTGCATCAAGGTTATAAAATTGTGTTGTGGACTTCTGGGTTTTCCCTTTTATAGCACCGTGTTTTGTGGTTGTTTCCAAAATGGAAATAACCACTTCTTCTTTTAATTCACCTTCGTTAAAAATATTTTTTAAATGTTTACTTATTGCAGGAGTTTTTACACCAAACAATTCAGCCATATCTTTTTGAGTAAGCCAAATCGTATTATTTTCAAGTTTAGTATCAAGTGATACTTTACCGTCATCACTTGTGTATATTATTATTTCGCCTTTTGATTTGTCATTATCCACAATTCTATCGTATTAAGTTGTTGCATATTTTGCAATATCTTAAATTTACGCCTTTCTAATTTTCTCCAAACGGGAAATCTAATCCCAGTTCATCAAAAAACGGTTTCAACTCCTTATCAATATCTTTTATTTCTGCCTGAACTCTGTGTATATCATTTGCAACTTCTTGTAAATCAACTTCCGGATCAGGTTCAAAAGTATCAACATATCTTGGAATATTTAAATTGCAGTCATTTTCTTCAATTTCTTCCATTGTTGCAATATGACAGAATTTATCAATATCTTTTCTTTCCGTATATGCACTAACAATTCTATCAATGTCTTCTTGAGATATAGAGTTTTGAGCTTTGCCTTGAATATAATATTTCGAAGCATCAATAAAGCATATATTATTACTGTTTCCGTTACGTTCTCTTTTTAGCACTAAACAACAAACAGGGATTGACGTTCCTTGAAAACAATTTGCAGGTAAGCCAATAACAGCATCTAAATAGTTTAAATCCTTAACTATATATTTTCTTATAGTTTCTTCAGCATTACCTCTGAATAATACTCCGTGAGGCAGCAAAACTGCAATCCTGCCATCTGAATCCATGTGATAAATCATGTGCTGAACAAAAGCAAAATCTGCAGTGGATTTTGGCGCTAGTTTACCATAAGCCGAAAATCTTTCATCATCTAAAAATTTTGAATTTGCACTCCAATTGGTAGAATATGGCGGATTTGCTACTTGTACAGTATATTTTCTATCTTCATATCTTTCATCTTCAAGAGTGTCGCAATTGGTAATTTCAAAATTATTATATGGAATTCCGTGAAGTAGCATATTCATTCTTGCAAGGTTATATGTCGTACTCGTTAACTCCTGTCCATAATATTGACCGACTTTTATATACTTGCCTACTTGAAGTAATAAACCACCCGAGCCGCAAGCACAGTCTGAAACGGTTCTTGCTTCACTTAAACCAACAGTTGCAAGTTTGGCAACAAGTTTTGACATATTTACAGGAGTATAAAATTCACCGCCTTTTTTCCCGGCAGTTTGTGCAAACATACCGATTAAATATTCATATGCATCACCCAATACATCAAGTTCCATATTTTCCAAATGGAAATCTATTGTGTTAATTGTATTTAGGATTTTTGCAATTAATTTTGAACGGTGCGAAACTTCTTTACCTAATTTTGAGGATCTTAAATCCATATCTTCCCACAGTCCTTCAAAATCTTCTTGGGAGTCGTGTCCTTGTGTACTTTCAGATATTGAGTTTATAATTTTCTCCATATACTCAACATCAAATTCTCCTGTTTCAATTAATTTTATAACGTGGGAAAAAAGATATTTTGGTTCTATAACATACCCCAAATAATCGATAGATTCTTCTTTCAATCCTTCTCTATATTCTTCATCTTCCCAAGCTTCTGCATAAGAAATTCCATCATCTTTTAAGAGTTCTTTCATATAATTTTCGGTACGTTCAGATAAATAACGATAAAATATTAAGCCTAAAATATAATTTTTAAACTCATAGGCTTCCATATTACCACGCAGATTATTAGCCATTTCCCATAATTTACTGTGCAATTCCGCTTTTTGTTCTTTTTGTACCGCAATATCTGTCATTTTTTACTCCTATTGATATTTAAATACATTTTCTTTAATAAATTGAATTATTTTTGCTACCAGCTCATGTTTTTCTTTAAATTTTATAGGTCTGTCAATACCTGTTATTATATCTTTTTTATTTATTGTATTTGAAAATTCATAATCTGAAATTGTCTGTTTTAAAAATTCTGCATTAATTTCTTGTTTATTCGCAAATTCTTCAATTTCCTTATTCCGTTGTTCTGATTCAAAATCAGCATAGGCTTCATCAATAGAGTCTGATTGTTTTATTGTCGGTATAACTCTATCTATGAATGCTTTTATTAAATCAACTTTCCTTCTCAGTTCAGGATTATCGGTTCTGTCTAACTCTTGCTTTATGTGTTCCAAGTCCTTTGCTTGTTGCTTTTTATTTGCAGTATCAACATTTCTCAATAGATTCATAATATATGTAACATTTATTTTGTCAGTTTGTATAACCTCTATAGCGAAATCTATATCATCTAAAATAGAAACTTTTTCGGCATTTCGTTCTTTTTTAACAAGATCGTATAATGTTAAATATCTGCTTTTGTAATCTTCATATCCCTGACAAGTCAGAGCATCTTCAACATCCGCCCATGAAAATTCTGAAAATGTTGTAAGAATTGACTTTATTTTGGATAATTCTCTAAACGCAATAACAAATTTTCTTTGTGCATCTTCGCTCATTAAATCATCAACACTTTGAACTGTTGGAGCAATAGACAGCATCTTAAATGCCAACTCCTTAAATTTGTCTCTAAAATATCCATAACCCGGAATTATCCATATTGGCGGATTGTTTTCTGTATCTGCTTCCAATTCATTACTGAATAATCTTAAGGCTTTATCGGTATTAGATTTAAGATTTCTGTAACAAATAATATTACCAAAAGGTTTTGAAGCCATTTCAACCCTGTTTGTTCTTGAAAATGCTTGTACTAAATTATGCCATTCAAGATTTTTATCAACATACAAGGTATTAAGTGGTCTGGAATCAAAACCGGTTAAGTACATATTTACTACAAGCAAAATATCAATTTTGGGCGATTTTTTAATTTTTAATCTGTTAGCAATATCTTTGTTATATGCTGCAAAAGTTTCCAATGAAAAATTAGTATCGAACTCTTTATTATAATCATCAATCATTCTTGTTAAAATATCTTTGCTATGCTCATTTTTACTTTCTAAATCTTCATTTTCACCGTATGAAAAAACTGCAGCAATTTTTAAATCAGAATTTAAACTTTTGATTTTATCGTAATATTTAGCAAGAGCAGGTATTGAAGATGTGGCAAAAATAGCGGTATACTTACCATTGACAGTTTTGCACTTATGGTTATTTATTATATGATTTGCGACTAAGTCAATCCTTTCATCTGACATATAAACTTCATCTGTATCAATACCTTCAACCATAGTTTTATCGTTTTCATCATATTGACCTTTAAATGTTTGTATGTATTCAATTGAAAATCCTAAAACATTGTGATCGTATATCGCATTCTTAATTAAATAAGTATGTAAACATTTTTCAAATAAATCAGATGTTCTAAGTCCATTTTGTGATTTATTTTCATCAAAACGTGGTGTTCCTGTAAAGCCAAAATATTGAGCATGTTTAAAATGGTGCTTTATAGTTGTATGCATTTCGCCGAATTGTGATCTATGACATTCATCAATGATAAATATAACTTTTTCATTTTTATAATTATCTAAGATTTTGGAATATCTTGGATTTTTTATAGCATTTGCCATTTTTTGAATAGTTGTAACTATTAATTTTCTATCAATATCTTTTATCTGTTTTACTAATGTTTCTGTTTTATCAGTTTCATCTACACAATCTTTTTCAAACTTATTAAATTCTTCTTTTGCCTGTGTATCAAGGTCTTTCCTGTCAATTAAGAAAAATACCTTTTTGATACTCTGTTCTTTAGATAGTAAATTCGCACATTTCCAACTTGTTAATGTTTTACCGGAACCGGTAGTATGCCAGATATATCCATTTTTACCGGTATCTAAAGCATGTCTTATTAATGCTTCTGTTGCATATATTTGATATGAGCGCATTACAATAAGATTTTTATCAGTTTCATTTATTACCATATAACGAGTAATATTCTTTAATAAACGATTTTTATTAAAGAAAGAAGATGAAAAATCTTCCAGTTTATTTATTCTCTCGTTTGTTTCGGTTGTCCAATAAAATGTTAGAGATTTTAATAATCTTTGAGCATCAGTATTTGCAAAATATCTTGTTTCTACACTATTTGAGACAACATAAATTTGTATATAACGGAATAAACCACGATATGAATGAATACGGTATCTGTCAATTTGGTTAATAGCTTCATTAATATCAATTCCACTACGTTTTAATTCTATTTGAACTAAAGGTAAGCCATTAATTAAAATGGTAACATCGTACCTGTTTTTATATTTACCTTGAACTGTTATTTGGTTTGAAACTTGATAAATATTATCTTCAGCATTTTCTGATAGTAATTTTAAGTATATTTTTGTTCCATCTTCTCTGTCAAAATCTATTTTTTCTCTCAATTTTATTGCGGATTGCAGAACACTTTTGCCATTAAGAATATTTAATACTCTCTCAAACTCTTTATCCGTTAATGGTTTATTATCTAAAGCTTTTATATTGAATTTGTTAAATTGTTCTCTGAAATTATTTTCAAGTTGAGCATAATCATTAATCAAAACTCTTTCATAACCTTGTGTTTTAAGTTTTTCAATCAATTTATTTTCTAATTCTGCTTCACTTTGATAGCCCATTCAAAACCCTTAACTACATAAAATTCATATGCCAATATTACCATGAACATGGCAATATGTCTTTTATGTTTATATTAATAACTATACCAAATATGGTCATATGAATTTAGTAAGCACTGTGTAGCGAATTTGCAAAACCTAATTCCGTGATATTAATTCATAAGCCAAACTTGCCAAAGAAATATAATGTATTGCTAAATTTCTATCTAATTGTTTTGCTGGAGTGTGTGCTTTTTCGTTTCTAAACATTTGTATTGCCATATTTATAAATTTTACCCCGTCAAAAAAATCTTTTTCGGCATCGTTTTTAGCTTTATGCCCAAATATTTTTTCAATATTTGTTTCGCTAAATGCCTGATTTGCCTTTTCCTCCCCAGTCAAATTTCTTAATTTTTGCCGGACAATTTTGTATGCCTCTTCGAACGAGTGATAATAATCGTCGTTATTTAAAAATTCTTTTATGTGTTCATAGATTTCCGGTCTTAAAGTAATTTTTATTTCTTCATAATAAGTTTTATCTGTCATAATTGTATTAATCTCTTGTTTTTGAAAAGGATATAGCAGTAGCTTGTTTGCAATTTTTTCAATTTCAACAGAAAAATTTATATTCATTGGCATAGCTAATGATGCAGGTTCTAATAACGATATAGCAACAAGTTTATTATCTTCTATGCGCCAGAAAGTATGTAAAATATCTGTCATTGAGGTTCTATTAACTAGAATATTTTTCATTATATATATTAATATTGAAATGTTGAAAAAATTCAGCAAAGGATTCTTTTGTGAATCTGACAATAAATCCAGTTTCCGACCTTAAAGCATTATCTAAATATTATATATCTGCAGATGATAAACTACTCATGTCTTTAAATATATCTAAAAAATAAAAGAAAGTAATCTTTAAAATTTTTATGTCTAATTAATACAATTTAGACTTAAGTTTAGCCGTAACATAATATTGAATAGAAAATGATTTTGAAAAATGAATCATTCTCCTTCAATAAAGAAATCTTCATCAATTTTCTTTATTTGGATAGTATCTTTAACCTGAACTCCGATATTATATTCAATCATAAGTTTTGCAAGTTGTTTTCCATCAACTAATATAATATTTGAATTTATATTATTTGCGTATTTTCTTGCTTCATTTGTAAATAATGAAGTAGTAATAAATACTCCGCGATTTGCATTTTGTCCATGAACCGCACCAACAAATTTTTGAACTTCCGGACGTGAAACATTGCCGGTCCATCTTTTTGCTTGAATGTATATCTTGTCCAAGCCTAAAACATCCTGCTTGATAATGCCGTCAATTCCTTCATCACCGGATTTACCAAGATTTTGTAAAATGTCTTTTTCGGAACCGCCATAACCCATTGCTAATAATAATTTTGCAACCAGTTCTTCAAAAAATATATGAGAATTTTCTGCAATTTTAGATAATAAATCTGCTTCTAAATGAGAAGCTAATATTGTTCTGGCCTCTGCTATTAATTCATCAGGTGTTTTTTGCTCTTCTGCTGATTCAGTAGCATTAGTATCGTTTTGTTCAGTATTTACGGTATTCTGAAAATCTCTAAATTCATCATATTGTAATAAGTAATTTTTTGTTATTTTCTCAGGGGTTGTTTTTAGTAAATCAAGACCGCGTTGAGTAATTTTTATTACACCTCTTTCAGGATAATCAAGCAAACAAGCTTTTTTAAGATATGTTCTTGCCCACATTGCACGATTATAATATCTTGCCTGAGTTTGGCTAGGTAATTTTTCTTGTTTATCTTCATCGGATAATCCAAGCATATCTGCTGCTTGTTCAACAATATCTCTGCTTTTGTGTTCACAATTATCAGCTATAAGTTTAAGTGTTGGTAACATAAAATCTTGATAACTTGGTACTGTCATACTCCGCTCCTTTTTCTTTCAGACTATCACAAACATGTAATTTGAACAGTTTGAATTAATTTGCCTCTTTATTCAATGAACTGTACCCGAAAAAGTGGACAATTAACTAACAAGTAAAAAGTTTTTGTATTCA
>CAZBFV010000063.1:0-6764 GCA_964491345.1 uncultured Muribaculaceae bacterium
CAACTTCAAAACTCGCTTACCGGACTTGTTTCACTCCGTCCGTCCGCAATTCCGCTTCTTGGAATTGCTTTGCGCTCGCCTGATGGAACTCCGCTTTTTGAAGCCTGTCTGCCGAAATAATATTTAAAAATGAATCCGGAAGCATAATTCTGGGGCTGTTCTGCTTAAAATAAAGACTTAAACCTGTAAATGCAGTCAAATTCTAATCCCTGCCGCTTCAAATACTATAGCTTAAAATCCGCATAAAAATAATAATTTTTGACATTTAAAATCTTTTAGTACTTGCAAATAATTTTTTGGATAGCTTCATTAGCAAGGTTATATATTTTGTCAAGCTGAGATTTTTCAAACGGACAGCCCTCTGCCGTAGTTTGAAATTCTATAATTTTTGATGATTTTGTCATTACAATATTACAGTCTGCCTGTGCGTGGGAATCCTCGCTGTAATCTAAATCAAGCCTTATTTCGCCGTCAATTATGCCTGCTGAAACCGCTGCAACAGGTTCAATAATCGGATTTTCGGCAATTACTCCCCGTTCAATAAGCCTTTTAAAAGCAATATCCATTGCAATATAGCCTCCGCAGACGGAAGCACATCTTGTTCCGCCGTCTGCCTGTATAACATCGGCATCTATTGTAACTGTTCTTTCGCCTAATTTTTCTAAATTCACGCAGGCACGAAGGCTTCTTCCTATTAGCCTTTGAATTTCCTGCGTTCTGCCTGAAATTTTTGTTCTTTCTCTCTGGCATCTTGTATGTGTAGATGACGGAAGCAGAGAATATTCTGCCGTAATCCAGCCTCTTGCATCTGTTTTATCCATCCATTTAGGCCGGCATTCTTCAACCGAAGCCGCTGCAATAACTTTTGTTCCGCCAAACTCAATGAGAACAGAGCCTAATGCGTGTTTTGTATAATTTTTGGTTATGGTTATTTCCCTTAATTCATCATTTTTTCTGTTATTATATCGTTCAGTCATAGCCGGCCCTTTAATATAAAATACCTTTGTGATAAATTTATTTTATCATAGTTTCAATTTAAATTCATTTTATAAATTCAAGGGTGTTATTATGCATGATAAGTATTATTTAACTACAGCAATTGATTATGTCAACGGTGCGCCGCATATTGGCCATGCTTATGAAAAAATTCTTGCTGATGTTATTATCCGGCACAAAAGACAGCTGGTAAATAATGCGTATATGCTTACAGGCACGGACGAGCATGGTATAAAAATACAAAAAACGGCTGTTTCGAAAGGAATGACCCCTAAACAGCTGTGTGATGAAAATTTTTCCGAATTTGAAAAGGCTTGGAAACTGCTTGAAATTTCTTATGACCAAATTATCAGAACGACGGACGAACAGCATAAGAAGGTTGTAAAACAAATTTTTAAAAAACTTTTAAAAAATGATGATATAAGTAAACAGACCTATACGGGTTTATACTGCAGCGGATGCGAATCATTTTTGAGTCCTAAAGATTTGACGGAGGACGGGCTGTGTCCGAACCATCAAAAAAAGCCCGATGTAATTAAGGAAGAAAACTATTTTTTCCGTTTAACAAAGTATAAGGATAAAATTGCACAATATATAAAAACTCATCCTGATTTTATTATTCCTTCTTCAAGAGTGAATGAAATTCTGAATCAGCTTGAAAATATTGAAGATATTTCGGTTTCAAGAACAAGGGAGGCGGTTGAATGGGGAATAGAAGTTCCTGATGATTTAACCCAGACGATATACGTATGGATAGATGCTCTGTCTAATTATATTACGGCTATCGGCTATGATACGGAAAAGCCGTCCGAAAAGTTTAATCTTCTATGGCCCTGCGATGTTCATGTTATCGGGAAAGATATAATAAAATTCCATTCAATTTATTGGACGGCTATTTTAATGTCATTGGGTCTGCCTTTGCCGAAATCAATATTTGCTCATGGCTGGATTACTATAGACCAATCCAAAATGAGTAAATCGTTAGGCAATGTTATAGCTCCAAAGGATATTTTAAACGAATATCATCTTGAAAAGCCTGATGCTTTCAGATATTACATGGCTTCTGCGGCTTTGACAGGCAAAGACGGGAACTTTTCCGATGAAAGTTTTAAAGAAAAAGTTAATGCTGATTTGGCAAATAATATAGGTAATTTGCTAAACCGCTCTTTAAATATGATGATTAAATACTTTGACGGTGAAATTAAGCCTGAATTTATTACAAATTCAAATAATAATATTGCGGTATTGGCTGATAATGCCGTAAAACAAGTAATTGACTGTTTTAATAAATTTCAGATTGCCGAAGCCTCTAATGTGATTGTAAGTTTTGCGGATACGGTAAATAAATATGTTTCAGATAGTGCGCCTTGGACTTTAGCTAAAGAAAATAAAATGATTGAATGTGCGCAGGTTTTATATAATGTTCTTGAATCAATGCGTTATATAGCGGTTATGTTATATCCGTTCTGTCCTAATATATCTTTTGATATATTATCTCAATTAAATACGGAACACAATTTTAAATATGATTCTTTAAAATGGGGAGCAGGAAATTTCAATAGAATAGCAGATAAAGAAAAAATTAAGCCGGTATTTGTAAGATTGGAATCTGAACTTGCAGCAGGAAAGAAAAAGGGTTAGCAGTTTGTTGTACGAAGAAATCAAACAATCTTATAATCATGTCAAATTAATGTTTGATAAAGCGTTAAAGGTATTTAATACTGACTCATTAGCTATTTCAATTAAAGATAACGAACTGAAATTGCAGCAAAGCGATGTATGGTCAAATCCCGTGTTGTCATCAAAAATTTCGCAGGAATTAAAGGAAGATAAAGATAATTTAGATAAAATTAAAGAATGGGAGCTTTTAGTCAGCGATATAGAAACTTTATTTGAATTATTTGACGAAACTAAGGATGAATCAATGCTTGTTGAGATTGAAAACAGAATTAAGACTTTAAAATCGGGGCTGGAAATCTGGGAAATAGAATCAACCTTAAGCGGAGAGTATGATAAATCGGATGCCGTTATTACGATTAATGCGGGCGCCGGCGGAACGGATGCTCAGGATTGGGCGCAGATGCTTTTAAGAATGTATATGAGGTGGGCGGAGTCTAAGCATTGGAAAATCGAGTTAATAGAACATTCTTCCGGCGAAGAAGCCGGAATAAAATCGGCTACGATAAAAATATCGGGTAAATATGCGTTCGGGCTTGCTAAAGCAGAAAGAGGGGTGCACAGGCTCGTTCGTATATCGCCTTTTAATGCTAACGGGAAAAGACAGACAAGTTTTGCAAGCGTTGAAGTCAGCCCTGTAATTGAAGATTTCAGTAAAAAAATAGTTATACCTCAGGAGGATATTGCTGTGGATACAATGCGTTCGGGAGGTGCGGGCGGTCAAAATGTTAATAAGGTTGAAACGGCTGTCAGGATACTTCATAAACCGACAGGAATTGTCGTAAGATGCCAGCAGCAGCGTTCACAGCTTCAAAACAAAGAAACCGCAATGCAGATTCTTGCATCTAAACTGCTTGCTATAAAACAGGCAGAACATGAAGCAAAACTTTTAAAATTAAAAGGTCAAAATTTTGATATAAATTTTGGTTCACAAATTCGTTCTTATGTTTTTCATCCTTATAAAATGGTAAAAGACCATAGGACAAATTATGAGGCGGGAAATGTCGAAGCTGTAATGGACGGCAGTATTGACGGATTTATCGAGGCTTTTTTAAAACAGAATATTATTATTGATTAATATATAAAATATACTGAGGGGGGGGGAAAAAAAATGAATATGATAAAAGATAATGAAAGAATAGGCGTGCTTATTCTTGGTTATTTAGGCGACGTAATAAACACCTCCGGTATTTTTAGACATATTAAAAGCGTCAAACCTGATGTTAATTTATCTATTATAACTTTAAAAAGCTCTATTCCCGCCGCAAAAGGCATAAAGGAAATAGATAATATTTATCCGGCAGACGAATCGGTAAGATATTCTGTAGCAAATACCATAAAGTTTGCTTTTTCGCTTCGTAATAAGTTTGATACGATTATTGTGCTTGATAACTCTTTAAGAACTGCCTATCTGGCTTTTTTTACCGGTGCAAAAAGAAGAATAGGCAGAGGACGGGAGTTAAGGGAGCTTTTTTTAACCGATGTTATTCCATACCCGAAAGAAGAAAGAGATTGTGCAGTGCCTGTATGGGAACACTATGCAAGATGCTTAATTCCTTTAAAATTATATAAAGAAAATATCGGTACATTTTTTGATTTTCCGCCTGAAGACGATAATTTTGTTACGAATTTGCTTAAAAAAGAAGGATTGTATGGCGAAAAATTAGCAGGTATTTGTCCTGCCTGTCTTAAAAAATGGAAATCGATGAAATTTGATGATATATTAAACTTAATAAAGCATCTTAATCAAAAAACGAATTATAAGGCTGTTATAATAGGCGGAGAAGATATTGTATATCTTACCGAGAAGCTGAAACAGGATAAGTCGGCAGTTTTTTATGATTTTGCGGGCAGGACTTCATTTGCTCAAACCTGCGCTTTAATTGATAAATGTGCAAAATTTATAAGTATAGATACCTCCTGCCTGCATCTTGCTTTGGCAAGGAAAGTTCCCACATTAGCAATATTCTATTCAAATCTATACAAAAAATGGGGGCCGAGTGATTTATCCTATAATGCACTTTACGTTAATGAATTTTCAAAAGATACTGATATAAATGTTCTTTTAGAAAAGTTCAATGCACTGTCAGATAAGAAATGAGGAGTCTTAAATGCTTAACAATATTTTTCCGAAATATACCGCTGTTAAAAACATTATATTTTTTGTAATTGCGGTTTTGTTTATAATTTTTATAGGTAAAATTCAGGATATAGCAATACTGTTTTTTGCATCTTACGTAATAGCCTGCTCGTTTAATCCTATGGTCGATAAGCTGGAAAAAAAATTCAAACGTTCGACATCTGCATCTATTGTTCTGTTTTCGTTTATAATTTTGTTATGTGCTTTTATCATTCCTCTTATTTATATGTCTGCAAACGAAATTAAGTCATTTGCATCCGTTTTTCCCTCATATCTGGACAGTATATCCGATTTCATTAAAAATAACAGATATATATCACATCTGAATTTATCCGATATTGATATCGGAGGCGTAATTTCTTCCGTAACAGGATTTACGGGCGGATTTTTAAGCAGTTCTATTTTAATCGGAAAGAACATAGGCTCTGCATTTATATACCTGATTATATCTTTAATTATTACTTTTTATTTTATGGCGGATAAAAAGCAGGTGCGGAATACCTGCTTAAGTTTGTTTCCGTCTAATATGCAGAAAAAAGCGGATTCCATAATGGATGCCATATCGGTGAAAATCGGCGGTTATGTAATTGCTCAAACGGCTACTATGTCAAGCGTCGGAATAATAATGATTATAGGACTTCTGTTAATAAAACTTGATTATGCCGTGTTATTAGGTTTTATTACTGCAGTTTGCGATATTGTTCCGGTTATAGGTCCCGGGATTGCGCTTGTTATATGCCTGCTTGCCGCTTATAAATCCGGCATTACGGCTATAGTTCTTACTATCATTATCTTTGCTATAGCTCAATTAACCGAAAATAATTTTGTAAGACCTTATATTTTCGGCAGGATGTTAAACCTTCATCCTCTGATTATATACTTATTTTTATTAATCACCGCAAAATATTTAGGGGTTATAGGCGTGGTTTTTGCTCCCGCTATTGCAGCTACCGTGGTTGTTTTAATAGAAGAATTGTATATTAAAAGTATAAAATAAGCCGAATTATGAAAAATATGATAAATCAGATTCAAATATAAAATTTGAATCTGATTTTTCTAATGCAAACATAATGCGGTTAAAAATTTTGGTAACAGTATATATAATGTTATATAAGAAATTTTAGAATTTAAAATCTTCCCAATCTTCATCATTTTCATAAATATAAATGTCTTTTGAATTTATTTTCCATGAAGGTAAGCAGGTTTTATAATTCCGCCGGTTATATTGAAGTCATATTTATCCTGATTCTCTTTTATCCATTTTTGCAGTGCTTCTGTTTTATCTTTTGTTTCTTGTTCTTTTGCCGTAAAACCCGCTTTTGTATCTAAAATATAAATATAATCACCTTTTTTTATTATAAAATCAGGATTGAATAAGGCTTGTTTTTTATTCTGTGTATTATAATATTCTATGGCAAAAACACTTCTTCGGCTGTTATCCTGCTTATTCCGCCAATATATACTGCAGAAGCAATATAATCTATAAATTTAGATTCATTTTGTTTGCCGTCATATTCTTTTTTATATAAAAACTTTCAAAAACATTCTTCTTAACAGGTGATAATTCATGCTCGGCTCCACTCTGCGCAATTCCGCTTCTTGAAATTGCTGTTCGCTCAAGACTGTCGTTCGTTCGCCTCCGGCTGTCCTCACTTCGTCTTTCGCTTACCGGATTTCATCCGTCCGCAATTCCGCCTATCGGGGTTATGTGCAGATAAAAATAAAAAATCAGAAAACATATACGAAGCGCCGTAAAATTGTTTATTGAAACTATGACAAAGCGTGCGCCGTTTAGCACGCTTCTGGTTGAAATTAACAATTTAGGCGCAGAGTATCCGTTTGATGATTTTTATTTTTATTTTTTGTTCACATCCTTTTAATTGGTTTACAGATTTTACAAGTCCGCAATTCCGCCCTCTTGGATTTTGCTTCACGCCTTCAAGCCATTCGC
>CAZBFV010000064.1:0-6574 GCA_964491345.1 uncultured Muribaculaceae bacterium
CTTACTTATTCTCTCAATGTTTTTAAATTTAATTTTTTCTGTTGTCAGCGGAATTGCGGACTTGTGAAATCTGTAAACCAATTAAAAGGATGTGAACAAAAAATAAAAATAAAAATCATCAAACGGATACTCTGCGCCTAAATTAACAATTCAGGCTCATAGTATTTATTTGATTGATTCTTTATCTCTATTTGCGCAGAATGTAACTGGACACTTTTTGCCATGACATGTAGATACAATTACTATGATACATTATACACAAAATTTTAGCCTGACAAATCCAAAACAGCAAAATTAAAGCATCTTGCATAAGAGAACTTCAGCTGCAGCTGTCTGAATTATATTTTTAATTTTTCTATTCTTGCTTTAGCATACTCTTTGCGTTCGCTTTCGCCAAAATCGTCATTTGGAAGCATACTTATAAATTTTTGATAATATAACAGGGCATTACTTTTTTCTTCTAAATTATCAAATGCTATTCCTAAATAAAAATTAGCAAGAATGTTATTTTTGTCCAATTCCAGGCATTTATACAATTCTGCGGTAGAGGCAGCATAGTTATTCTGCGAGATATAAGCTAATCCTTTGTAATAATACAGCATTGCATCTTTTTTGCTTATTTTTAATGCTTCATCAATCAGCCTTACCGCCTCCGTATAGTTTTGAGATTCTATACAATCCGCTATTTGATTGTGATATCTGTTTGTTTCAGCATTATTGATTAAATCTGATAGTGTAAGGGCAGTACTGTTCCGGGGATTAATTTTTAATGATTGATTAATATATTTTCTGGCACTTTCTATGTCTTTTTCCTGAAGATAAATGTATGAAAATGCACAATAGACATCGGAATTATTGGGATACAGCGTCATTGCTTTATTTAACAAATCAAGCGATTTTTGCGAATTTTTCAGAAAATAATTAGCTCTTGACATTGCAAGTATAATATATAAATTTTCCTGACCTGCAGATTCCAAAACTTCTAAGGCTTGCGCATACAAACCCGATGCCATTAAAGAATTCGCTTCTTCCAGCGGAGCATCGGACAATTTAGCAAGCAATACATTGTACCTGCTTATTTCTTCGTTTGTATCAGCCTTATCTTTAACTGATTTTAATACATCATAAGATTCTTTCAGCTTGCCTTCCCGCCGGTATATTTCAGATAATACTATATATCCGTTGGCATTATCGGGATATTTATCAGCAAGAAGTTTTGCATACTTTAAAGCGTCAGATATATCATTATTTTTCAATAATATATTAGAAAGTTCTGTATATGCTTTTTCGGTATCAGGTTTATCTGTTTTATATATTGTTTTTAAAATTTCTTTTTCCGAAGCATTTTTTGCAGTCAATAACTTATATATTGAATATTTTGCATCTTCATCATCCGGTTCTAAATCTAATATTTTAATATATTCCTGAAGCGCTTCATTTCTGCTGTCAGCCTGCATAAGATATTTTGCTTTTAACCGTCTTATTTGAATGTTATCGGCTCTTGTTTGCAAAACCTTATCGCATATCATTACGGATACATTGATATCTTCTATATTATCCATTACAACTGCTAGTGCGTTTTTTATAAAATTATCGTCATAACTGCCGTTTAAACCTGCTGTTAAATAATCCTGCGCTTTAGATGTATCATTTATTATTAATGCAAGCACAGCCATATTTGCATAATAATAAGATTTGATTTTATCGTATTTTGGCGCTTTTCTCAGTTTTTCAAGCAGTAATGAAGCCTCTTGTTTTACAGATTCGTCAATTTTATTCTGTTTTTTAAGTGTATTTATATAAATAAGTTCATCACATGCTTTTTGATACTCGCCCAGCGATATGTATAAATCGGCTGAATGTATGTATAACAAATAATTGTCAGGATTTTCATTTATTTTTTTTTGTATTTCATCTAATGCAGATTTATATAAATCATTATTTTCTTCAGCAATATTTTGAGTTGAATATAAAATGCGCGAGGATTGAACAGCAGAATTATTTGAGTATCTTGGTCTTTCTATAATTGCTCCTGCATATACTTCATGACCGAATAAGAATATTATTAGTATATAAAACAAGTTTTTCTTCATGAACTCAAATCCTCTTTATCTGTATTCATGTTAGCTTAACAGATATCAGTTAGTCAAATAAAAAAAGGATGCGGGGAGGAAAAATGCCAAACTGTTTTCGTATTTTTTTGATAATCTTATTTTGGAGTTTTCGACTGAGATTTCAAATTAAATTGTTAAATAATTGTTAAAAAAAGTAAAAATTACGGAAAAACGAGTTATAACATAAGTGTTGAAAGTAGTAATAAATTTGAAAGGAGCAAATTATGAAATTCTTAGTTAGAAAAGCACCTGACAGTTTCATCAGAACGGTAAATGACGAAATCAGCTCTTTATTGAACAGACATTTTGACACTTATTTCCCGCAGAATATGTATTGGGACGACGGCGATAAACTTTCGATGCCCATAGAGGTTACAGATAAAGGAAGCGAATTTGAAATTAAAGCAGAACTCCCCGGCATTAAAAAAGAAGACTTAGACATTGATATTGAAGAAGATTATTTGAATATCAAGGCTAAAAAGACTGACGAAATAAAAGAAGAAGAAAAAGACTACAGACATACAGAGTTCAGCTACGGAGAATTTTCAAGAACAATCCAGCTCCCTGAAGCAATTGATACAGAGAAAACGGAAGCTAAACTGGAACATGGGGTATTAAAAATTAATGCTCCCAAAATGCGTAAAGAGAAAGAGCAAACAAAAAAACTGATTGTAAAATAATAAAGAGCCGAAAAGTAATGCAAAAAACCGCCGTCAATAATTGACGGCGGTTTTTTGCATCCGATTAATCCGTTAAAATAAATCCGTTTTTTTAATAAGAAGGAACACAATTTTTAAACTTACGTCATTAATCTTTAATCAGAAATTTGGATTTTTAACAAAAAAGAGGATTTATAATGGCAATTCAATATATTGATGATTATTGCTTTGAGGATAATTATTTACGGATACAGGATGATAACGAAGATGAAAATAGTGAAGAAATAACATCATTTAACAACGTTGTATTCAAAAATGATATTCTGCAGATGTATTTAAAAGATATAGGCAGAACAAAACTTTTAAAGCGGACGGAAGAACAGGAATTGGGGAAAATTATACAGAAAGGGGATAAAGCACAAGCACTTGTGGCAAAGAAAAAACTGATTCAATCAAATTTGAGGCTGGTTGTAAGCATAGCAAAAAAATATACCGGGCAGGGCGTATTATTTATGGATTTGGTGCAGGAAGGCTCTTTAGGGTTAATAAAGGCTGCAAACAAGTTTGATTATTCAAAAGGATTTAAGTTTTCGACTTATGCAACCTGGTGGATTAGACAAACTATAGTCAGGGCTATTGCAAATAATTCAAAAGTAATCCGCATACCGGTACACATGACAGATAAAATCAGACTGGTTAAAAAAGCGGTTTTTGAACTGAATTATAATTTAGGTCATGAACCTACGGAAGAAGAAATATCTAAGCATACAAAACTGCCTGTAAAACAAGTTCTGGCGGCACTCAGCACCATAAAATTAGAGCCTGTAAGTTTAGATACTCCCGTTGCGGATAATCTGTCGCTGGAAGATTATATTGCTGATGATAATTACACTTCACCCGAAAATAGCACTCATAATGTACTTTTACAAAAACACATAAAAAAATTCTTGGCAAAACTCACAGAAAGAGAACGGCTTATTATACAAGGGCGTTTCGGAACAGATGGAAATAAGCCGAAAACACTTGAAGAATTAGGCAGAATTATGGGGTTTTCCAAAGAGCGTATAAGGCAGATAGAAAATACCGCTTTAAAAAAGCTGAGAAATATAGAAGATATAAACATTTTAAAAGATTATTTAAGTTAATTTCCTGTTAAAATTTCTTATAATGTGATAAAATAATTCTAATCGTGAAGTGTCAGCAAAAATATCTGTATAAGGGATTTTTTTATGAATATATTTAGTCTATTGTTAGGTAAACAGTACAATGTTCTTGCATATCTGCCCGATGCAGTGCTTGTAGCTGATGATAAAGGCAAAATATATTATGCAAATAAAAGTGCGTTTAGGCTGTTTGAAACCCAAAAGCTGAAAGGCAGAAATCTAAATGACTTTTTTATACTGCACTCCGATAACTTTCTGCTAAACAGAACAGATAATATGAAACAGGTTTTAAAAATTATTACGGAAGAACAAAATACCAAAATAACAGATGTTAAAGTTATTGATGTATCTTCTGATAAAAATAAAAGATATATACTTTCAATAATTGATAATACCCAGGACCATTCATTACTTGAACAGCTTATTGCAGAAAGACAGGAGCAGAAATTTCTTAATCATACAAAAAATGTGCTGTTAATAAAAATGGCAAATTATCTGCGTTCGCCTCTGCATTCGATTGTAGGATTCTCTCAGGCAATGCTGGAAGGTTTAAGCGGGGAATTAAACGAAAAACAGGCAAAATATATCAATATAATAAACAGCAATTCATCCGAATTATTATTATTAATAAATAAACTTATTGAGCTTTCACAGATTGAATCTGATTTGTATAAATTTGAATTCGGCAATTTTGATGCCGCAGCGCTTCTTTCGGTTATTGTTAATGAATCTAAAGTTAAACTTCAAAATAAAGATATAAAACTTAATGTAGCTTCCTCAGATTTGGTAAAACAGAACTGTTATTCCGATAAGAATGTTATAAAAGGCATTATATCAAATTTAATTGATAATGCAATCAACTGTATAGAAACCGGTTCAATAACAATAAATATATCGAATCCTCTGCCGGAATACCTTTTGACAAAAGGATTTGAAGTCAACAATGATATTAATGAAAAATCATACCTGATGCTTGAACTGGACTGCAAAGGCATTGATGCCTCTCAATATGACGGAGAAGATGTTTTTAATCCTTATCTGCAGGCAGATAAAAATTCAAAGAAATATTTACTGCAAAGTTTATTACTGGGAAGCACCAAAAGATATCTTAACAAACTAAAAGGAGAAATTTGGATTAACAGCAGATATGAAAATCAAACTTCATTTTGTTTTATAGTTCCTGCAGAAAAATCAATTGCGGAAATAAAATAGGCGGTTAGTATGGCTCAGGTTGAATTAAGAAATGCCGTAAAAGTATATGATAAGAAAAAAATTCTTGATAATATTAACTTAACGGTAGAAGATAAAGAATTTATAGTGCTTGTAGGTTCGTCAGGATGCGGGAAGTCTACTCTTTTAAGAATGATAGCAGGACTGGAAGATATTACGTCAGGTGAAATATTTATCGACGGAAAATGTATAAATAATATACATCCTAAAGAACGTGATATTGCGTTTGTTTTTCAAAATTACGCATTATACCCCCACATGAGCGTATACGAAAATATAGCGTTCCCTCTGAGAATGAGAAAAACCGATAAAAAAGAAATTGATAAAAAAGTCAAAGAAACCGCTTCAATATTAAATCTTACCGAGCTGTTACAGAGAAAGCCAAAGCAGTTATCGGGCGGTCAGAGGCAGAGAACGGCTTTAGGACGTGCTATTGTCAGAAATCCCAAGGTATTTTTAATGGACGAGCCTTTATCAAATTTAGATGCGAAATTACGGGTCCAAATGAGAGCAGAAATAAAAAAATTACATCAAAAATTAAAGACAACGTTTATATATGTTACTCATGACCAAACGGAAGCCTTAACAATGGGAGATAGAATTGCCGTTATGGATAACGGTATTATTCAGCAGACAGGTTCGCCTGCTGAAGTGTATAATAATCCTAAAAATAAATTTGTCGGCGGTTTTTTAGGCTCGCCTTCAATGAATTTTATAAAAGCTGATATCAATAACGGCATGATTTCAATAAATAATTCGTTTTTTTGTTTGAATGAAAAACAAAAATCAAGGCTGGATTCAAAGAAAGAAGTGCTGATAGGCATACGCCCCGAAAATTTTAATGCTCCAAACGGCAATTTTTCGTTTAATACGAATATAGAAATTTCGGAAATGTTAGGAAGCAGTCAAATAGTATATTTTAAAGCAAATAATACGGATTGCACTGCGGTACTGCCTGCCGGTACCGGCTTAAAAGGAACTTTAACATTATATATAAATACAAATGAACTAATGTTCTTTGATACCGTAACAGAAAACAGAATATAATGACAAAAGAAACCTGCCGGCAATTCCGCCTTAACTTCAACCGGTAAACAGCTGGCTTGCAAATGAAAAACAGCTGCTCTTTGTTGTTGTTTCAGTAAAGAAAACTTACTTATTCTCTCAATGTTTTTCAATCTAATTTCTTGTTTTGTCAGCGGAATTTATATGAGCTTAAGCATGTCAGAAATCCGCTCTGCTTCATTCTTGTCCAAAATACGCTCTTGAGATTGCTTTGCGCCTGCTTCTGCTTCATTCTGCGGAAATTTTGCTTGCAGAGTTTATATTCTTTTTAACAGCTTTATAGATTTTGTCCGTCCGCAATTCCGCTTCTTGGAATTGCTTTGCGCTCGTTTTTGTCGTTGCT
>CAZBFV010000065.1:0-1606 GCA_964491345.1 uncultured Muribaculaceae bacterium
CGACAGATGAAATCGAAGGAGCGACAATTTCGAGCGAAAAGAATTCCAAGAGGGCATAGTTACATACGAAGCAGAGCCATGGCAGAAAAAATCAATCAAAATACAAATAAGCAACCAGATTTAGGTCAATATTCCCGTACATTAGCCTTAATCTGTTGTTTTCTATAATTTCGGCATTGCAAAAATTTATGGAGTTTTGTTCTAAATCCTGTTTAGTTTGGACAGCCGGAATTGAGATTATTAATTTTGTTCCCTGTGAGAGTTCCAGGCTGTATTTATTATCGGCTTCTTTTCTGCAGGAAAGTTTATAGTATCCTGCGGGAATCATTGTTCCGGTTTCGCTGTACACATTCAGAGGTATCATAATTGTATGTGAATTTTGAGATTTAGGGTCCGGATAGTTTTCCTGCACAAAATTTTTAAAATGTTCTTCGTCATAGTTTGGTGAAAGCGGTTTAAACTGTTCTTTAAATTTTTTTTGTTTTTTAGTCAGGGAACGTTCTTTTATTTGTTCTACGGTTTTTTTAAGTTTATTATCGGATACAGCCTTCTGATTTTCAAATCCTTTGTTAAAAACAGCCGTATTTTGGTTATTCCAGATGTTATTTTTGTCATCATCGGCAGAAACGACAGACTGAAACAGCATAAATAAGATAAAAACCGGCAATAATTTTAAATAATATTTCATAATTAATAATAATACTTATTTTTATTTTATTGTAAAGAGAATTAACCTGCAATTCGGGTATTATCTTTAAATTTTACTTCAAAATATGTCCCTGCGGGCAGAGATACCGAACCGCCCTTTGAAAATATTGCTATAACAGGGCTTACAGCAAAGTTTACGGTATATACAACAGCTCCGAGCGACCAAGGCACAATAGATAAAATATTAACTATAGGTATAGGCCATAAAACTCCGGCGCAAGTTGATGTCGCCTTATATACTTTTCTCCCCGGCGCCAGATATTTATAAAAGTTATGCCAATATGTATGCGGGCCTTTTATGTTATTTTTATATATTCTTTTTGAATTAACAAGACTGACTTTTGTATCTATTTTTGACATTATTCCGTTGAAATAGACTTCATCAATGCAGAGTTCAATTAATCCGCCGTTAGAGGTTATCTGCGGTCTGTGAGAATCCGTAATTCGTCCTTTAAATATTGTTCCGGAAGGAATAGTTATGCCTTCTTTTGTATGAACAGGCTCAATTGACGAAAAAGAAACAGTCTGACCTTTATGCATCCAGTCGTTCAGCTGTGTTTTTGATACAAGATTGACTTTTGTACCATGTTTTACGGTATATGTTCTGCCGGAGGCTCTTTGAATGTCTGCGCCTGCCGGAGCTTTTCCCGCAGGCTTGGCAGTGCCTGATGTAACAGAATCGGGCATGGCAGAGGGCAGAGGCGGTAAATCCGTATTATTGACATATTCTTTTCTTATATTGTCATCTATAGAAGTATCAAAATCTTCTGCTTTAACCGGCAGTAAAGTTAAACAAAACAATAACAATAATGCTAAAATCTTTTTCATACGAATATTTTATATTAAAAATAATTTTAAGTCTAATTTTTTTTAAGGACGGTCTGATATAAAATTCTGC
>CAZBFV010000065.1:1706-6277 GCA_964491345.1 uncultured Muribaculaceae bacterium
TGCAGTGTCTGCCGTGCTTTTTGAATGTATCCCGGCGTCTTGTTTCAAAGCACTGATAAAAATAATTTTAAGTCTAATTTTTTTTAAGGACGGTCTGATATAAAATTCTGCATGACGGGTTAAAGCCCTGCGGTATTTAATAATCAGTGTTCTGAAAAATTAAATATATGCTCTGGTGCAGTGTCTGCCGTGCTTTTTGAATGTATCCCGGCGTCTTGTTTCAAAGCACTGGTAAAAATTTTCCGTCCGAAATGCCGTAAAGTTATCCCGGCTTATAAAATCTGCAGGCAGTGCCTGCGTTTTGCTTTTAAAGCATTTAAAACAAACCGAAATATTTTTCAAAGAATCCGGATAATTCAGCTGTAACCCTCTGTTTTATTGTTTTGCGTTCTTTTCCCGCACTGCCGAAAAATCCCATCGGCGGAAGCAGTTTATCAAAATCAGTGCCGAGAGTTTTAACCCCGCCGTTTCTAAAAGAGTTTTCAATAAATTTTCCGGTTTCTTCGGGGTTTAAATTTTCTTTTTTGATGATGGCGGATAAATCGGCTTCTTTTTGTTTTTCAACAAAGGTTTTCCAGTCTTTTTCTATGACTGAACGGGGATTTATTGAATCAATAAAATTTTTAATAAGTTCTTTTTTGCTTCTGAGCTGTGTTGATGATGAAACTGCTCTGTCGATATCGGCAAGGATTTCTTTATCGGTGCAGTTATTTTTATGATATTTATCAACCAGCATCAATATATAGTCAATATTAACTTCAACCTGTTTAACAAGCTCGATTTCAAACTCGATATCATCATTTATATTTTCTTTTTCTGCATTATTTTTATTTCTAGATTCATTGCAAAAGTCAAGATAAATACTTTGATAATTTTGCAAATCTCTGGCGGATATTGTATTATCTCCGATAAATTCGTCAAAAGCGTTTAAAATATTTCTGATACGAAGTATTGAGCCGAAAAGTTTTATAAAATTTTTCTTGTTTTTTTCGCCCGTGATAACTGCTTCTAAGGGATATTCATCTTTAAGATTTTCAATAAGCTCCGTATAGCCTTTTTTATGTTTCCCGCTGTCATCCGTATATCCGCAGTAATAGTCTTTATAATTTTTCAGAAGAACAATTCCGCTTGCTTCTCTATCGCCGAACAGAGCGACTGCTTGTTTTACATTTTCTTCCAAATCCCTGAAGCATACTATATTGCCGAATTTTTTAACCGAGTTTAAAATTCTGTTTGTTCTTGAAAATGCCTGAATAAGCCCGTGGTATTTAAGATTTTTATCGACCCAGAGAGTATTTAAGGTTGTTGCATCAAATCCTGTTAAAAACATATTTACGACAATTAATAAATCCAGCTCTTTATTTTTCATTCTTTGCGATACATCTTTATAGTAATTTTGGAACTTATCCGGCGATGTATCATAGTCGGATGCAAACATTTTATTATAATCTTTTATTGCATAATCCAGAAAATCTCTTGAAGATTGGTCTAATCCCGATGTATCTTCGGGGTTTTCTTCTTCCAATATATCATAATCAGTATCTTCATTAACGCCGAAACTGTATATTAAACCGACATTTAATGCCTGCTCCGGCCGTGCTTTCATTTGTTTTTTAAATTCGCTGTAATACAATTTTGCGGATTCTATTGAAGATACCGCAAATATAGAGTTAAAGCCCCGTGTTTTTATTTTTTCCCTCTGTTCTTTAATTTTATTTTTAGAAGCTGCAACATCTTTTATATTTGTTAATTTATTAAAATCATAGTATTCTCCGTTATTTCTGTTTGTTTTTTGATTAAAATGCTCAAGAATATAGCTTGTAATTCTGCTTATTCTTTCGGGCGAAAGCATTGCTTTTTCAATATCTATTGCTTTAACCTGCGCATCTGTAATTCCTTCTTTTTCTTTAACCGTATTGATATAATCAATTCTGAAGGGCAGGACATTTTCATCATTAATTGCATCGACTATTGTATAGGTATGAAGCGCCAGAACTTCTTTTCCATTTTCATCCGGCTCCCCGCCGAAAATATCCGATGTTGTATTGAACCTCATATTGCCTGATGTGTTTGAATTTACCTGAAATATCGGAGTACCCGTAAACCCGAAGATATAATAATTTTTAAACGCTTTTATAACGGCTTTGTGCATGTCCCCGAACTGCGATCTGTGGCATTCGTCAAATACAATAACCACATGTTTTTTAAAAATTTCGTGTTCTTTATATTTAGAAATGAACCTGCTTAATTTCTGTATGGTGGTGATTATTATTTTTGCATCGCTTTTCGGATTCAGCTGTCTTTCAAGAATTTTTGTCGATGTATTTGAATCGACCGAGCCTTTTTGGAATTTATCATACTCTCTCATTGTCTGATAGTCTAAGTCTTTTCTATCGACAACAAAAATAACCTTGTCGATAAAAGGCAGATTTTTAGCGAGCTGTGCCGTTTTAAAAGATGTAAGAGTTTTGCCCGAGCCCGTTGTATGCCATATATAGCCCCCTGCTTTTTTGTGTCCGTAATATTTATAATTATTGGCAATTACTATGCGGTTTAATATTTTTTCGCAGGCTGCTATCTGATACGGACGCATAACAAGCAGTATATCTTCTGCCGTAAATACGCAGTATTTTGCCAGAATATTTAATATGCAGTGTCTGGCAAAAAATGTTTTTGTAAAGTCAATTAAATCGGGAATAATTTTATTGTCCGCATCCGCCCAGAACGAAGTAAATTCAAAACTGCTGCTTGTTCTTTTGCTTTTTGCTTTTTTGCTGTGTGCTTCTCTTATACGGCTTTCTCTTGTTGTGTTTGAATAGTATTTTGTATTAGTTCCGTTTGAAATAACAAAAATTTGTATGTACTCATATAATCCGCTTGATGCCCAGAAACTGTCCCTTTTGTATCTTTCTATCTGGTTAAATGCTTCTCTGATAGGAACTCCTCTGCGTTTCAGCTCTATATGAACCAGCGGAAGGCCGTTTACAAGTATTGTTGCATCGTATCTTGTTTTATGATTTCCCTGATTTTCTTCATACTGATTTATTACCTGAAGTCTGTTATTATGTATATTTTCTTTATCTATAAGTTTAATATTCTTCGTTAATCCGTTGTCTAATGCAAGGTTTTGGATATAATCAACTTGTATGCGTTTTGTTTTATCAATATATGAGTCATTTTTATTTGAAACAGAAGTTTCAAAAAATCTTTTCCATTCGTTATTCGAAAAAGTGTAATTATTAAGAGCTTCAAGCTGTTTTCTCAGGTTTGTTATAAGCGAACTTTCATCGTGGATTGTTAAATATTCATACCCTAATGATGAAAGCTGTTTAATAAATTCCCGTTCAAGCTCGGCTTCGGACTGACAGCCGTCTGACCTTTTGCCTTCCGGTATATATTTAGATACAACAGTGCTTTGGCTTGTCGATGCAACGATATTATAGGTGCTGTTGTTCATAATACTGCTTTCTCCTTAAATGTCAAGAGTTTATCACGGTAATATTCGTATTGTTTTTTTCTTGCTTCAATCTCGGCGGGCAGTCCCTCCGAAATGTCATTACATAAAGCGTAAAACCTGTCTAAGATTGAAACGATTTCCTCCTGCACCTCAACAGGCGGGAGGGGGATGGAAAATTTTGAATATGTACTTATCCACTGACGGGAATGGTCAACAGGAGTATAATTTATAGTTTGCAACACATAGTATAAATACCTTATTTTATATAAATTATTATCAATAGAAGTAAGCAACTTCATAGCCGAGGACTTCACTTTAAAATTAAAATCCACCCACTTATTAGAAGTAGTAAAATCATCAAAAATTATAACCGGATTTTCTTTTGTAGATTGGTATATGCCCGAAGAATCATTTGTATATCCTAATATGAAAGATTGTCCAGCTGTTAGTACTGGAATATTAAAACTGTCATCATAATTTGTATTGCTAACAATATATTTTGCAGGTTGTTCGTATTCTAAAACTTCTTTTAACTCTTTATACTCCACGCCGGCGGGGCAGAGGCTGTTAATAAGATTTTTAATTTTGGTGCAGGGGCTGTCTTTATCAAAAGCCAGCAATTCATCCCTGTAATACTCATACTGTTTTCTGCGTGCCGTAAGCTCTGCCGTAAGCTCTGCCGTAAGCTCTGCCGTGAGCTCCGTAAAATTGTCCAAAATCCTTACTATTTCCTCCTGCACCTCCAAAGGCGGGAGGGGAATAGAAAATTTTTCAATAACACTTTTATCTATGGTAGGTACACCACCAACTCTTTTCTGCGAGTAAAAATAACTTTCATAGCCAGACAAATAATAATAAAGATATTTACTATTAATACATTCTGATTGTCCGAGCCAAAAACTGCCATCCGAACACCAAAAGGGTTTGCTTAAATACTTAACACCGCCAATACCTCCTGTATTCACAATAATAGTTGTATTTTTCGGGGCATTATACTTGTTGTATTTACCTAATATAGTGTCTTTGCTTCCATGATATACTTCGTATGCTCCTTCGTCAGATAATTGTTTTTTAGTTAGTCTTTTACCTCTGTTAATCGTTACAATTTGTTCAA
>CAZBFV010000066.1:0-6129 GCA_964491345.1 uncultured Muribaculaceae bacterium
CTGCGTATTATCACTCTGCGCAAAATCCAGAGAAAGTTTTAATTTTTTCTTTTTTTCTCTTTCTCTTCCCGCACGCATAAAAAAAGAAATTTTGCTATTTAATAATCGGCAGAAACATTTTTTCTGCTTAAAAAACCCTAAAACGGCATATTTTACTTTATCCGGTTTTAGGGTTTCGATTTAAATGAGAGCTTTTTTAACAAATAATTTTATTTATGATTTTCTATAGCCGCATTTCGGGCATACGCCGTTTTCATCCAAAGCTACTCCGCAGAGAGGACAGCGGTTAATTACATTTTTTGTATGGAATTCTTCCGATGCCGCATTTACTCCGCTGGTAAAGGTAATTTTAGCGATATTAAGTTTATCTTTGAGTAAATCGTAAACAATTTTAATCATACCTTCAACAGTCATTGTTTCTTTTGTAACAACAAGCCTGCAGTCAGGATATGCCGTTGCAAGGTCTGTTTTAAAAGCCGGTCCTTTCATTTTATTAGTTTTTGCACCGTTTTTAATACCTTGAGCCTCATACACATTAAGTATTGCAGGCAATAACGGATCATCTTCCCTTAAAATTAACGAGTGGTCGAAATTTTTAAGGACATCCCATGCAATTTTCTGAATTTCATTACACGGAAAAACCATATTAACGCCCTGTTCAATCGAATCTTCCACTTCAATTGTCAAAACTCCCGTATGTCCATGCAAATACTGAGCTTCACCCTGAAACTTGTAAAATCTGTGCGCATACTGCAAGTCAAAAGTTGTAATGCTTCTCATAGCCATTCTCCTTAATACGATATACTAAAATAAATTTTTTGTAATTGTAACAGATTTTAATATTTTTAGCAAATTAAAAAGTTTTTTTTAAAGATTATTAAGATTATAAAACTAAGTTGATATATAAGCCGGTTTGTGCTAATATTGAAAAATAAGTTTAGAAGCAGTTTAAAATTAAAACTCCCGCTTGAAAAATCATGCGGGGGGGGGGTAGAATGAATAATAAAATCAAGTTAAATTCGGCAGCATTGTTATGTGCAATGATGGCAGCGACTGTTTGTGCGTATTCACAGGAAATTAGCGATTTTGAAAGTTTAAAAAATGCTGTAGAAGGACAAGACCCTGCGGACATTACATTAAGCAAAAATGCCGATATTAAATTTGATAATATGCTTTCGCTTAAAGAAAACAGCAATTTTACAATTAACGGCAACGGAGGCATTTTTGACGGCAAGGGTGAAAGTGAAAAATCAGCAGGACTCGGCTTTTTATTGAGTAAAAACTCTAATTTAACATTAAAAGATATTACGGTACAGAATTTTGTTTCGGATAAAAATTCGGCTTTCGGAGGCGGTATTACAAATGCCGGAACTTTAACTCTGACCTCGGAAGAAGGAAAAGATGTTACGTTCACCAACAACAAAAGAGGCAGGGTCGAAGGGATAGGCGCCGATATATTTCAGACCGGCGGAAAAACAGTAATTGACGGTAATGCCGGTTCTGTTACGTTTAATACGGGTATTTCAGGCGATGGAACAATAGAACATACCGGAGAAGGAAATTTGGTTCTGAACGGCACTTCTTTTTATACGGGTTTGTTTAATAATCAAAAAGGCAAGGTTGAAGTAGGAAAGGATGCTAATTTCTTTGCGGGAAATTCGGTATTCGAATCGGGCGAACTTATATGGAATACAAAAAATGACCTCGCAGCGGATTCAAAAACCAAGCTCGATTTAAAAGGCGGAACTAAATTGCAGGTAGGAAACGGCACTGATGAAGCAGCATTGACATTAAAGAAAAGCAACGGAAAAATTGCAAGCAGCGTTGATGTAACAATTAATGATAAGGCTGTGTTTGGTCTGGAAGGACAGGAAAATGTACAGTTAGATAAACAAATTAAAGGAAGCGGTACATTATCCGCCGATAATACAAAAATGACATTTGACGGCACGGGAAGTTCCGATGCTGAAAAAAAAGGGCTTGCAGGTACTCTTAAGTTTAAATCTCAAAACAATTCGACCGTTAATATAAAAAATTTTAAAAACGATACTGAAACCCTTGCGGTTGTTACGGGCAAAAATGCATCTAACAGCGGTTTAACATTAAATGTTGAAAATTATTCAGGCACTATTGGGGATAATGCGGTTATTAACGGAACAGATATAAAAGAACTTAACCTGAGCGGGGACAGCGGTAATACTATAAACGGCAGGCTTGAAATTTCAGGCTCGGGAAAAGTAAAAAATACCGCCGGCTTAACAATTAGCGGAATAGAAATAAAAGACAGCGTTTTAGGCGGCGGAGAATATTCGTTTACAAACAGCATTAACAAAACTGTTACGGTCGGGGAAAACGGGTTAAACAATAACGGAAAAATCCAAAATAAAGGTAATTTATACCTTAAAGGCAAAGAAAACAAAATAGGAGCAAACGGCGTAATTGATAACAGCGGTTATATAAATGCCGGTTCGTTAAATAATGCGGGTACAATAACAAGTGATGGAGAAAATTCGCAGATTGCGCTTGACAGCTTAACAAACAGCGGAAGAATAGAAATTTCACGAAATTTTAAAGTAAAAAATAATGTTTTAAATGAAATTCAAGGCTTTATTGAAGGGGCAAAAATGAGTTTTGGCCTGCTTAATAACAAAGGAACGGTTCATGATTCCGATACTTTGGAAATAAAAGGCACAAAAACTTCGGCTCCTGAAAGCGAGATTGAAAATCCCGGTTATATGTTAGAAAATTCCGGTACGATTAATGCAAAATCAATAACAGTATCGGGTGCGGTAAAAAATGAAAAAAATATAACAACTGAAGGCTTATTTACCGCCGGAGGCAGAGTTACAAATACAAAAGAAGCCGAATTATCATTTAAAGGCGCTAAATTAAAAGATGTTGAAAATGCCGGCATCATTGCAAATAACGGCGGAAACGTTACAATAGAAGGTTCCGTAAGCGATATAGAAGGTGCTGATAAAAGCAGTGCAAAAATAGAAAATAACGGCGGGCAAGTTACATTAAAAGGCGACGGCTCATTATATACGGGAGCTTATGTGCAGGACGGCGAAAATGCTTCTACTACGGTAGAAACATCCGGCAAGCTGTTCAACGGTTTAAAAGACATAAAAAGCGGGTCATTAACCGTTACGGATGAGGCTTTTGACTATGAAGGGAAAGTTAAGCTCGGTTCAAATACGACGTTTGAATATACCGTTGTTGATGTAGACGGCGGAACAATTGATAACAGCAGATTGGAATTTGCAGGCACGGGTGCAAATGCCGGCATAAAAGCTCTGAATGCCGAAAAATCCAATTTTACATTAAGCGATAAAATTACGGGAATAAAAGATAACAGCATATCATTTGATAATGTCAAACTGACATTGGATGGTACAGCATACGAATATAAAGATTTCAATCTGTCAAAATCAATACTTGATGTAATGGAAACTAATGAAGATAATATTGCATTCGGCGATGACACAAAAGAACAGTTCCTGAAAGAATATAATTTTTCAAAATTTGATGCGCAGGAAGAAAGCGGTCTTGATTTAAACATTCATGTAACAAGTGATACAAACAGCGGTAATGATTATTATTTAGCATCTGATGTATTAAAGTTTGGAGAAGACAGTACAGGCTCTCTTACGGTTGATGATGTATTTATATCAGGCGAAGAAAATATTAACAATAAGCAGGAATACAAAACAAAAAGCGATATATTGCAAGGCGGGAATGTTACATTCAGCGGAATCAGCGGAGACAATAAAGTAGCATCAGGGTCGACAACAAAATATGAATATGAGTTGGATGTAACGGATAATCAAAAATCATTATTGTTAAAAATGACAGAGGAAGCTAATGAAAACTCCTTAGAAAAAGAAAATTCAGCCGATAGTGAAAGATTCTTCCAGTTCTCCGTTCATACCGGAGAAGAAAAATATAATATCGGCAGTTCCTTAACTTCAATGCACAGCGGAAAATTTGTAGTGCAGGGAAGCTCTCAAAACAGGGAAGAGAGCATACTCTCTGGTGTTCTTGCATCAAATAAGGATGCGGAAAATCCTACAAATGCGCAAAAAGGAAGTTTATTTGACATAAGCAGCAGTAATAAAGTCAATTTTACGCTTAAAAATTTAACCGTTCAAGACGCTTACAGAGCAGATGCCGATATAGGCGGTTCTGTACTCAGAAACCAAAGTGCGGATTCCGAAGCGGTTATAGATAATGTCCTGATACAAAATAACTCGTCTAATTCCGATAAAGGCGGAGCAATCTACAATAACGGCGGGAAAGGCAATGAAACCATAAGCGGTTTATTTATACATAATTCAAGATTTACGGGCAACAGTGCAAAAGCAGGCAGTGATAAAGCGCTTGGCGGAGCTGTTTATAATGATACAAACGGTTATATGCATTTGGAAAACGTAATATTTGATAAAGCAACCGGTAGTGCAGAGAACGACATTTTCAACGGAGGCTTGGCGGTAGTTCAAGGTAAATCGCAGAATGCAGGTAAATATGCAAATGAATTTAACAGTAAAATTGTAAATAACGGTACGTTTATATTTGACAGCGATAATAATGACGGCGCTTTAGGTACTTATATAAGCCGATTTGAGAACAGCAGTGTTACTGCTGCGGCGGATTTCTACGGCGCAAATAAAATTGATGAGCTGACCAATATCGGAATCGTTGATATGAGCGGAAACAATACCGTTTCATATTTAACAAATAATAATCAGGACGATAACTCAGGTATTATAAACAACAATATTCTGATTATAGAAAAAAGTCTTGTAAACAACGGTGATGTTATAAACAACGGATATTTGGAAATAGGAAATGACGCAAAAGTTACGAGTGCAGGAGAAGCAAAAATAACAAACAGCGGAGAATTACTGCTGGAAGGCGATGCATCAGGCTATACGGGTGCATATACGCAGGCTGAAAACGGAGAAAATGAAGCAATAACTCAGGTAGAAGGCGGATTTTTCGGGGGCGAGTCGTCAATAGAATCCGGAGTTCTGAATTGGTTTACTTCACAAGGCTTAAAAGACGGTGCTGTACTAAAAGTTGACGGTACGCCGGAAAACGAAACTTTGCTGAATATCGGAGATAATGCAGAAAAAGCCGGTGTTTTAACATTAAAAGACGGCAGTTCAATATCGGGCAATGTTGTAACTAATATATGGAAAAACGGCAGATTAGCGCTTGAAGGAAATTCTACAGCCGTATTAAGCAAAGATTCCAGCTGGCTTGGAGAAGTGTCAATGAAAGGTAATGCTTCATTAACACTTGACGGTATGAGTAATTCAGGCGGGCTTCATGCAGAATCAGGCAATTTAACGCTTATGAATGATGCACAGCTATCGGTTAATGAAAACAGCAATATAAATGAGGCAGTAAAAACAGATATACAGGAAGGAACATCAGTATTTCTGAGCGGTAAGGGTCAATTTACATTAGATAATCAGGATACTTGGGCAGGTAATGTTGTTATTGATGAAGGGACAAATTCAACATTAAATATCAAAGGATATAATTCCGATAGTTCCAAATCAAACGGTTTATTGCAGGCATTTAGCGGAAATGTAAATATTACCGGCAATGCAAATGTTACATTAGAAAGTTCAAACGAATATATAAGCGGAATCTTTGAAAATGTAAAAACAAATATAGAAAATGGCAGTACGGTAAGCATAAAAGAAGGCGGATACCTTGAACTTAATGATGATAATGACTTAAGCAAGGATATTTGGAATGGCGCTGTAAATCTTGAAGGCGGAATATTTGACTACAAAATGAAGTCAGCGCATGGCACTTTAACAGCTTCAAAAGGGAATTTAAACCTGCTTGACGGGTCAGTGCTGACAATCAGCACTGAAGAAAGTAATATTCAGCAGGATGTTTCCGTTGATATACAAAATGGTTCGACGGTCGATATAGAAAAAGGCAAATTTACTCTTGATTCAAACGATAAGTGGAACGGATTAGTTAAAAATAACGGCGGGGAGCTTACGGTTTCGGGTGTTGATAATACTCAAGGGCATACGGGAGGTTTTCAGCAGGACGGAGGAAGCCTTAAATTTACAAACGGCTCTAACATCCATATAGAAGAAAACG
>CAZBFV010000067.1:0-6114 GCA_964491345.1 uncultured Muribaculaceae bacterium
GGATTTTGCTTCACGCCTTCAAGCCATTCGCTTTATTTTGCTTAACGCAAAATTGTCGCTCATTATTTCGGCGTTACTTCGAGTTTGAGCCTGCGGCTCATCACTCTGCGCAAAATCCGCCTATTGAAATTGCTTTGCGCTCAAGACTGTCGTTCGTCCGCCTCCGGCTGTCTTGAAACTTTTGCGTTAAACGGCTTTCCGTCGGGGTGTCGTCCACCCCGCCTGCAGCCTCTGCAAAAGTTCCGCTGTCCTCACTTCGTCTTTCGCTTACCGGACTTCGTCCGTCCGCAGTATTTTTTGTAATTGCAATTGTTTTTCTTTATCCTCAAGGGTATTTCTCTTATATCTTTTTTATATTTTTTAATTTTTTGCGCCAATCCTTAACTACTTTTACCTGCAGATTTAAATAAACTTTTTTATCAGAATTAAGTTCAAGCTCTTTTCTTGCTTCAGAGCCTATTTTTTTCAGCATTTGACCGTTTTTTCCTATCAATATGCCTTTTTGGGTTTCATGTTCAACAATAATCTTTGCACAAATTCTGTCTAAATTTTCAAGTTCCTCATAACTTTCTATTGTTACCGCAACGCTGTGCGGAACTTCATCATGAGTATATAATAAAATTTTTTCTCTGATTAGTTCACATGCTATATCCCGCATTGTTTCATCAGTTATGGTATCATCGTCATATACCTTTTCTCCGTCAGGAAGTTTTCTTATAATATTTTTAATTAAAGTATCAAAGTTTCTGCCTGTTTTCGCCGAAATTTTTATACAGGAGCAGTTTTTTTCAAATAAAGTTTTATATGTTAATAAATTTTCTTCCCTTTTATTTATATCTTTTATAAGATCATATTTATTTGCAACAATTAACATATCGCCGTCGTATTTTTTTAATATATTTTGAACAATCCATTTATCCCCTCTGCCTGCGGATGTAGAACCGTCAACCGTAAAAAGCACTAAATCAACATCAGATATTGAGCTTTTTGCTTCATCTACCAGACATTCCCCTAATTTATCCAAAGGCTTATGAATCCCAGGAGTATCAACAAATACAATCTGCGCTTCTTCTGTTGTTAAAATCCCGTTAATTCTGCGCCTTGTCGTTTGTGCTTTGTTTGTCGCTATTGCAATTTTTTGACCTATTAAACGATTTAATATGGTTGATTTGCCTACATTTGGTCTGCCTATTATTGCAACATATCCGAATTTATAGTGCTTCATTGTCTTTTCTTTGTTTCTTCCGGCTTTTCTTCCTTATCCGTAAACGGGGTGTCTTTCTTCATTAATACTCTTGAAATTCTTATTCCGTCAAGTTCTTTTACTTTAAATGCAAGATTTTTATCCGATACCGTATCATTTAATTCAGGCTCTCGTCCTAACAGACCAAATACATATCCGCCTATTGTCTGGAAATCTTCATTAGGTATATCTAAATCGTATTTTTCATTTATATCGTCAATGTTCATTTGAGATGAAACATTTAATGTATTATCATCAATTCTTATTATTTCAGGGGTCGGCGCTTCATCAAATTCATCATATATTTCACCGACTATTTCTTCTAAAATATCTTCAACCGTAACTATTCCGGCAATGCCGCCATGCTCATCCACAACGGCGGCTATCTGATTTTTCGTTGCCGTAAAATCATTTAATAAGTCGCTTATAAATTTATTTTCGGGTATTATTAATATTTCACGGGCTAAAGATTTTATTTCAAATCCTTTTTCAGCATAAGTTTTATCTCTTAATGCCTTTAATGCGTCTTTTGCATTTATCACCCCTATTATATTATCAACCGTATCTTCATATACGGGTATTCTTGTATGACCTGAGTTAATAATCAAATCCGTAAGCGTATCTAAGTTTTCATTTGCATTGATAAATACAACTTTAGGCCTTGGTATCATTATTTCTTTAACTACAGTCTGGGCAAACGAATAGAAATTAGAAAGCATATTTGCTTCTTTATCATCAATTACTTCTATTTTTTCCCCCTCTTGTATTATCTTATCAAACTTATTCTCCCAGTTTTCTTCCGCATCATTAGAATCTATTTCAACGGAAACGTGCGAGATATTTTTTACATTTTCTCTTATCTTCCTTTCAACCATTTCTGCTATATCATCGGCTTCTTTAACCTGAATATCAGGGTCAACTTCAATCTTTATATTTACTATTAAGCCGGAAATACCCATATCCATTGTTTTCAATTCTTTTACACAGCTTACGCAGTGCAAATTTTCCGCAATCTGTCTTATAACTTCCTCTACCTGAGGTTCGGCTGATAATCCCGTAAGCAGATTTACATTGTTTTTCAGCATATATCCGGCCAAAAATAAAAGCATTAAAGCTATTATGCCCGAAGCTATGCCGTCAGGTACATGTGCTAAACTTTGAGGAAGAAAATGCCTTGATATTGTAACGGCTATGAAAGCAACTATTACACCTGTAAGAGCAATAACATCCTCATACCAGACATATTTTGTTGTCGGAGTATTTATTTTATGTACATATTTTATTGATTTTATAAAATCAACCAAAGGATTTACACGCTTCAGCCCTGCTTCATCCGTAACCGCCCGCACTGCGCCTGTAACAGCCCAAGTTTCGGAACATATGCTTAAAATAAGAATTAATGCAAGAGCATTATAATGTTTAAGAAGCTCCATAACATCCGAAGCATTATTATTGAATAATTTATTATAAGCACTCAGCAGAGAAACGGCAGCGCCGATAAACATAAGAATACATGCAATAATTGTCCACACATTCGCTTCTAATCCATGCCCAAACGGATGAACACCGTCCGCCCGTCTGGAGCCTCTTTTTAATCCGACCATTAAACATATACTGTTAAATGAATCAACCCCCGAATGCACCGCTTCCGCAAACATTGCAGAACTCTTTGTAAAATACCACGAGAACAATTTAATAAAAGTTATAAAGACATTCGCTATAAATGCTCTGACTACTGCCCTGAATTTTAAATTGATATCCTGTTTTACTTCTTTTGACGGCTCAGCTGTTTCTTTCGACGACTGAGCCAAAATACTGTCTGATGTCATTTCTTTCCTTGTTTGTTAAAATTTAACATACCAATTATAAAATAAATACATAAAAATGTCTATGCCGTATAATATAAATTGAGTTCAGCCGATGCTATTTCTTTGAGAAAAGAGCTTCTATAAAATCATCAGGATTAAACAGCTTTATATCTTCAAGTTTTTCACCTATACCTGCCAATTTAACGGGCAATTTATACTCTTTTGCAAGAGCAATTATAATTCCGCCTTTAGCGCTTCCATCCAGTTTTGTTAAGGCTATGGATGTTAAATCTACGGCTTCGGTAAATAATTTAACCTGTGAAATTCCGTTTTGACCCGTGTTTGCATCTAAAACCAGCATACTTTCCTTTAATCTGCCGGGGGCAAGTTTATTTATTACATTTTTTACTTTGCTCAATTCTTCCATTAAATTTTTTTTATTCTGAAGTCTGCCTGCCGTATCAATAAGCAGAACATCATAATTTTCGCTCTGCGCCTTTTTTATTGCCCCGTAAACAACAGCGGCCGCTTCTATGCCGTCTTTTCTGTAAATATCAACCTGCGCTCTTTTTGCCCATATATCAAGCTGTTCCTCCGCTGCCGCCCTATATGTATCCCCTGCGGCTAGTAATACTTTCCTGCCTGATAACCTTAAACTGTTAGCCAGCTTTGCTATTAAAGTTGTTTTGCCTGCACCGTTCACACCCGTAATAAAAAATATATTTAAACCCGTATCATCAAAGTTTAATTCGGTTGAACCCGCACTTTTTAATATTTCCGTAAATTCATCTTTTAAAAACTGCTTGATTTGTGATGGTTTTACTTTCGTTTGTTTTCTTAATTTATCTGTTATTGAAGAAGCTAAATTTACGCCTAAATCGGCTTTTATAAGCAAATCTTCCATATCATCGAGTATAAAACCGTCAAATTCTTCTTCATTCTCGACTGACGAAACAATATTATCCACAAGATTCTGCGAGGTATTTACCAGTGTTTTTTTGAGCCTGCCGATAGAAAAATTCCAAAAGGATTTCATGTCTTCTTTTTTATTTGTGTCATTTTCCTCTATAGAACTGCTTTTTTTAAAGAAATTAAACATGTTAATCCCCTTTTAAGTTATTTTCTATAACCACTTTGCCTAAAATTCCGTTTATAAACGAAGCCGAATCATCAGTCGAATATTTTTTTGCCAGCTCAAGCGCTTCATCAATAACAACCTTTATCGGCGCATCTTTTACAAAAAGTAATTCGCATATTGCAATTCTTAAAATATCCTTATCCATTTTATATATTCTTGAAATATCCCATCCGAGCGCATAGTGTTGAATTTGCCCGTCAATCTCTTTTCTGTGAATTTTAAATTGCTGAGTTATCTTTTTTATATATTCTTTTACATTAGAATTTTCCTCCAATGTACACATTTCAGCAATTTCTAAAGCAAGCATTGCATTCTCTGCTACATTTAACAATTCATCAATTCTTGCTTTCATATCAGATGTCATAGGCAGAGGAACAGGAATATCCGATACTTCAATCGGTCTTTCTATATTTTTAGGATGATTGTATTCATACTCCGAAATATATTCTTTCATCTCTAAAATTAAGTTTGAAGCTGTTTTTAATTCATCAACAGAATTATTTGTCAGGGTTCTTACCGATTTAAGAATAATATCCTGAAAATTCAATTTTTCCATATCAGAAATGTTATCAATTTGCGAAAACAAAATTAAAGCTAATTCTCTGGCAGCACGTCTTGCTTGCATATTATATTCCTTTTTATTTATGCTGTATAAAATTACATATTTTATTAAGCCACAAAAAAAAACAAAAGTATATAAAAAATTATTTTTAATATACTTTTGCTTGACATTTCTATATTATCTTAATAATATAGGCGTGTACCTGGACATCGCCAAGCGGTAAGGCATCTGGTTTTGGTCCGGGCATTCCGGAGGTTTGAGTCGTCCTTTTTTTCCTCTCCCCTCAGATTAGATTTTATTCAAGTTTGTATTTTATTGGGCGGTTCGGCTGTATTTTTTTGAGTGTTTTAGTCAGCCAGATGGTGCGGTTACTCCGCTCAAGGGTATTTAAAGCAATCCACAGCCTGCTTTTCAGCACGATATTTAATGACACCTTCGGCATGTGAAGCGGGCTTCGATGCAGGAAATAATTGTATTTAATTGAGTGGTTCGGCTGGTGTAAAATAATATAAGAAAATAGAAAAAACAGCAGAAATCTCGGAAATACTTTGTATCGCCATTAAATAATTTCATAATTTAGGTAGTATATACTATACAAAACTATAAGCGCCGTTTTTACATGACACTTTATCCGGTCTTTTATTTCTATTTCTGCTCTTTTAAAGACTTATTAAAGCAATTTATCAGTTCTTTTATAATATTGTGCAAACCTCCAAAAAGAAGTAAATTAAATACAAAAAGAGAAGGTTTTTAAAATGGAAAGCAAAAAATTAATTGAAAAAGAACAAAACTAAATTCCTTGAATTTCAAGAATATTGCAAAAAAAGATTAAGAGAAAATGAAGTATCAGATATATTTAAAGATGCTTTTAAAGATATTTTTGAAAGTATGTTTACAGCAGAACTTGAGAAATTCAAAAGAAAAAAATTATCGAAACATGCAAAAAGACATTAAAATCTGATATGACAGATGAATTTGAAGCTGATGCCCAAGGAACAGGAAGGACGGATAAGAAACAAAAATTGTAAAAAATTTTCTGTTTGTAAAATTAAAAGATTTGAAACGGCGGTTTCATAGTGCTTATTGCCAATGTTCAGCGCCATGATTAATTATCGCACCGGCTTCAAAAGCCTCCCTTTGCAAAAAACAGCGGTAAAAACGAGCGCAAAGCAATTCCAAGAGGCGGATTTTGCGCAGAGTGAAGTCGAGCGAAGCGAGCGAACTCGAAGAAGCGCCGAAATAATGAGCGGCAATTTTGCGTTCAGCAAAATAAAGCGAATGGCTTGAAGGCGTGAAGCAAAATCCAAGAAGCGTAATTGCGGACGGAGTGAAACAATAAGTACCGCAAAAAAATTAACTTTCA
>CAZBFV010000068.1:0-5957 GCA_964491345.1 uncultured Muribaculaceae bacterium
GGTAAGCGAGTTTTGAAGATGCGGCTGCGACAGCATAAGCAGCGACAAAAACGAGTGCAAAGCAATTCCAAGACAGCGGATTTTCCGCAGAGTGGAGCCGAGCGAAGCGAGCGAACTCGAAAAGGCGAAAATCGTTCTGAGTGGAAAAAGCCGGTTTTTGAAACGAAGATACCAGATTGAACCGTAAGGAATTTCCAAGAGGCGGAATTTCCGCAGAAAATCATCAAACATATACTCTGTGCATCTAAATTATTAATTTTAACCAGAAACATGATAAGCGGTGTACGCTTTGACATTGTTTCTATAAACAATTTTACGGTGCTTCATATTGTTTTACGAAAAACAGAGCAAAACAGAGCAATGAGCAACATAAAAAATTACAGCATTATAGTTTAAAAGAGCAATTTATATTTAGCAAATTATGCTTGCATACTTTGGAAAATCAATGGAAGGGGGGGGGGAAAAAAAAACAGGGGGTATAAGAACCTGTATTCTGAATTGGCAGCAACAGACGGAGGATAAAAATAAAGCTGATACGATAAATTATATATTGTCTGTTGTATCTTTATCATTTGTTATTGGTTTAATATCAAAATCATCGTAATTTTGCTGCATGGAAGCAAATTTATAGTTTGAATTGCCGGTATCAATATCAATATTTAAATCGGTATCAATCATTTCAACATCATTATTTGCAAATTCTTTAATTTTTCCGTCAGTGAATTTAACGGAAACTTTATTCGTAAGAATATTTAAGGCGCATATTCGGCCGACTCCGTCTTGCGTCATGACACCTGAGCCGACAGGAATCATTTTTTTTGCAGTTTCTATATAATTATTATATTCATAGTTTAAACAGCACAAAAGCCTGCCGCAAGTGCCTGAAATTTTACCTGGAGTAATCGGCATGCCCTGATCCTGCGCAAGTTTAATATTAATAGAATCAAACTGGCGTTTAAAAGTGCAGCAGCAAAACGGGCGGCCGCATAAGCCGTTGCCACAGCATAATGATGTTTCATCTCTAACCCCTATGTGCTTTAAATCAATTCTGACATGCCTGAATACTTTAGTTAAATCCTTTAATAAATTTCTAAAATCAACTCTTTCAGGTGCTGTATAATAAAATGTGATTTTTTTTCTGTCGAAAGTATATTTGCATTGAATTAAATTCATTTGCAGATTATGCTCTTTAATCAGTTTTAAACATTCCCGATAGCCTGTTTTTTCAAGTATGCCGAGTTCTTTATACGAATCTAAATCCCCGCTTGTCATCACTCTTACTAAAGGCATAGCCGGTACTTTTTTTCTTATAAGAATACTTTCTACCTGAGGCGGGATAAGACAAGCCTGCGCTGCTTCTTCGCCTTTATCTGTATGTATAATAACCATATCGCCGTGTTTTACGGTAATATTATCGGGTATTTCAAGCGGATATTGTCTATTTTTAATAAGTTTAACAGTGAACATATACAGTATAGTAACATAAAATTTTATAGATGTTAAAGCAATTTTTTTATATCAAAATACTTTATATATAAGTACGAATTTAGGAAGATAATATGAACCCAAGATTAATAAAATTTGCGGTAGAGCTGCAAAATTGCGAAAAATCTGTTGAAAAGAAAAAAACGATTAATTTTTTACAGACTAATTTTAAATCATTCTTCAAAACGATAAAAGCTGAAAAAGTGCCTGTTGCGGCTGATAAACAAACAAGAAGCATGCATTAAATAAAATACCCGCAATAAATGTTACGGATATTTTAATCTGAAAAATATTTACAAAACACTTTTGCATTTTGTTTAATTCTGTTAGACTGAAGTCTTTTAGTTAAATCTCTTAAATGCTCAAAAGCAATTTTTCGCTCAGCTTCAAATACAGATAAATTATCAAGATGATTATCTGAATTATTAAAAATATAGTCTATCGCATAATTATTATTGCTCATAAGTTTCTTTATATGAATTGCTGATTTATTTATGGTTAAATTTCCAAAAGCCGAATTGTTCATAATAATTCTTTCTTAAATATCTTTTTAACATATATAAGATTGAAATACAAAAAAATTGATATTTATGTTAATTTGCATTAAGATTTTTGAAAAAATTTAAAGAACAAATATAAAATTGTCTATACAATATGTAAAGAATGTAAACTTGTAATTACTCAAAATTACTAATTTACTTTACTAAAATAAAAAAAAATTGTATAATAAATCTGTTATTAATGTTTCGGCTAGTGTAAATATTGCAAGTTCTTAAATCTTACATTTTAAACTTGCATTTTTTTTTTAGGGCTGTATTTGATTAATAATACTTTCGCCCTTTGAAAATCGGTTTAAATTTTCAATTGTCATATTTAAAATTCTATCGACCGCTTCTTTTGTATCATAAGCAACGTGCGGAGTTGCAAGGACATTTTCCAAATTTAAAAGTTTACTGTTTATAAGCGATGTTCTTAAATTATTTAAGTTTAGGTTTTCCCCGGGTCGTTTGTTTGAAATTGTTTCTTCAAATTCAAGCACATCAAGTGCAGCATAGCTAATTTTATTATCTATTAATGCGTCATACAATGCTTCGGTGTCAATTAATTCGCCTCTTGCAGTATTAACGATTACAGTATTTTCTTTCATCAGTGCAATTGTATCCTTATTTATAATATGATATGTTTTGGGAGTCAATGGAGCGTGAAGCATAATAATATCTGATAGCTTGCATAATGTGTTTAAATCAACATAAGAAGCATTGTATTTTGATATAAGCTCCTGATTTTGGTTTGTGTCAAAGCATAAAATATTCATGGAAAATCCGTTTGCAATTTTAACCGATTTTGAACCAATAGAGCCTGTTCCTGCTATGCCTATTGTTTTTCCGAAAAGTTCCGTTCCAAATGTTTGAGGATACATTTCCCCCTGTTTAAGTTTGAGCATTGCAAAAGAAATTTTGCGGATGATATTAAGAAGTATTCCAAAAGAGTATTCGGCAACGGTATAATCTCCATAATGAGGTGTATTTGCTATTATAATATTCTTTTCTCTGCAATAATCAGTATCAATATGACTGTATCCTACCGAACGAGTAAGGATAAGTTTTAAGTTAAAATAATTTTTTAAAACCTCAGAGTCAACCCTTGAGCCGGTAAAAACAGAAATAATTTCAGCATTTTGCTCTTTCGGTGTTATTTTTGAAGCTGAAGTTAAATTTTCCTGTGAAAAAAATAAATTATATTGCGTAGAAAGCTCTTGTTCAAAAAAGGACTGTTCGTAATCTTTTATGTCATAAAATGCTATGGTTTTCATAATTCCTCCTTGTAAAAAATTTAACAAAAATTTTGAACAAAAATACCGGCCTGTTGTACAAATATTGGAATAAAAATACAGTTATTGCTAATCTGCAGTATTTATATTTTAGAAAAAATGTGATATTATAAATTTATTGTTAAGATAGATTATAGTTAGGATAATAAAGAAAATATGTCAGACAAAAACAAAAATGAACAACAAATTATGGTTCCGGTTGATGATATGGATAAAGTATCATCGAATGCCCCTGATGTGCTGGATGCATTGGCTGTTGAGCTGGCTACAATACAACAGTCGGCTAAAAAAGTAGCTATTATAGGCAGCAGAAATCTCCCCATAACTCACCAGCAGATTATTGAAGTTTTATCTTATGCTTTGGTGATACAGGGGAATACGGTTATAACAAGCGGGGGGTCAAGCGGAACAAATGCTGCAGCAATCAGGGGAGCTATGAAAGCTAATCCCGATAAATTAAGAGTTATTCTTCCTCAAACAATAGGACAGCAGCCGTCTGATGTGCAGGATCAATTAATTGGAGTTCCTAATATTACAGAACATCCTGACAGAGCAATGATGACATTAGTTGATGCAAGCCGTATATGCAACAGAGAAATTATAGACGAATGCCAGCAGTTTATCTGCTTTTTATCTCACACATCCAATACGCTGCACAAGGCTATCAGGCATGCAGAAGATTCCCATAAGGTTATAACTGCGTTTTATCTGGATTAAATGTCGTTTATTTTTTTATATATGTCTTTAGATACTGCTTCACCCATAGAAAAGCAGTTAAGCTGTGTTCTGACAGCAGACTGAGCAGTAAAATCCGCACTTATAATTCTTCCTACGGCATATAATTTAGGATAATCAGAAGATATTAAAGTTTCAAGCGGTACTTGATAAGTATGATTTGTAAATTTAAGTCTGTCTTCGTCTTTCTTTCCAGAATGAACATCAATAGGATAGTCAGAAGCGAAAGCAATATTTTCAAAAGTTTTATTGTTTATAATATCATCTGATGTTAAAGTGTATTTACATTTCGTTCTAACTGATTCACGAACTCCTAAATAATCAGAAATATGAGATATATAAGAATTTTCAAAACCGGACAAATACTTTTTGCAGAAATTATATAGTCTGTAAATGCGCTGCCGAGCCTGTATTAAAGCATTTGAATATACAAACGGGTCCGATATATCACCTTCTATAAAAATTCTTGGGCAATTAAAAGATAAAGATGAAGGCATATTCGGTATGGAAAATACTTGAAAATATGCTGTATCATCCTTATTTAAAACTCCTTTTTCAACAGCATCGCTAAATACGGGTCTTAATGCCCAGTTTTTATCATCAGTCCAGGTATATGCAGTAGAAAGATAAATTTGATTACCTGTATATTCAACTGTAGTAACACTTCTGTCCGAGTCAAGTTTTAACAGCCATGATGCAAACTTTTCCATATTAATATTTGTTATTATAAATCTCAATGTAGGCATCTGTATTTGATTATCCTTTTCTTGAAATTTGCAGTTTAAAATCTTAAAAATTTCTGCATTTGCTGTTGCATCAATAATATAATCCGTATCGATATGTAACGATAACATTTTATGAGATAACTTTATATAATAAGAGCCGGAAAAAACAATTTCGGAAGGATAAGAAGAAAATAAAACATTACAATTAACGGAGGCAAGCATATCATCAAAAACGATTTTTAAAAGTTCATGGTTAAACCAAAATTTGTTGCCGTCGGAGTATGTATGCCGGGCATTATATTTTTGAGCAAATTTTACAAGGTCGGAAGAAAATTCCTGATTAATATTTAAAGTATCAAGCTTCATGCATGGAACAACAAGTCCTTGAGTAATTGCCCCGCCTAATACATCGGATTTTTCAACAAGCAGAGTTTTAATACCGTACTTTGAAGCAATATAAGCTGATGCTATTCCTGATGTGCCTCCTCCGAAAACAGTTAATGCATAATTCATATCTGACCTCATAACTCTATTTTAACCTTTTTTATTTTATATTCAATTTTTTTATAAATTTTAATCATTAAAATTATACAATTATATTTCGGTAAGATATATATATCTATAATAATTTTAAAAAATTATATCGAACAGATATGTAATGATAAAATATAGAATTATTATGCCGAAGAGAGGGAGTGAAGCGATACAGGGAAAATTCGAGGAAACAGCTGGCAGGCGGAGTACAAGAATCGTAAGACTTTCAAAGTGAAACTGAGCTGAGCAGAGCAGAACAAAGTGAAATAATCAGCGCTGTAAAAAATTAAATATCAAAACGGTTCAAGAACAATTTTGTTTTTCTCTTGAAATTTCCTTACGGCTCAATATAGTATATCCATTCCAATAGCCTGACCGCTTTTTGCACTCCGCCCCCGCCCGTCATTTTCGCCCGTTTTTACCGCTGTTTTTGCAAAAGCCGTAAGCCGGTGCTACAATTGACAAGGATTTGCGACTTATCAATCAAGCACTATAGAACCGCCGTTTCAAATCTTTTGATTTGACAGGCGGAAAATATCGCAGCCATATCTTCAAAATCCGCTTACCGGACTTGTTTCACTTCGTCCGTCCGCAATTCCGCTTCTTGGATTTTGCTTCACGCCTTCAAGCCATTCGCTTTATTTTGC
>CAZBFV010000069.1:0-4723 GCA_964491345.1 uncultured Muribaculaceae bacterium
GCGAAACGACTTGAAGCCGGCAGGCTTCAAAAAGTGAAGTCCTAACCTGCGAGCGAAAAGCAATTCCAAGAGGCGGAATTGCGGACGGACGGAGTGAAACAAGTCCGGTAAGCGAGTTTTGAAGTTGCGGCTGCGATAGCATAAGCAACGACAAAAACGAGCGCAAAGCAATTCCAAGAAGCGGAATTGCGGACGGATGAAATCTGTAAACCAATTAAAAGGATGTGAACAAAAAATAAAAATAAAAATCATCAAACGGATACTCTGCGCTTAAATTGTTAATTTTAATCCAGAGTGTGTGCTAAAAAGACATACCTCTGACATTGTTTCAATAAACAATTTTACGGCACTTCGTATATGTTTTCTAATTTTTATTTATTTGAGTATAAGCCCATACGAGCGGAATTCTGTAAGGACGAAGTCCGGTAAGCGGATTTTGTGTAGGGCGAAGCAAAGCGTAGTCCCGAAGTAGCAAAAACAAAAGCAAACGACAGCGACAGCGGAATTCTGTACGGACGAAATCCGGTAAGCGAACGGAATGAGCCGGCAGGTGCGAAGTACGAGAGGTGAAACTCCGTGAGCGCAAAGCAATTACAAGACGACGGAACTTCATCCTGTGAACGGTTAAGAAATTTTAGGAAAGTAAAACGAGTCCGGTAAGCGAGTTTTGAAGCTGAGGCTGTGATATTTTCCGCTTGTTAAGTTAAAAGATTTGAAACGGCGGGTTTCATAGTGCTTAATTGGCAAGGCGCTGAGTCTTGGCGATTATCGCACCGTTTCACGTCCTCTGCAAAAGCAACGGCAAAAACGAGTGTAAAAAATTACAAGAGGGCGGTATCGGGTCTAGCAAATTAATGCTTATCTTTACCGTCTTTTTTCATGCCTGTTTTAGCGCCTGCTAAAATTAAAGTAGCGGGCAAAATTTTTGAAGTTATGCTGCTTATGGATTTTACATCTTTTAAAACCATATTTACGGTCAAACATAAATCATCCGCATGAAGTAAATAATCTGAAGGCTTTACATCGTGTTTCACTTCCTGTTTAAATATTTTATTATTTATTTTATTCATAACAAAGTTGCCTATTTCCATGCCGCAGAATAAAGAACCGAGTACAACGGCAACTTTTGGTGCTGTTTTGGTTATATTATATTTATCGAGCATGCGGTTGCCGAATGCAAGCAGGCTCATAGGTGCTAAAAGACATCCGAAAAACTGCTGGGAAGCCTCTCTTAGTTTTGGTTTAGTGTTCTTTTTATCGTCATCGGTAAGCAATCCGCCTGCTAAACCGCCTAAGACAGAGCCTGCCCCCATAATAAGAACATCTTTTTCGTCATAAATAAGATTTCTAAATTTTAATTGCGGATTGCCCTTTTTTGCAGCCGAATATACAGCTCCTGCACCTGCTGCAATGCCTATTGCACTGCCTATTATAGCACCTGCTTTATTTTTTATTGAATTATTTTTTGTATTTTCCTTTGGGCAGAAATTATATACGGATTTATAATTTTGATTTTTTAATGCTTCGTTTAGTAGATTTGTCATGGTTATCCCGCTTTACTTACGGATTAAAACATAAAAAAATTTTAATTGTTATGTTTTTAAACTATATTTACATATTTATTACTTATAATAAAATAAAAATATGAATAATGAACTGATGATTGATACGCATTCTCATATTGATTCAAAAGAATATATAGAAAACTTTGATTTGTTTCTTGAAGAGATTAAAGCCAATGATGTAGAAAAAGTCATAATTCCCGGTGTTGAACCGGATACTTTTTCGCAGATTACGGAATACTGTGAAAAATACGATATGCTGTATGGCGCAATAGGTATTCATCCGCAAGAAACAAATAAGTGCAAAAAAAATTCCATTGATAAAATCAAAGAATATATAAATCATAAAAAAATTGTAGCCATAGGTGAAATAGGGCTTGATTATCATTATATGGAAAATACAAAAGAAGAACAAAAAAAACTGTTTGAAAAACAGCTTGAAATTGCTCAAGATGTTCAATTGCCCGTATTGCTGCATGATAGAGAAGCTCATGATGATACTTACGAAATATTAAAAAAATATAAATTAAAAACAGTTGTATTTCATTGTTTTTCGGGTGATTTAAAGTTTGCCCTGAAATGTCTGGAAAATGATAATTACTATATAGCAATCGGCGGCGTTGTTACTTTTAAAAATGCAAAAGATTTAAAAGAAACGGCGGAAAAAATTCCTCTTGACAGAATTTTGCTCGAAACAGACGCTCCTTATTTAGCACCCGCTCCGTACAGAGGCAGAATAAATACTCCTGCTTATTTAAAATATATAGCGCAGGAAATAGCGGATTTAAGACATACTGATGTTAATACGGTAAAAAAGCAAACTACAATTAACGCAAAAAGGATATTTAACTTTTAAAATGCGAAAAGAAAGACTTGATAAAATATTAACGGATAAAGGATATTTTGAAAGCAAAAGTAAAGCTCAGGCTGCAATTATGGCGGGTGATGTTAAGGTAAACGGGGAAACAATAATAAAATCAGGCGCTCAAATAGAACCAAAATCAGATACAATATTTGAAATCAGGTCAATGCCGTTTGTTTCAAGGGGCGGATTTAAACTCGATAAGGCGGTTAAAGAATTTAATATAGATTTAAAAGGCAGGGTATGCCTTGATGCGGGTGCTTCTACGGGCGGTTTTACCGATTGTATGCTTCAATACGGCGCTAAAAAAGTTTACAGCGCCGATGTAGGCTACGGTCAATTTTCGTGGAAGTTAAGGAATGATAACAGAGTAAAAGTTATCGAAAGAGTAAATATAAAAAATTGCAAAATTCAGGATATATATGATGAAAATGAAGAAAAAGCAGAATTTTTAACAATGGATTTATCATTTATTTCAATAACAAAGGTATTAAAAAATTTAATTTTATTATCCAGCGGAAAAAATTTTGAAATAGTTGCATTAATAAAGCCCCAGTTTGAAGCGGGAAAAGAACAAATCGGCAAAAACGGCGTAGTTAAAAATCCAAACATTCATATAGAAGTTATACAAAATATAATCGAATATTCGAAAGAACTTAATTTATATGTGAAAAACCTTACATTTTCACCTATAAAAGGACCTAAAGGCAATATAGAATATTTAATTTATTTGGTTTCAAATGAAACCAATACCTGCATATCAATAGAAAATATTGTAGATAAAGCGTATAAGGAAACAATTTAACAAAACTTTGCTTGATAAATATTATTTGTTGAATTACAATGATTTTCGTAGGTTATGTGATATGGAGTTCAAAAAATGTCGTTTAATTTTGCAAATATGTTAAAACAGGCGCAGCAAGTACAAAAAAGGTTACAGGAAGCTCAAAAAGATTTAGCGGCAGCAGAAATTCAAGGTCAGGCTGCAAATGGTGCAGTAACTGTTGTATGCGACGGACAAGCTAAATTTAAGTCAATCAAATTGACAAAACAGGCATTAAATTCTGAAAATCCTGATTCAGTTGATGATGAAACTGTTGAAATGCTTGAAGACTTGATTACTTCTGCCATGCAGCAAGCCACAAGTGAAGCTGCAAAAAAAATGCAGGATAAAATGAAAGGTATAGTTCCAGCAGGGATTAATATTCCGGGATTATTCTAGTTATGGAATATACAAAACCGTTAGCGCAACTAATCGAATTTTTTCAAAAATTTCCGGGGATCGGACCAAAATCGGCACAGAGAATGGCACTTCATCTGCTTAAAATGCCGCTTTATGAGGTTCAAAAATTTTCTAAAATCCTTGTAGAAGCAAAGGAAAATATTCGTTACTGCAGTATATGTTATAACATGTCTGCATCAGACCCCTGCGAAATATGTTCCGATTCAAGGCGGGATAATACCACTATATGTGTTGTAGCAGAAACAAAAGATTTAATCGCAATAGAAAAAACTCGTGAATATAAAGGCTTATATCATGTGCTTCAAGGAGTCCTTTCTCCGCTTGACGGGATAGGAGTTGAAGATATAAGAATAAAGGAACTGCTTACACGTGCTGCCGATACGAATATTACGGAAGTTATTCTGGCATTAAGCCCGTCGGTTGAGGGTGAAGCTACCGGCATGTATATTACAAAACTTTTAAAACCGTTTAATATTAAAATATCATGTATTGCATTCGGACTTCCAATCGGCTCCGATTTGGAATATGCAGATGAAATCACATTAGCAAAAGCAATTGAAGGAAGAAGAATTATAGATTAAGGAGATAATTATGAGCCAAATTACTATCAGATCTGACAGAAAAACCGATTATACATTTACTTATAAAGGTAAAGATGTTGTTCTGGAAGCCGGTCGGATTATTAGTATAGCAAACGGACTTCAAGATGTCATACTTCCTACCTGCAAAATGAAAATTGCCAATAATCTGATTGTTGTAAAAGAATAAAGTTTATAAATTTTAAAAACATATTAAGCGTACATTTATTGTACGCTTTTTGTTTTATAGAAAAAAAGCCGGAATCGAAAGCAATTCCAAGAAGCGGAATTGCGCAGAGTGGAGCCGAGCGAAGCGAGCGAACTCGAGGGAGCAGCAAGCCGGCCGAACGCAAAAAGCCGACAGGTTTTTGAAGTGAGGTTGCAGGGCTTGTGCGAACAGCAATTCCAAGAAGCGGAATTGCGGACAGGTGAAACCTGTAAAGCAATTAAAAGGATGTGAACAAAAAATAAAAATAAA
>CAZBFV010000070.1:0-4617 GCA_964491345.1 uncultured Muribaculaceae bacterium
CAATAATACTAACTGCTTTACAGTATATACTTTATCTTTACAAAAGTTAATATATTAAATATAAATATTTCAGGGATATACTTCAAAATTTTTTATGATTTGATAATATAAAAGTATGTATGAAGAACTGGAAGAAATAAAAAAGAAATGTATGGACTGCCAGAATTGTTCGTTAGCTAAGACAAGGACGAACGTTGTTTTTTCGGACGGCGTGCCGAATAATAAACTTATGCTCATAGGCGAGGCGCCGGGGTATTGGGAAGATCAAAAGGGTCTGCCGTTTGTCGGCAAAGCGGGGCAGCTGCTTGATAAAATATTTGAGTGCGTGGGTTTATCAAGAAAAAAAGATGTATATATTTGCAACACAATAAAATGCAGACCGCCTGAAAACAGGGATCCGCTTCCGGAGGAAAAAGAAGCATGCAAAAGTTATCTTGAAGCTCAAATGAATATTTTAAAGCCCCGAATTATATTGATATGCGGGAGGGTCGCATTAAATTCATTAATTCCAAATGAGGCAGGTATTACAAAAGTCAGGGGGAAATGGTTTGACGGTCCTTGTAATTCCAAGATGATGCCTATTTTTCATCCTTCATATCTTTTAAGAAATGATTCAAAAGAAAAAGGAAGCCCCAAGTGGCTCATGTGGCAGGATATTAAAGAAGTAAAAAGGGTTTATGATACATTAAGCTAGGTTATTATAGTTTTTTACAATTTTTTCAATTTTATCCAAAATATCATTATTAAAAGAGCTGTTGAATTTTGAGAACGGAAATACTTCGCAGTTAAACTGTTTTTCAAGTTTGTTGCATACGGATTTAATTTTTGTTTTGGGAATACCATCCGTTTTAACCGCTATAACAAAATAAGGCAGGTTATTGTGAATAATCCACTCATGCATTTGAATATCGTTATTTTGAACGGGGATTCTTGAATCGATTAACTGTATTAAAGATGCAATAGAGTTTCTGTTAAGGAGGTAATTTTCCATATTTTTCCGCCATTTATTCTGCAGACTGCCTGAAACTTTAGCAAAGCCGTATCCCGGCAAATCAGCAAAAACAAACATATCCTGAATATCAAACAAATTTATAAGCCTTGTTCTTCCGGGGGTATTGCTTGTTTTGGCTAATCCTTTTATATTAACAACGGCATTAATAAATGAGGATTTACCGACATTTGAACGTCCTATAAGAGCAAATTCAGGCTTATTTAACTGCGGGCACTCTTTCAGGGACGGAACGCCGGTTATGAATTTTGCTTTGGTTATTTTCATCTTTTAATCTTTTCTTATATATCACGCTCGATAACAGTTTATAGACCTTTTGGTTATTATAAACAGTCAATTGAATATCATCATTATCTTCAAAACTTAAATCCAAAGGCAGATTTTTCGCAAAAATATTTGTTTCAATATGCATAATTTTTATAGTCCTTTTATGAATTACGCTGATTGGGGCAGATAAAAATATTTCAAAGGTTTTTAAGATATCCATATTATTATCATATCAGAAATAGTAATATTTTTGCGGAAATATCAAATAATGTAAAATATGAGATTTGATAAGAATGTAATTTTGTAATAAAATCAAAGTATGAAAGTTAAATTTTTAATAGTACAGATAGAAGCTGAAATAGGGGATATAGAGCAGAATATATATAAGGCTGAAAAACTTTTGGATAATTGTGCATGCACTTCGGCGGATATTATTGTTTTCCCCGAGTTGTGGACAACCGGCTGGGATTGCGGAAATTTTAATAAATATTCAGAGGAATTGTACAGTTCAAAAACATACAGATTCTTAAATAAAACAGCAGAAAAATATCACTCAAATATAGTCGGCGGAAGCTCTATACTTCATAAAAAAAATGAAAAAGACAGAAATACCTGTATAATTCTTGACAGAAACGGAAATTTAATCAACACTTACGATAAATATCATTTATTTTCACATCGGGGTCAATCGGAAGGCAGATATCTTGAAGAAGGGAAATCACCTTTAATAGTGAATACGGATGCAGGCAGGTTAGGAATATCCATTTGTTATGATATAAGATTTCCCGAGTTATTCAGACTGTATGCATTTAACGGCGCAGATATAATTATCAATATGACGGCATGGCCGAAATCATTTATTGATGAGTATATTACACTTGCAAAAGCAAGAGCAATCGAAAATCAAATTTTCTTTGTTGCGAGTTGTTTAACCGGAAAAATTAATGACTCATTCTTTTTTTCAGGCAATTCATGTGTATTTGACTATAAAGGAGGAATTATTGCAAAACTTGATGAAGAAGAAAGTGTTTTATGCTGTGAAATAAATACGGATGAGATGATTGGCTACAGACAGCAGATGCCTGTATTAAAAGATACTAAGCAAAAATATGAATTGATGGAGTAATAATGAAACATATATTAAGAATTTTAATTTTATTTATTACAGCTGTAACTTGTGCAAATAACAGCTACGCATTATCGGTAAATAATTTAAGCAAGTTTCTGTCGAGCTTGAATTTGAACGAAACCTCTACTTTTGCAATATCGATAAAAGATGCAGAAACAGGAAAGAATGTATATCAATTAAATAAAAATAAATTGCTTCATCCTACTTCAACTTTAAAAATATTTACCGCATATTCTTCTTTTGAAGAACTCGGATACGATTATTGTTTTAAAACACAATTTTATAAAGATAAGCAGAATAATCTGTATATAAAACTCGGTGCTGATCCGCTTCTTACAAGCGTACAGCTCAAAGATGCGTTTTCAAAATTAAAAGAAAAAGGATACAGCAGATTCAACAATCTTTATTTTGATGACAGCATTATAGATAAAAAAGAGTTTTCAAAAGGCTGGATGTGGGATGATGATATAAATCCGTCTACGCCTAAAATAAGCGCATACAATCTTGACGGAAATTTATTAAATATAAATATAACAAAAGGCGGAAACGGATTTACGAATACGAGTATTAAGCAGAAATACAATACCGCCGTAGAAAATTCCGTCCAGACAAATGATAAATATGATTTTATTGATATAGAGAGATACAATTGGATAAGTCCCGAGATAATTGAAATTACGGGTTTTATAAAGTCGGATAAATCAATTACAGTGCCTATAAGCAGCATGAGAAGGTATTTTATATTTAATACCAAAAAAATTATTGAAGAAAGCAAAATTAATATAACGGGAAGTTTATTTGCATCACAAACAGTACCTGATAATGCGGAATTAATTTATGAAATTTCTAATCCGATAAAAAAAGTTCTGCCCGAAATATTACAAAACAGCAATAATTTAATGTCGGAAACGATTTTCAAACTTGCAGCCGCAAAGAGATATAATGCAACAGGAAGTGATGACCTTGCGATTGCTTTATTTAATGAGTTCTACGAAAAAGCGGGACTGAAAAAAGAAGATTACATCATAAAAGACGGATGCGGAATATCCAGAAAGAATTTATTTACGGCAGATTGGATAACATCAGCATTAGTAAAACTGTACGGATTAGATAATTTTGAAACATTTAAAGAAGCTATGGCGCAGCCGGGCGACGGTACATTAAGCACCAGACTCTTTGATTTAAGAGGCAATGCCTGGTTAAAAACAGGCTCGCTTTCGAATATAAGCGCAATATCCGGATATGTCCATTCGCTTGACGGAAATACATATTCAATAGCTGTTTTTACTCAAAATTTTAAAGATACACAGCAGAATATAAAAGCTGTTGAAGATGAAATAATAAAAATTATATATAATCAATAGATATGACAATAACGGTAATTTATAAAACCTCTTTATAATGTATTCTATACCTGAAAAGGAGGTTTTTATGATAGAAAAACTGCAGGTATATAAATGTAATATATGCGGAAATATAGCAGAAATTATTTATCCAGGGACGGGAGAACTTATATGCTGTTCAGTTCCGATGGAGCTTCTGAAAGAACAAACGGAAGATGCTAATCTGCAAGAAAAACATGTTCCTATTATAAAGATAGAAGGGGAACATAAAACTGTAAGAGTAGGCTCTATACCGCATCCTATGGAAAAAGAACATTATATTATTTTTATTGAAGCAATATCATCCGATAAAAAATATTTAAAGCGTAAATATTTATCACCTGATGAAGAAGCTAAACTGGAACTTAAAAATTGCGGCTGCAGCGGGTTTAAAGCTCGTGAACTTTGTAATATTCACGGCTTATGGTCATCAGATTACAAAAAGAATAACTAAGTTCTTGTAAACAGCAAAAATATAGAAGCGGGTAAAAAGGATAAATACTATTGCAGTATTAAGCCGGATAAGGCTGAAGCTCCTTATATAAAGGCTTTATTTTTTTTTTCCGTCATTGCAAACAAAGTGAAGCAATCCGGTTTTTTCTACCGGATTGCTCCGCCCGTTTCACTTCTTGGATTTTCTTCGCCCTATGCAAAATCCGCTGTCTTGGATTTTGCTTCACGCCTTCAAGCCATTCGCTTTATTTTGCTTAACGCAAAATTGTCGCTCATTATTTCGGCGTTACTTCGAGTTTGAGCCTGCGGCTCATCACTCTGCGCAAAATCCGCTGTCTTGGATTTTGCTTCACGCCTTCAAGCCATTCGCTTTATTT
>CAZBFV010000071.1:0-4452 GCA_964491345.1 uncultured Muribaculaceae bacterium
CCGCCGCTGCTCGCTTTACAGGTTTCACCTGTCAGAAATTCCGCTTCTTGAAATTGCTGTCCGCACAAGCCTTGCAACCTCACTTCAAAAACCTGTCGGTTTTCTGCACTCCGCCGCTGCTCGCTTGCCGGATTTTATCCGTCCGCAATTACGCTGACAACAGAAAAAATTAAATTTAAAAACATTGAGAGAATAAGTAAGTTTTCTTTACTGAAACAACATAAAAGAGCAGCTGTTGTTTTTCATTTTGTAAGTTAGCTGCTCATCGGGTTGAGGTTAAGAAAACAATTATTCTCGAACAGTTTTGAAAGTTAATTTTTTGCGGCACTTATTGTTTCACTCTGTCCGCAATTCCGCTTCTTGGAATTTCTTAATCGCTCGCAGGTTAGGACTTTGTTACAGAATTACTTTATCAAGTAATTCTTCCACTCCGCCACTGCTCGCTTTACAGGTTTCACTTGTCAGAAATTCCGCTTCTTGAAATTGCTGTTCGCTCGCAGGCCGGACCTTTGTTACAGAATATCATTTATGGTTTGATTGACCAATGTATTTTTTGCATCCTGCAGTGCTTCAAGTTTAGCCATATCCCTTGTAATATTTTTAACTTCATTATTTAAATCACCGATACTTTTTTTTAATCCGTTAAAATTTTTAGCGGAAACTTTATAGGTAATTATTGCCGCAGCAGGAATAGCTGCAAGCGGAATTACAACAGGAGCCGCTTTTTTTGCAATATTCAGTGCTGATTTTAATCTGCTTTTTTTATCGGAAACGGTTTTGTTTTTATTCTTGCCTGTATCCGAAAAATGCGGATAACTGTTTAAACGGCTGTTTGAATTTGACAGAAAATTTGAAAATACTTCATTACCCATATAAATACCCCCTTATACACATATACGAACAAACACGCCATAAGCAGAATAATATGCTTATTTAACTCAAGACCGGATGCTATTATACAATAAAAAATGCCTGCAGTAAACAATTAACATATAGTTTAATAATGAAACTTAACAGACAATTATTTAATTTAATCGTATAATGATTTTATGGAAAATTTAACCGTAAAAAAATATACATTAAAAAAAATTACAACTTTATCAAACTACAAAATTGACTATGAAAAAGAGCTTAATGAACAGCAGCTGGAAGCGGTTAAGCATAAAGAAGGAGCTGTTCTTGTTATAGCCGGAGCCGGTTCAGGCAAAACAAGAACTCTGACATACAGAGCTGCAAGGCTTATTGAAGACGGAGTTAATCCGAAAAATATACTTCTTCTTACATTTACAAAAAAAGCTGCGAATGAAATGCTTTCACGTGCTTCAGCAATACTTGATTCAAGGTGTGAACAAATAATTGGCGGAACTTTTCATGCTTTTGCCAATAATGTATTAAGAAAATACTCAGCCTTTCTTGATTTGAAAAACAGCTTTACAATAACTGATAGAGCGGACAGTGAAGATATAGTAAATCATATTAGAACATCAGTTACGGGCAGACAGGAAAAAAGATTTCCTAAAAAAGGCACTATACTTGATATTGCTTCAAAAGCCATTAATAAAGATATTCCCTCCGACGAAATTATTAAGAAAGAATACAGGCAATTTGAGCATTGTATTGAAAAAATTAATCAGATAATTGTTAAATACAACGAGTATAAAAGAAAAAATTCTATTCTTGATTATGATGACCTGCTGTTATACTTAAGAACACTATTGGAAGCTAAGCCTGATATACGAAAAAGGCTGTCAAGCCAATACAAATATATAATGGTTGATGAATATCAGGATACCAATAAAATTCAGTCGGAAATAATAGAACTGCTTGCCTCGGAGCATAATAATGTTATGGCTGTCGGCGATGACTCCCAAAGCATATACTCTTTCAGGGGCGCTGATTTTAAAAATATACTTAACTTCCCTCTAATCTTTCCAAATACAAAGATTATCAAGCTCGAGCAAAATTACAGAAGCTCTCAAAATATTCTTGCATTAGCAAATGAACTGCTTCTTAAAGCAAAAGAAAAATACTCCAAGACATTATATTCCGCCGTTGAAAGTCCTGTCAAGCCCGCTTTAATAAGTGCATCCGATTTACAAACAGAAGCAGAATTTATAGCCCGGAGAATTCTGGAACTCAGAGAAGAAGAAAATCTTTCCCTGAATGATATTTGTGTGCTTGCAAGAAGTGCAAGAATGACTTACAATCTGGAAATAGAACTTGCGAAAATGAGTATTCCGTATAAAAAATTCGGCGGAATGAAATTTATGGAAGCCTCTCATATTAAAGATATTATTGCGCATTTAAGAGTAATTCTAAACCCGTCTGATATAATCAGTTATACCAGAATACTTCTTCTGCTTGACGGAATAGGCGCCCGAAGCGCTGATAAATTACTGCCTGTTCTTACAAATGAAATAAAAAATCAAAATCTGCCCGCAAAAACCCCTCAATCGGTAATAAAACTTATTGATTTAATAAATTCTAACCAAAAAGATATTTTTAATCCTGCTAAAATCGTTCAAAATGTAATAAAATATTATGAGCCTATTTTAAAAGATAAATATGATGATTATACAAAACGGGAAAAAGATTTGGAGCATTTTACCGCTCTGAGTGAAAAATACATAAGCCTTGAAGATTTTTTAAGCGATTTAGCTCTTGAACCTCCCGATACTTCCGTTTCCGATGCTGAAGAAGGTGCGGTTAAAGACGAATTTTTAACATTATCAACAATCCACAGCGCCAAAGGGCTTGAATATAAAGCCGTATTTATTATCGGAGCGGTAGACGGAAGATTCCCGTCCGTATTCTCCTTTAATTCGGAAGAAGAACTTGATGAAGAACTAAGATTAATGTACGTCGCAGTTACACGAGCCAAAACTCATCTTGAAATTACATATCCTATAGATATGTTCGACTATTCCGCAAATATAGTCTTATCAAAACCATCAAGATTCTTTGACGGCATAAGCACGGATATACTTGAAAAATGGATTATAGAAAGGTAGAGTTACACGCTTACATGTATAAATAACAGATGATTACTGGACGCTTGAAGCGATTTTATAGCCCTTGTTTATAAGCGCCTGCTTAATTTGTTCAAAATGAGCAGTGTTTTTTGTTTCCATTGATATTTTTAAGAAGCAGTCGTTAATATCCGTATTCTCGCCCCCCTGATTATGCCTTACTCTGATTACATTAGCCCCGTATTCCGCAATAATTGAAGAAACATCTTTCAACTGCCCCGGCTTATCCAAAAGCTCAATTGTCAAATGACACAATCTCCCTGACTTTAGCAATCCTCTGCTTATTACTCTTGAGAGAATATTAACATCTATATTTCCGCCCGAAACAATACATACAGTCTTTTTGTTTTCAATGGGAAGTTTATTAAACATCGCAGATGCAACGCTTAAAGCACCTGCGCCTTCGGCAACAAGTTTTTGTCTTTCCATTAACGCCAGTATTGCAGATGCAATTTCATCATCCGTAACGGTTACAATATCATCAACATACTTTTCGCAGAGTTCAAATGTTAAATTTCCGGGACGTTTTACTGCCGTACCGTCTGCAAAAGTATGCACAACGGGAAGTTCAAGAATTTTTTTATTGAGAAACGACTGATACATGCTTCCTGCTCCCTGCGCCTGAACACCATATACCCTGCAGGAGGGTTTTAAATGTTTAACGGCAAAAGCAATGCCCGAAATAAGACCTCCGCCTCCGATAGGAACAATAACCGCATCAATATCCGGCAGCTGCTCTATTAATTCAATACCAACAGTGCCTTGCCCCGCAATCACATCTTCATCATCAAAAGGATGTATGAATATACCGTCCGTTTCCTTTTGAAATTCGCAGGATGCTTTATATGCATCATCATAAACACCGTCTATAAGTTTAATATCGGCACCGTATTTTCTTGTAGCCTCAACTTTTGAAATCGGAGCGGTAGCAGGAATAAAAACAGATGCTTTAATATTATTTTTTTGAGCGGCCAAAGCTACTCCCTGAGCGTGATTGCCTGCCGAACATGCAATTATGCCCTTTGTTTTTTGTTTATCGCTTAATTTAGAAATTTTGTAATATGCGCCTCTCAGTTTAAATGACCCCGTCAACTGCAAGTTTTCCGCTTTTAAATAAATTTCCTGACCTTCAGCTAAATTTTTTGATAATATTAAGCCGGTTTTTCTTGCAACTCCGCTTAAAACTTTTGAAGCTTCATAAATTGTTTCCATATTAAGCACTTTTACTTACCTTGCCTTTCCTTATCCTTATTATAAAAATTATATCACTAATTAAATTTTTTAACTTGATTTGCAAAATATCAGGTCAATTTTGAAAGAAGAAAGAACTGCTTTTACTTAATGCAAAACAATACCAAAATAATATTTCCGGATTTCATCCGTCCGCAATTCCGCTTATCGGGGTTATGTGCAGATAAAAATA
>CAZBFV010000072.1:0-3959 GCA_964491345.1 uncultured Muribaculaceae bacterium
CAAAAAAATTAACTTTCAAAACTGTTCAAGAATAATTGTTTTCTTAACTTCAACCTGATAAGCAGCTAACTTACAAAATGAAAAACAACAGCTGCTTTTTTATGTTGTTTCAGTAAAGAAAACATAATTTTCACAAAATTTATAATCTGGCATAATATAAATTATGCAGAAAGTATCTTCCCCGCCATATTAATTTATGCGCATGCAGAGAATTGATTAAAATATTAACTTTTATCAAATAAAATTACATTTTATATAATAATTTTTATTGTTTATGACAAAATATAATTACTGATATGAAAGAGCGGATTTATGTTGAATAAAAAAATAAAATCGGCAGTTCTTGCTGCGGGCAGAGGTACAAGAATGAAATCTTCTCTTCCGAAAGTATTGCATACGATATTTAATAAGCCCATATTAGGTTATGTACTGGATGCTGTCGGTTTGACCGGATGTATTGATGAAAATTTTGTAATTGTCGGGCATGAAGCGCAAAAAGTCGAAGAATATGTAAAGGCAAATTATCCGTCTGCCGGATGTGTTTTGCAAATGCCCCAATTAGGAACGGGAGATGCCGTTAATAAAGTTGTTCCGTTTCTTAAAGGATTTGACGGATATTTGGTTGTTATATGCGGTGATACTCCTTTAATTACTGCTGAAACTTTAAAAAAATTTATTGAATATCATGATAAAAACAGTGCAGATTTAACGGTAATGTCTGCCATACTTGAAAATTCAACTGATTACGGAAGAATTATCAGGGATGAAAATAATAAATTTATTTCAATTGTTGAAGAAAAAGATGCCACATCAGAGCAAAAAGCAGTAAAGGAAGTAAATGCAGGTTTATATTGCATAAATTGGAGCAGTGTTTCCGGAGCATTCGAAAGTTTAAAGAATAACAATGCCCAAGGAGAATATTATTTGACCGATATTGTCAAATGGGCGGTATTAAAGGGCTTAAAAGTCCAATCTTATATTATAGAAGATAATATAGAGATATTCGGCATAAATTCCAAGCTGAATCTTGCCGAAGCCTTTAAAATTATAAATAAAAAATCGCTTGAAAGACTAATGCTGGACGGCGTGCAAATTACCGACGCCGGTTCAACTTATATTTCGCCCGAAACAACAATAGGAGCCGGTACGCTTATTCTCCCGAACGTGTATATAACAGGAAAAAACATTATAGGAAAAAACTGCAGGATAGGTCCGTTTGCTCATATACGAGATGGCGCAGAGATTGGCAATAATGTCCGGATAGGCAACTTTGTAGAAATAAAAAAATCAGTAATAAATGATAATACAAATGTTTCTCATCTGAGTTATATAGGAGATGCAAAAATCGGCTCCCGTGTTAATATAGGTGCAGGAACAATAACTGCAAATTATAATCCGATTACAAAAGTAAAAAGCAAAACAATAATTAAAGATGGAGCAAATACAGGTTCAAACTCGGTTTTGGTAGCGCCCGTTACAATAAACGAGATGGCTTCAATAGCAGCAGGAAGCGTAATTACAAAGGATGTTGAAGAATATTCTCTTGCAGTTGCAAGAAGCCCTGTAAAAATAATATCAAACTGGGTAAGAAAAAAGATTGAGCAATATATCGGAGGTAATAAATAATGGAATTGGAATTAGCGTTTCCCCAAGGCATGAAAACAATAAATCCGACCCATGATATAAAGTTATTTTCAGGTCGTTCAAACATAAAATTAGCTGAAGAAATAGCAGAATACTTAGGAACTACCGTAGGACCTATGATTGTTAAAAATTTTGCTGACGGCGAAATATATGTGCAGGTGCAGGAAAGCATCAGAGGAGATGATGTATTTATTGTACAGCCTGTGTGCAACCCTGTAAATGAAAATTTAATGGAACTGTTAATAATGATAGATGCATTTAAAAGAGCAAGCGCCAAATCAATTACAGCGGTAATTCCATATTACGGATATGCAAGACAGGATAGAAAAACATCAGGCAGAGAAGCAATTACGGCTAAATTAGTAGCCGATTTACTCACAACAGCAGGTGCCGACAGAATTTTAGCCATGGATTTGCATACAGGTCAAATTCAGGGCTTTTTTAATATATTGGTCGACCATATTTATGCTACATCTGTAATAGTTGATTATGTTAAAAGACTGAATATACCAAAAGGTGATTTAGTCGTTGTAAGTCCTGATATGGGCGGAGTTACACGCTCAAGATATTTTGCGAAGCAGATGGATTTGCCTATGGCAATAATAGATAAACGAAGAAACCGTCATAATGAGGCTGTAGCCGTTAATATAATCGGTGATATTGCGGAAAAAATCTGTATTATGTACGATGATATTATTGATACGGCAGGTACAATATGCGGAGCAGCTCAATTATTAAAAGAAAAAGGAGCAAAAGATGTATATGTATGTGCAACACATCCTGTATTTTCGGGTTCTGCATTAGAAAGATTGGAAAAATCACCGATTAAAGAAGTTGTTGTTACAAATACTATCCCTTTAAACAAAAATTTCTTACCTCAAAAGATTACTCAATTAAGCGTTGCACCGCTTTTGGGCGAAGCTATTTCAAGAATTCATGACGGAGAATCGGTAAGTTCGCTGTTCGGGTTTGAAAAGGAATATGATAAATAGAACTAAAACCCGCTTAAAATATTATATCAAGCGGGTTTTTAAATTATAAATTATAGATTATTTAATCTCTTTCTTTTAATTTTAAAATAACAATACCGTTTTCTTCAATTAAAAAATCATGACCCTTGCCCATATAAGAAAAGGGGGTTGATTGATATAGATTTGTGCCTGCGGATTTAATTCTTGTTTCATTTTCATTCGGAGAAACAATACCTTTTATAACCGCAAGCCCCTGTGAAAATCCGGGAATTTTAAGTACAGCGCCTGTTACCGCAGCACCTGTTTTTTCCGCTATTCCCTGAATATCCTTAGGTTCTGAAATTTTCATTATACCCGTAAAATTATCTTCAAGAGGAACATCATTAACGGATTTAAGGCGGATTTTAAAATAGGCGTTGCGTTTACCCCGCTTAGCTTCAACATATTCATCAAGAACAATTGTTAATTTATCATTTTTCTTAATTGATATATTGTTAAGTTCATAATCACTGAAGGATGCCAAATCAACTTCTTTATTGTTATTAACATCTTCGGCAGAAAACGGAATCGGAACTACCGCAAAAATCTTTGAAGAAACCATATCTTTTGAATGAGCGGAAATATTTGTAAAACAAAGAAAGACAAAAACCAAAAAGAAAATGTGTAAAAATTTTTTCATATTCTAATACTCCCATAAAAAAAATTATATCATTTATAATACAATAAAAAAAGGCAGAATATTAAAAGCAGAAAAGTCATAATATTTTAAGACTGAGAGTCGGATATATTTATTGAAAATGGTTTAAAATCCGGAGTTATAAGCCCTGCAGGCTAAAACTTATAAAGAAGCAAGGAAAAATATACAAAAATACACAAAATCTTAATGTAAAGATAATTTAATGAAAGCTAAATTTATATTGTATTCTTAAGTCAATGATGCCGGGCAGATGATTTTATGAAGTAATAAATTGCATATATGGAAAAACGGGCAAAAGAATTAAGCCTCTATATGGAAATTTATTGAATATAAAAAATTAACAGTTAAATTTTATAATCATACAACTGCGTATATTTTACACTTATAAATCAAAAATAAAAAACGGCTTAAAATCGGCAGTTTTATTTTATGAGAGAGAGAACACTTATTTACTTTTCAAACTATCCTGCAATAATATAATTCCACATTTTAAACATATTATATCGTGTACAATATACACTTGTAATATTTTGTAACAAATATAATTAAAATTTTAAAGCGGAATTGCGGACGGACGAAGTGAAACAAGTCCGGTAAGCGAGTTTTGAAGTTGCGGCTGCGACAGCATAAGCAACGGCAAAAACGAG
>CAZBFV010000073.1:0-3925 GCA_964491345.1 uncultured Muribaculaceae bacterium
GATGAAATCGAAGGAGCGACAATTTCGAGCGAAAAGAATTCCAAGAGGCGGAATTGCGCAGAGTGAAGCAGAGCGGAAGTGAAGCAATGAGTAATACAAAAAATTTAATTTCAAAACTGCTTAAGAATTCAAGTAAACTTCGTAATTTTCGGCTAAATCCTTTTCGAGCCTGTACATTTCTTTTTCTATTTTTTCGCACCAAATTTTTGTTTCTTCTTTAGAAATGTCAGATGGTATATAAATCGGGTTGCCATATAAAGCAACCGTTTTACATGGACCTAAAGGAACTTTGAATAAATCCCAGCTTTTTAATGTAATAAACATTTTATCTTTTGATAGCCAGGCAACAGGAACAATAGGTATTCCTGATAATCTAGCCAAATTAATAATTCCGTCTTTTACTTTGCCTTTTGGACCGCTGGGTCCGTCAACCATTATTCCGGCAGAATTTCCTTCTTTTAATTTTTCAAGTAATTCTAAAGAAGCAGCGACTCCTCTTCTTTTTGTTGAGCCTCGTACTGATTTAATATTAAGACATTCTGCTGCTTTTGCTACAATTTCGCCATCATTAGATGCGCTTATTAATACATAAAATTTTGATTTATCTTTAACTCCGCAAATTAAACATTGATGACAATGCCACATAGAAAAAATAAACTGTTTTTTAGGATAATTAATATTTTTTATTTTTAACAAACGTGCTTCAATAATGAAAAATAATTTTAGAAGTCTTATCAATATTCCAAGTTTTATTTTTTCTTTTATCGGTCTTTCCTGTTCCAAAATTATTCTCCTTCTAGTAAAAAACATGTCCATAATAATATTATATATTATAGACATGTTTCTTAATTGTACTATTGAAGATTCTCTTTTACTTCATTTGCAACATTTTTAGAATCAAGTTTGATACTTGGTCCCATAGTTGTTGTTAAGTAAACCGATTTTAAATATATGCCTTTAGATGAAGCAGGTTTTGCTCTTAAAACAGCATCAGCTAAAACAATATAGTTTTTCATTAAATCTTCGGCAGTAAATTGAATTTTACCGATAGGCACATGTATCATGCCCTGCTTATCTGCTCTAAACTCAACTTTACCTGCTTTGGCATCTTTAACGGCTTTAGCGACATCAATTGTAACAGTACCCGTTTTGGGGTTTGGCATTAAACCTTTAGGACCTAAAACCCGTCCTAATTTGCCTAACATACCCATACAATCCGGAGTTGCAATTAAGGTGTCAAATTCAAACCATCCGCCTGCAATTTTATCAATTATTTCTTCAGCACCGGCTTCATCAGCACCAGCTTCCTTTGCTTCCGTTGCTTTTGGTCCTTTTGCTATAACGCAGACTCTTACAGTTTTGCCTAAACCTGCCGGCAGAACTGTTGTAGAACGAACCTGCTGGTCAGCATGTTTTACCTCAATACCCAATGCCATGTGGCATTCAACAGTTTCATTGAATTTACATGTTTCTTTTGCTATTTCCTGTAGTTTGTCTATAGCTTCTTTTGCATTACAAGGCTGGGAAAAATTTTCCATCATTGCCGCTATTTTCTTTTGTTTTTTTGTTATTTTTGACATTTTCTCTCCTTTTGTGGTCGTAACGCAAATTAATGCTTCCACATTTTTATAATCTTACTCTGCTACGGTAACACCCATTGCTCTGCAAGAACCCTTAATCATTTCAACAGCAGCTTCTAATGTTGTTGCATTAAGATCTTCCATTTTAGTTTTGGCAATTTCCTCAAGCTGGGCTTTTGTAATCTGCCCTGCTTTTGTTTTATTCGGCATTGCACTGCCTTTTGCAAGATTAATTGCTTTTTTAATCAATACTGCTGCCGGCGGTGATTTTGTAACAAATGAAAACGATCTGTCTTCATACACATCAATTACAACCGGAATGATATATCCGGCTTGTGCCTCTGTTCTCGCATTAAACTGTTTGCAAAATTCCATTATATTAACGCCATGCTGTCCTAAAGCAGGACCGACAGGCGGTGATGGATTTGCTTTTGCTGCGGGAATCTGCAGTTTGATTTTTCCTACAACTTTCTTTGCCATTTTCTTTTCTCCTTTCGTGGTACTGTCGGAATTTTAATTCCTTCCACATTACTTTTTGTAATTTGTTTAGTCCTTTATCTGTTTAATTTTGATGTTTTATTTATACTATGCTGTAGAATAATTTTATCTTTTCCGGCTTTGTTCTCTTGAAATTTCATTACGGCTCAATCTGGTATCTCCGCTGAAATTGCTTTGTACTCACGGAGTTTCGCTTCTCGTGCTTCGCACTTGCCGGCTCAATCCGTCCGCTTACCTCGTTGTGCGGGTCTGCAATTTCGCTATATTTTCTGGATTTGTTTATATTCCAGTTCAACCGGAGTTTCCCGTCCGAATATTGATACCATTGCTCTTATCTTGGATTTGTCCGGATATACTTCCGTTATATCTCCAACGAATTCAGAAAATGGGCCTGATATAATCCGAACCTTATCTCCAGCTCGTACATCAAGTTCAACTTTTGTTACTTGATTTTGTGTTTTGTGGATAATTCTCTTTATCTCGCTGTCTTTTGCCGGTATAGGCTTCTTGCTTGAACCGACAAACTTTGTTACGCCCGCAGTATGCCTTACCACATACCATGAATCATCATCCATAATCATTTCAACAAGCACATACCCCGGAAAAATCTTTTCTTCACGATCCGTCTTTTTCCCGTCTTTCATTTTTGTTATGGTCTTCTGCGGTACTTCTATTCTAAATATCTTGTCCCCCATATTCATATATTCTATACGCTTTTCAAGGTTTGCTTTTACTTTATTTTCATGTCCGGAATATGTGTGAACAATATACCATCTTTTTTGGGGAGCTTTAGGCTCCTGTATCGTTTCTTTTAATTCCGTTTCTTTCTTTGAAAGAACTTCTTCTTTTACTTCTATACCTTTTTGTCCAATTTCCATATCAGATAAATGTTCTATAATTTCATTTTTATCTTTTGCCATTATTGGTTTATTCCTATCTTTTTATTCACTCAGTTAGCCTGCCAGCTTAAATGCCTGGAGTATTCCCCGAAACAGTACATCCAAGCCGTAAGTATATACGGTAAAAGCAACCACTATAACCAGTACTACTACTGTTTGAGATATTACTTGTTTTCTGTCGGGCCAAGTAATCTTTCCCCACTCTGCTTTTACTCCTTTAAAATACGTTACGAATTTTTCCATTAATTTATCCTTTTTAATAACACGCGCCCTGAAGGACTTGAACCCTCGACATCCGGTTTTGGAGACCGACGTTCTACCAACTGAACTAAGGACGCCGGTTATTTCTATTTTGTTTCCTTATGTGATGTATGTTTTTGGCAGAATGGACAATATTTGTTTAATTCCATTCTTTCTTTTGATGTTTTTTTATTTTTGACAGTTGTGTAGTTTCGTTTCTTACATTCTTCGCATGCAAGAACCACCATTCTGTCATTCTTTCCTTTAATTCCCATTGTGCCACCTTTTCTTATTGATGTTTTATTTATATTTATAATAAAAAACTATAGAATACAGCTTTTTTCTTATATTCTATTTCCTTTGTGTAAAACACTTACTATATCATATATTAAACATATTTTTTTTCAAATATAAAATTTACAAAACTAAAGATTAAAAAATGCAGAAACTGAAAGTTTTAATGCAGAAAAAAATCAAGGATTTAAAATCAGTATATACCGGCAGAATATCAATAATTCCAAGAGGCGGAATTTCTGACGGACGGAGCGAAGCGCAGTTCCGTAAAGCGAGCAGTGGCGGAGTGGAAGAATTACTTGATAAAGTAATTCTGTAACAAAGTCCTAACCTGCGAGCGATTAAGAAATTCCAAGACAGCGGAATTTCTGACGGACGGAGCGAAGCGCAGTTCCGTAAAGCGAGCAGTGGCGG
>CAZBFV010000074.1:0-3745 GCA_964491345.1 uncultured Muribaculaceae bacterium
CGCAATTCCGCTGTCTTGGAATTGCTTTGCGCTCGTTTTTGTCGTTGCTTATGCTGTCGCAGCCGCAACTTCAAAACTCGCTTACCGGACTTTGTCCGTCCGCAATTCCGCTATATAATTTCGGCAAAAATATTTTTAATTCGTTCAATACAGCCGTCATTACTTATATACCATTCACGAAATGAAAGTCTTTCAACCGTTAATCCGGTTCTTTCAATAAGGGTTTGCTTTTGAATTTGTGTTTTATTGGATTTTTCATTGTCTGTAACTCCGTCGCATTCAATAACTAATGCTTTTCCTGATGGCGATTTAACGTATAAATCGGCGCTCAGTCCCGCAATTATTTTGCCTGCCGTTACTTCAAAACCCTCATTTCTTAGTCTTTGCGCCGCCTCTTTTTCAAACGAATTTTTGTAGATATTTTCATCAAACTCTATTCTGTTTTTTAATTTATTTCTCTCAATATATTCCTGCACATATTCGATATAATCTTTTAAAAGTCCTTGCGGTAATGTTTTAGGGTCCTTGGAAAGGAATATTATTTGCTTCTTTTTGGCTCTTGTTATTGCAACGTTGAATAAGTTAGGTATTTGTAAAAATGTTAAACTTTGGTTAAAGCTGTTATCGGCTACTGCCCACGATAACATAATTATATCTCTTTCATCGCCTTGAAAAGTGTGTGCCGTACCGGCTTCAATTTTATGTTTTCTTAACTCGGTTTCAGTATAAAGCTGATTTAATGCTTTTTTAATCAATTCAACCTGACCTCTGAATGGTGATATAATGCCTATTGTTACGGGAGTATGATTTTCATCTTTTATTCTGTCATCTTCCTGTATTATTTCCTGCAGTCTTTGCATTATCGCTTCAACTTCCGGCATGTTTCTTGTCATTTCACTGTCCGCTCTGCCGTCTTTTACTTCAATAAGTTCGAGAATATCATCATCATTACATTGCGTCATTATTCTAATTCTTCCGCCGTAAAATTCTTTACTGCTGAAATCGATAATCGGAGCATAGCTCCTGAAGTGTTCATCCAAAAGCACAGGATTTGATGAATAATAATTTGCCAAATCAAACATTGAATTTGTTCTGAAACGCCACATTAATTGATATTTATCCGGAATTTCGTATTGGCTTAAAAATGACTGCTCTTTTGATTTTTCAAGGAATGATAAATGCGGCAGCTGTTTATCATCGCCGACGATAACGGCTTTTTTGCTTCTGAACAGCACCGGCATGCAGCTTGCTATATCGCATTGGGAAGCCTCATCAATAACAGCAACATCAAACAGTCCGGGTTTTAAGGGAAGCGAGTTTGAAATTGCATAAGTAGTTGTACACCAGCATGGGAATGCCTCCAATAAAGGTGTAAAATCTTCATCCTCAAGCAGTCTGCTTTGCAGATTTTGTTTTTTTGTAACGAGTGCTTTTGTATGTACTATTAATCTTTGACGCTTTATCTGGTCACGCAGAAGCCCTTTTAAAGAATTTCTTCTTTTCCCTTTTAATATTTCAATTGCAAGTTTTTTTTGTTTTCGTCTTAACATTTTTATTTCTTCAATAAGACTATGAATATTGCCGAGTTTGAACATTTTTGTTTCGCAATATCTTGCCTGAGTGCATAATTTAGCTGTTTCAAGTTCTGTTTTAATACGCTCGATATTTTCAAAATCGGGTTTAAAATTATTGTTTTTAATAATTTTTTTGAGTTTGAATACTGCAAATTTTGTTGAAAATCCGGATAAAAGTCCTTTTTTTTCGGAATTTTTTTCTAAATTATTAATATTCGAAGCTATTTCATCAATTTCCTGCATTGTCAATTTTGAATTTAAGTATTCTAATTTTCCTATTAATTTTAATTTTTCATCACGTTCCAAAATGATACTTTGCCATTCCTGTTCAAGTTTTATGATTTCCTCGCATTTTTCCTGTTTATCTTTAATAGTATTGATGAGTTTATACATATCTTCAACATCAACCAGGATTGAGTTTTCAAAATCGGTATCTAAATCAACTTTATTTGAAATTAAATCTTGCAGTTCAAATGATAATTGTTTCTGATAATTGATTCTTCCCGCACGCAGGGCTAAATACGGCGCACCAAATTCATTTAAGCGGTTTGCAATAACATCGGTTGCCTTGTCCATCCTTGATACAACAAGGACAGTTCTGCCGTTGGATATTAAGTGGCAGATTAAATTAACTATTGTCTGCGATTTCCCTGTTCCGGGCGGTCCATATACCGATAAAATTGTATTATCCTCAAGATTCTTTATTACTCTTTCCTGCGCTTCGCTTAAAGCTAAAGGAGTTATGGCTGAAAACTTTTTAAGATTACTTTCTTTAATAGTCTTTGAAGCCATCTTGCCCTTACCTTGCAAATATTCGTCATTTATAACGCTTAAAGCTGTTTCTCTTAGAATACCCGAAGGTTCTTCTGCTATTCTTGTAAGTTCATACAGAACTCCTGCTGTAACAATAGGACGTTTTGTAAGTATAACGGCACTTTTATCGGTTATTACAACTTTATCGGCTTTTAGTTTTACTTTTGATTTCTCGCTTTCGGAATTATTTGCCTCTTCTATTGCTTCTTCAAGATTTTCATAATTTATTTGTTTGTTTTCTGCCGGCTCAAAATCATAGTTTTGAATATTATTTTCAAAATTTTCCTGCTTGCTCGGTTCAAACTCCAAATCCGGAATTAATGATTTTAATGTTGTTAAAAATATATTTAAATCTTCTTCCTTTAACGGTAATTTAGGTACTGTATCAAGAAGTCCGTCAAGCATATTATCGGTTTCATCTTCTTCCCCCGATAAATTCATTAAACTTGCAAGTGCAGCCGTATTTAACGACAGACCTTCTTCTAAAATTGAACATTCAATATTCATTCCGACTCTTTCGAGTTTACAAGCTGAATACAGCAACGGGGTTAAAAATTCGTTCTTTCTCTTTGTTTTTGTATTTTTACCTACAAGAAACAAATAGCCGTATATAAGATATTTATCTTTTTTGTTGTTTTCGCTTAAAAGCATTAATTCGGTTAAATAAGAATCCGAGCCGTCGAGTTTTAAAGCCTGAGGATATGCGGTAAAAAGTTTTTCACAATCAATTATTGATTTTTGTCCGCCTGCATTATAATTTTGAGGTTCTAAAAAAATCCATTTATTGTCTTTATCCTGTTTTAAATTTCTAAAAGCAGAACTTTGAACTTCTTCCCTGACGCAATCGTGAAGATATAAACTTAACCTTTTGACAAAACTGTTATGAAATGCAGAATTTAGTATTTTTGTTGCTTCCTCAAGCATAATTTCCCCCATGGAATATCTAAAATTTTATAATACTATGATATGATAATTCCGTAAGATAAACAATATAAGCCAAAGATAAAATTTTGAAAAACCGGTATGAAAGCAGATTTTTTTATTTCTAAACAAATATACAATCATACGGAGGAAAACGGTTAAACTATTCATCATCACTGTATTTTATCTTCCTGTGCCGATATTTTTTTTTTTTGGGGGGGGGAGGGGAAAAAATGTAGGGGAGATAGGAAAAAAGACCGAAACTTTCTTCAGATTTTTCTTTTTTGTCTAACTAATATTAAACAGGGCAATAAATTGCATTCCAAGGTCTGCTTTGCACTTGCCGGCTTAATCTGTCCGCTTGCCTCGTTTCACTAATCAGCTCGCTTACCGGACTTCGTCCGTCCGCAATTCCGCCGTCTTGGAATTGCTTTACG
>CAZBFV010000075.1:0-3703 GCA_964491345.1 uncultured Muribaculaceae bacterium
ATGTTTTCTGATTTTTTATTTTTATTTGTGCATAACCCCGATAAGCGGAATTGCGTATCTGAGAAACAGTTAATTTAACAATTTTATCCGGCTGTTTTCCGGTTTAATTGCGTACTTGGCACTTGGCAATGCCTTCTGCTTTTGCGGCAATGTCCGCCTTCAGCACAAGTATTTTCACCTGCGCAAAGGTCTGAATTTAAAAATTTGGCGACAAGCTCTTTAATCTCTATTTCGGGACAGCCTGAAATAACCCGTATTCCGTTTTCAGAAAAAATTGAAAGAGGACGACCTCCCATACCGCCTGCTAACACAATATTTGCACCTTGTTCGGAAATCCAATAAGCGCTCCGGCAGGATATGCCATCTTCGGGAATCATTGTTTTAATATCTATAATTGACTTTGTTTCAGGATTAACTTCTACAAAAGTAAAATCTTCACAATGACCGAAATGACCGCATAATTTGCCTTCTGACGACGGTATGGCTATTTTCATATTAAATTCTCCTTTTAATTTTTCTAAATTGGATTGTAATAATATCGCACTTTCTAATGCTTCCGTATCAGTCATATTATGCCTTAAAGCATAGTCTTTCAAAATGTTCAAAATGTTTTCATTTATTCTTCTGTTAAACGGAACTTTTTTTAAACAGGTTTTCTTTCTCCCTGCAGACTGCCTTTTTCCGCCCCATTTACATTTAAAGCCGATATTTTCCATAAGCACATTTTATTTCAGGAATATGAAAATGTCAATACAAATTCAAGTTTTAAATCAAAAAACTATAGAACCTTTGCACCGCCTAAAGATTTGTATAAACCTATTTTATTAATAAAAAACTCGGCTTTGTTGTCTGTAAGAAGTTTTTCGGTAGATAATAAGTTTTCCCGTTTTTGAAGCATATCCAGTCCGGATATTAAGCCTTCCTTATATTTAATATCTGTAAATCCGAAATCTTCTTGTTCTGCTTTATAGCTTTCAAGCGTTTTCAGATACTTTTCATTGTCGAGTTTTAAATTGCAAAGTGCATCATTAACTTCCTGAATCGCAGTTAAGTTAGTTTTTTTGTAGTTTTCAACTGCCTGTTCATATTTATTTTTAGCCAATTTCAGATTTGCAATTCTTCTTCCGCCGGTAAATAAAGGCAGCATTGCCCCTGCGCCTAAAAGAGCAACGGAATTTGTCCAGTTCATTTTTCTTAAATACTCTGTAGAATTAAACGATATCAGCCCTAATATATCAAAAGTCGGCAAAAATTCTTTTTTAGCAGCCCTTACATCGATGCCTGATTTCTCAATAGCTTTTTCTGCGGATATGTAATCGGGTCTTAATTCTATTAATTCAGAACTTATATAATCGGGTATCTGCTGGTTAATTTTTAAATCATCAAAAGAAATACGTTTTAAATTCGAAGAATTTTCAGGGCTTTCGCCGATTAAAACACACAGCAAGTTTAAAAGTTTTTGTCTTGTTTTTTCCAGTTCTATTAAATCCGAGTTTGATTCAATATATGCCTTGTTAGCGCTGACCGTATCTGCCGTCGAAACAAGTCCGGCATCATTGCTAAGCTTCATTAAATCATATATTTGTTTGCGATCATCAATTATTAGTTTTTGCAGTTCAATTAATTTATCAAGTTTTACAATATTGTAGTAAGTGCTGCCTACGGCGCTTGCTATGGAAATATATGAGGCTCTTTCTGATTGTCTTGATATTTCAATAAGTTTATCAAATGACTTTGTTTTATCCCTGTTTTTTCCAAACAAATCAAGCTCATAATTAACATAAATAGGAAGCGAAATAAGCCCTTCGCTCGATGTCTGCGATGGAAGTTTATATAATGCAGGCACAGCACCCGTTCCAATCATAGGCATTTCGTCCGCTCTTTTTATGTTTTTATTCTCAATATTTTCGCCAACTTTTAATGTTGCTAATTTTAAATCGTGGTTATATTGGATTGCTTTTGTTATATAATCCGTTAAAAAATCATCGTTTAATTCTTTCCACCAATCCATATTAATATAAGCAAACATTTGAGCAGTGTCAGTTATCGGTTTTTCGACCGAGTAGGCTTCAATCGGAAAAGATAATGTAAGCATCAATATTGATAAAACAGTTATAACCAATTTTTTCATATTCATACACCCTCATACAAAATATTGCAAATCTTTAATTAATATATTAATATATTTATATAGTAAATGCAATAAATGGTAAATACAATAAAAATGCATGGAATTAAAAAAAAACTATCAGGCTGGAATATTTTTTGAAATAAGGATTATATCCGGATATCATGCTATTATGGGCAACAGAATATCAGAAAAACTGCATTTATACATAAATTTAACGAATGGGAAGCAAAACATGTACACATTCTGTATGAAAAAATGCAGAGCCGTATTAGCACAGAAAATTGATACTCAAGTTTAAAAGGGGAAAAGGGTATGGAAGAAACAAAACAAGAAGAAAATAAAACAGAAAAAAAACATAAACTATTTATATTGTTTTTGGTTATAGCAGTTATAGCGGGATGTTCTTATTATTTTAACGCAATAAAGTATGAAACAACGGATGATGCTTATGTTGAAAGTGATTTGGTTCAGATAGCGCCCCGTGTTTCAGGTCAAATATCCGAAATATTTATTGATGATAATCAACGCATTAAAGAAGGTGATTTGATAGCTAAAATTGATGATAGAGATTATCGGATTAAATACGAGCAGGCAAAAGCCAGTTATGAAAAAGTTTTATACACCCAAAAAGTTGCGAAAGCTAAATTACAGGCCGTTAATTCAGAAATAACAACAGCGCAGAGAGAATTAACGAGATATAAAAATTTATATAAAGCCGGAGCTGTTTCTCTGCAGACATTGGAAAATGCACAAACAAAATATGATGATGCAAAAGCAAAACTGCTTGCTGCGGAAGAAGATGTTATATCAAATGCCAATGATAAAGTAGCTGATGCAAATTTAAGGATTTTAAAAGCACAAAAAGATAAAGCAGAATTGGATTTGGAATATACAAATATAACAGCGCCGGCTTCAGGTACGGTTACAAATAGAAACGTAGATAAAGGCAAATACGTACAAACAGGTCAGCCTCTGTTTACGCTTGTAAGCGACAGGCTATGGATAGGTGCGAACTTTAAAGAAAATCAAGTAGGCAAAATGAAGCCGGGGCAAAAGGTTTCAATAAAAATAGATGCTTATCCCAAAAAGATTTTTGAAGGTGAAATTGACAGTATTCAAAAAGCGTCGGGGGCAAAATCAAGTTTATTTCCGCCTGAAAATGCCGTCGGGTCTTTTGTAAAAATAGTACAGAGAATTCCTGTGAAAATCGTATTTACGGAAAAAATAGATACAAACAAATATAATATATCGGCAGGAATGAGTGTAGAGCCAAAAGTAAAAGTGAAATAGCGGAATTGCGGACTCGTGAAACGAGGTAAGCGAGTTTTGAAGTTGCGGCTGCGACAGCATAAGCGACGGCAAAAACGAGCGCAAAGCAATTCCAAGAGGCGGAATTGCGCAGAGTGGAGCCGAGCGAAGCGAGCGAACTCGAGGGAGCAGCAAGCCGACCGAACGCAAAAAACCGACAGGTTTTTGAAGTGAGGTTGCAGGGCTTGTGCGCAAAGCAATTCCAAGACAGCGGAATTGCGGACAGGTGAAACCTGTAAAGCAATTAAAAGGATGTGAACAAAA
>CAZBFV010000076.1:0-3491 GCA_964491345.1 uncultured Muribaculaceae bacterium
TAAACAATTTTACGGCGCTTCGTATATGTTTTCTGATTTTTTATTTTTATCTGTGAATAACCCCGATAAGCGGAATTGCGGACTTGTGAAACCTGTAAAGCGGATTTTGCGCAGAGTGGAGCAGAGCGAAGCGGGCAGACTATGAAAGAGCAAGAAACAGAAAAAATAGTCACGATTATTTTAAATAAACTTACAGAATATATTAAAGATGTTGTTTATAAAGAACTAAGAGTACACAACAGTTCTGACAGATGGATAACATTAAAGAACGGAAAACATATATTATTAAAAGACAGCGAAAGCATAAAAGAAGCCATTGACGAAAAAGAGAATAAGAATAAAAATAAAAACCATAAAGAAACAATTCCAAATAAAGAAATAGCAAGAATCCAAAAAGGTAAGCCAATGTCAAGGGATAAAGCCAACAGAGGTAATGTTAATCCAAATTTTGGCAAAGGTATAGATGATTATGGTTATTCTAATAATTGTCAGTCTTGTATAGCTTGTTTTGAGGCACGTCTTAAAGGTTATAATGTAGAAGTATTACCATATTCAAACCAAACAGCCAATATAATGTTTAAATTATCAAGAAATCCGCAATTAGTTTATATCGATGAGAAAACAAATAAACCGCCCGAATTATTATTTGATTTTAATATAAAAAATAGCAAAAACCTTATCAAATGGTTAGATAAAGAAATAGAACCAAACCAAAGGTTTGCATTTGCATATCAGCATAAAAACGGAGGACATATTATTGAAGTTGATAAACCTCAAGAGGGTAAATTAAGATTTTATGATCCTCAAATAGGAAAGAATTTAAGTGCTGAATTTTTAAATGAAATAATATATGAAAAATATAAAAATAACATCATTAAACCTACACCACCGATAATATTCAGAGTTGATAATAAAAAACTTGATTTGAAAATTTTACAAAAAATTACTAAAAATATTTAAAAATAAACATGCAAAATATCTGTAAACTCATTTTCAGTAGCCAAGCGAATCTCATTATTATTTGAAAGAATAAAATCTTCGCCTTTTTCAGTATTGATATAATCCGCAAAGTAAACTTTATACGAATTATAATTATTCCGAGTTATGGGACTATTCCAGAAAGAATGAGGGCGAATATTTTCAAGTCCATTTTTCTTTGCAAAATCTAAAACTTTTTTAGGTATGTCTTTCATAATCTCATTATAACTCATTTTCATACTTTTTCAATTCCAATAAATCTAAGAAATAAAACTTTTAATTAAATTGTCAAATTAAATTGACAAACAAATTATCAATCGAGAAATTAATCTAAGAAAAGGAAAATAAAAAAATGGAGAAACAAAAAGAAATTAAATTGTATAATTTTGACCCGGAAACAAAAGAGTATACGGGCTTTAGCGAAGCGGAAGCAGATCCTGAAGAAACATTATTGCAGGGCAAATTTATTCCGTTAGTACCAGCTCATTCAACATTAATTGTGCCGCCTGAATGCGGGGAAAATGAAATCCCTGTATTTGAGGACGACAATTGGGCAGTTAAAAAAGACTACCGCAAGACTCATTACACCGTTGACAATGATTTTAATGTAAAAGAAATAAAAGAAATCGGCGGCGTCAGCGGTTATCTTGTAACAAAAGAAACAGGGGAGGATATAAAGCAGAACCCAAGCCACTATAAAATTTCTGATAATGAAATTGTAAAAAAGACGGAAGAAGAAATATCGTCAGAAAAAATACGGAAAGAAAAAGAAAGAAAATCAATGCTTTCATTGACCGCAGCGGACGTTGAAAGAGCTTTATATAAAACAAAAGGCATTGATTTTGAGGATATTATTCGATTGGTTGAAGAAATTAATGACAAAATAGACGCTGCACAAAGTGTTTTTGATATGGCATTAAAAAATGAAACAAAAGCCAAAGAAACATTTGAACAAAAGCAGGCAGAACCGGCCGAACAAGAAGCCGCCGGTAATAAAGAAAAATTAAAGAATGCTTTAAAAAATGCTCAAACTTCAATATCAATTCAAGATGCAAAAAAGAAATATGAACAAGCCAGGCAGCAAACGCAGCAGGCAAAAAAGGCAAGGGAATTGCTGCCTGAAAATAAAACGGATATAAAAGCATTGAAAATTGAATTAAAAGCCAATAACTTTTACAGGGGCAATCCTTATGTAGAACAAATCGGGACACTATTAGGATACAGCACGGAAGATATTGATTATTTGTTTATGAATAAACAACTGCCAGTAGAACCGATAAATGAAACATACAAAAATTTTATGTTAGGTTTTTAAACAAAAATGATTTGGTACGATGATAAAAAAATAAGAATAGAATTTGATAATATGCCGCATACTGCAATGCTGTATCCGCTTCCTTCCATGAATGATAAGGAAAAAGAAGGAATATGCAAAAAGCCGTTTGTAAATAAAACCCGCTTGTTTGTTACGGTAACAGATAAGCGTGGGAAGGAAATCGAGTATAAATTTATGATTGAAAAAGGTTACAGATGGGACGGGGGAACAATTCCCCGAATGTTTTGGCGGTTGATTGGGAGTAATACACAGCCGGAGTTTCAAATACCATCTATGATACACGATTATTTATGCGAGAATAAAGAGTGTATAAATAATGACAGATTACTTTCAAGCAAAGTATTTAAAGGATTATTATTAGCGGGCGGAGTAGGGAAATTTAAGGCGCAAACAATGTTTTTAGCCGTAGATAACTGGCAGAAGTTGTGTAATTGGAAAAAGGATTAATTAAAATGCAGCTTAATTTTACTTTGCAAGAACTTTGTAAATCTGAAACAGCAGTAAAAAATAAAATAGCGAACATTCCAAACCTAGAGCAGTCAAATAATTTAATGAATTTGATTTATTTTATATTGCAGCCCGTGCGTAATAAATATGGAGCAATACAAGTAAATTCAGGGTTTAGAAGTAAAGAATTAAATAAACTGGTCGGAGGGGTTACAAACAGTAACCATCTGACAGGGAGTGCAGCGGATATTATGCCTTTAAAGGCGACATTTAAAGATGTATATGAATACATAACGATGGTACTTGATTATGATGAATGTTATATTGAAAGCAATAAACAAGGCACAAAGTGGCTTCATGTTGCATTTAGGAAAGACGGCAACCGATTTAAGCATAACCCTAATTACTTAACTTAAAACTAAGACAGCGAAGCAAACCGGGAAATTTTTTAAAATGAGTTTAAAGATTGATGAAAAGAGAGCGTAATTGCGGACGGACGAAACCCGGTAAGCGAAATTCTGTACGAACAAAGTTCGGTAAGCGGATTTTGCGTAGGGCGAAGCATAGCGTAGTCCCGAAGTAGCAAAAACAAAAGCAAACGAGAGCGAAAGCGTAATTGCGGACGGGTGAAACCCGGTAAGCGAGTTTGGAAGCTGCGGCTGCGATAGCGGATTATGCGTAGAGTAATGAGCCGCAGGCTCAAACTCGAAGTAACGCCGAAATAATGAGC
>CAZBFV010000077.1:0-3436 GCA_964491345.1 uncultured Muribaculaceae bacterium
ATACCTTCATTAGCTTCTTTAAGCGCCAATTTTTTAAATTCAGAAGTATATTTAATAGTATTAACAACATTTTAATTCCTTTCTTACATTGATTTATTTGGTTTAGATGTCGGACTTCCCTGATTTCCTGTGTGGGTGTGCGGGTTATAAACATCTCTCATTGCCTGCATTGTTGAAGTTTTATCTGATACATCCGAGCGAGAAACTATTCCGTCTGTGTTTGTTAATGCGCCTGTGTGATTAATGCTGCCGTTTAAATTGATGTTTTCAATGGTTATGGTCAGAGTGTCGGTTTCTTTATCAATATTAATCAGAGAACTGTTCTCTAAATTAAGAGAAATTTGTTTTTCGTTTGTTACAGCAGGCATATCTTCACTTGAATATACCGCTCCTAATATCACTCCGTCTTCTGAATTTTCATCCATAAGACAGACAACCTGTTTATTTATATCAGGCATTGCATAATATTTGTCTTTCATTGTTTTTGTCTGCATAACTGGAAGCCGAAATGATGTTGAATCATCATCTCCGAAACTTACTCTTGCCTGTGCAAGCCGAGGGTTAATTTGAGTTACAATGCCAAACCTTAGCACGATTTCCTCCTGTGGTACTCACTCACTACGTTCGCTGCGTTCCTACATCGGCATAGAACGGTTACAATATCAACCGCTTTGCTCAACGCAAATCGTTTGATATTTTCACACACTGCTCACGCCCTCCACCTCGCATATCGTTTTATATCCGCTTGCTCTGTCAAAGATATGCCGGGCTTGTTTTATGTGATACTTGCCTGAAAAATGTCCTATACCTTTTAGTTCGATATTCAATCCGGCAATTAAATACGGGTTGCCCGTTAACTCAATTGAACCTTCGATTTTTGTATCGGCTGTTGAAAGTGCTGCTTTGGCTTTAACTATGGCTTGCTTTCTGTCGGAGCATCTGGCATTAATTTTTAATGTATCGCCTTTAGCGGCAGAGTCATTTTTAGCGGAGGCTTTAACGGTTTTCTTTTTCTTCGGATCAAAGTATGAAACCTGAACGGATTTATATTTTTGACTTGTTTTTTCTCTTAAATTAATGCGGGATAAATCTGATTTATAGAATATCTGCAGGGACTTTGCACCTTTTAATTTTGAAACATCATAGAAGACAAGATTATCTTCTGCAATTTTAAAAATATATCCGTATTGTTCAGCAAGTTTTGTGAGGAATGTTAAATCCCTTTCCTGATGCTGAGTGATTCTGTCAACACGAATATCTGCTATTTCTCCGACCAAATTGTAATTATGTTTGTCTGCAATTTCTTTAGCTATTTGTTTTAATGTTTTATTTTCATACCCGACAGAGTTTTTCTGCCTTAAAGGTTTTTTAATTCCTGTTGCTAATCCTTTGACGGTTATAACATCGGGAGGGGTATCGTATTCAAGCTCATCTATTTCAAAAACACCGCAATTTAGCAGTTTTTCTGCTTCATAACCGATGTATGCTCTAAGGCAATCGCCTTTAGATGGAATCCAAGCACCCTGCCATAATTTTTCGGAATCTTCAAAGCAAATCTGAAGCTCATCAGATTCGCCATGTTCAACGTCAGTATATTCAATACTTGTTACATATTGAGATACATTGTTTGTGATATTTACTTGCCCGCATTAAACAGCATTACGGTCTTGCTCAACGCAAGACCTTCAGCCTCTGCGGGCAATCCGCTTTTCTGGTCATAAAATAATTCAAAAACAGGAGTTAACATATATTTTTCTTTTAAAAGAATAAATAAAGCTTTTGTTATTTGATTTGTGATAAAATGCCCATATGATAAAGACTTTTAAATGCAAAGAAACAGAGAAAATCTTTAATGGTAAATTTTCAAAAAAATTACTTCATGATATTCAACGCAGAGCCTTAATTAAATTACACAGCATTGATGTTGCAGAGGACATAAAAGACTTACTAATTCCTCCATCTAACAATATAGAGTTACTTACGGGTAATCGAAAAGGGCAGCATTTAATACGGATTAACGACCAATTCAGAATATGTTTTCAGTGGATAGAAAATAATGCATTTGATGTTGAGATAACAGATTATCATGATTAATTTTTATTAATTATTTTATTAAGACACTTGATATTACGTTGTACGTAATGTATAATATAAATAAAGGAGTCTTAATCATGACAAATAATAATGAATATATTTCTATACCACATATTGGCGAAGTTCTAAATGAAGAATTCTTAGAACCGCTTGGTATAACACAAAATGCTTTAGCCGTTGCCATTGGTGTCCCAACTAATAGAATCAACGCTATTATTAGAGGTCAAAGAGGTATAACTGCCGATACTGATTTAAGACTAACAAAATATTTTGGACTATCTAAAGGTTATTTCTTAAGATTGCAGTCTAATTTTGAATTATTAGAGCAAGGGCATAAAATAGAAAATGAACTTTCAAATATCATTCCTTTTGACCGTTCAAGTAAAGACAATAGAATGGCACTGTAACATAAATTTTTATTTATTCAATTATAAATGTACAAAATTTTTATTTCTTCCACGGAGGTAATTCAAATTTTATTTTATTTTCATACCCGACAGAGTTTTTCTGTCTTAAAGGTTTTTAATTCCCGCTGCTAAACCTTTGATCGTTATAACATCAGGCGGAGTATCATATTCGAGTTCATCTATTTCAAACACACCGCAATTTAACAGTTTTTCTGCCTCATAACCGATGTATGCTCTAAGGCAATCACCTTTAACCGGAATCCAGGCACCCTGCCATAATTTTTTGGAATCTTCAAAGCAAATCTGAAGCTCATCAGATTCGCCATGTTCAACGTCAGTATATTCAATACTTGTTACATATTGAGATACATTGTTTGTGATATTTACTTGGCTGCCCGCATTAAACGGCATTACGGTCTTGCTCAACGCAAGCTCTTCAGCCTCTGCGGGCAATCCGCTTTTCTGGTCATAAAATAATTCAAATATGGGTATTAACATTATTTAATCTTTCAATTTTTTGATTAAATAATTACCTCAAAACCTATCCATGACTTAATAAATGTTAGCAAACAATTGACAAAAATCGGATTATAGTAAATAATATTAATGTATAATCTAGGAAGTTCCCCCTGCATTAGCACAGAAGCCTAGGTTTTTTTGTTGTCTATATTTACATTTTTAATCAACTTATTATATGTATCTAAAAAAATTGAAGTTTTTTTTAAAATTTCTAAATCATCATTAGGAAGGTATGACAACATTTCTAAAATATCATTATACAGATTTAGTGTTCTTATAGGATATTTGAAGATTTTTTCATAGTGAAAAACTCTGTTTCTGAATCTTCTTATTGTATATAATTTCTTTGCAATATATTTTTTGAACTGTACCCGAAAAAGTGGACAAATAGAGATTAAATAGTTTAATAGAAAAAG
>CAZBFV010000078.1:0-3421 GCA_964491345.1 uncultured Muribaculaceae bacterium
CATTCGCTTTATTTTGCTGAACGCAAAATTGCCGCTCATTATTTCGGCGTTACTTCGAGTTTGAGCCTGCGGCTCATCACTCTGCGCAAAATCCGCTGTCTTGGAATTGCTTTGCGCTCAAGACTGTCGTTCGTCCGCCTCCGGCTGTCTTGAAACTTTTGCGTTAAACGGCTTTCTGTCGGGGTGTCGTCCACCCCACCTGCAGCCTCTGCAAAAGTTCCGCTGTCCTCGCTTCGTCTTTCGCTTACCGGATTTCATCCGTCCGCAATTCCGCCTTACGGGTTTATTTTACATAATTTTCAATTTAATCAGATATCGATTTTTTCCATCAATTCATCCGAAATATCAAAATTAGAGTAGACATTTTGCACATCATCATGTTCTTCTAATTTTTCCATTAGCCTTAATATGTTTGCTGCCGTTTTAACATCGGTTATTTCAATATAAGTTTCAGGTATTCTTATTAATTGGGCAGATGTTCCTTTAAATCCGTTTTTTTCAAGTGTTTCAAGACAGACCTGAAAATCTTCGGGCGAAGTTATAACCTTATATATTTCATCTTCATCCAAAACATCTTGAGCATCGGCTTCTATCGCTGTTTCAAACAATTTTTCAAAATCGGTCGATTCTTTTGGAAATTCTATTGCGCCGGACTGCTTAAACATCCAGCCTACACAGCCCGTTTCGCCCAGATTCCCGTTAAATTTTGTAAAATAGCTTCTTATATCTCCCGCCGTTCTGTTTCTGTTATCCGTCATTGCCTCGATAAATATTGCAGCTCCGCCTGCCGTATAGCCTTCGTATGTTAATTCTTCCACACTGTCTGAACCTGATGAGCCTGAGCCTTTTTCTATTGCTCTTTTTATATTGTCATTTGGAAGTCCGTATGCTTTTGCTCTATCTATTGCAGTTCTTAATCTGAAATTACCGGCGGGATCAGCTCCGCCTAATCTTGCCGCTACTATTATTTCTCTTGAAAATTTTTGAAATGCCGCCCCTCTTGCCGCATCAATTACTGCCTTTTTTCTTTTTATTGTCGCCCATTTTGAATGTCCTGACATATATTGCCTTCCTTTTTATATTGTTTATTTTTTATTTTATTGTAATATAAAAGTATGCAAAATGAAATAAACAGTGAATTGCAAAAGGCGCTTGATTTTTTTAAATCGGGTGATTATCAAAAAGCTTCCGATGCTTTTATGCGTGTTTCAGAGCTTGATAAAAACAATCCGAATTTACTTAATAATATCGGCTTATGCTGTTCTAAACTTGGCAAAGACGATTTAGCGGCTGAATATTTTTTAAGAACTTTGTCGATTAATCCTAAGTCTGTTCAAACATATATTAATTTATCAGACGTTTATTTCAGAAATAAAAATATTATTGATGCAATTAATCTTTTAGAAAACGGTGTTACTCTTCTGCCGAAAGAAATTGCTCTTAAACATTATTTATCAAGATTTTATTTTGAAGACTGCCGTTATGATTTAGCAATGGATCAGTTATTTGAAATTTTGGATATAGATTCAGACAATACAGATGCGTACTGGGATTTAGGAAATATTCAATTTGAGCTGGGAGATTATGCAAGCGCCGTTGATAATTATGAAAATGTACTCGAAAAAATTTCGGATAATGCTGTTTTATATTATCAGACCGCAATCGCTTATGAAGCTGGTAATAATATTGATAAAGCCGTTTCCAATCATTTAAAGGCAGTATCCTGCAATGAAAATTTCCATCTGTCATATAAAAAACTCGGAATTTTATTTATGGCGCAAGGGGATAATGATAGTGCGGTTGAGTATTTTACGGATTATTTAAATTTCGATTTGCCGAATGAAGAAAAAAAGAATATCATAGATTTGATTAATAGATTAAAAAGTGATAAAAATTAGTATTCTATCCGGGAATTTTAACCGATTTTAATGAAGCTCCTATATAGAAAAAAATATGAACATTGAAAAGGAAAAAAACTGTAGCGTAAAAATAAATCAAAGTATTGCCGAAAAGAATTAAAAAACAATGTCTTTTTATATACAGGCGGGGGGGGGATAAAACCCGACAGGAGGAGGATAAAAATGAAAAGCGGATGACCGGCAAAAAAGTATAACAATCAGGGTGATTTTGTAAAATTTTGTAAATACAAACATATTGTTCATGTTTATTTTCAGGGATTATAATTATTGCAAACAGCTCAGAATATGAATTTATAATGATAAAAAGGAGGAAATTACAGCAATGAAGAGAGAAGCATTAACTAATGGCAGAAAAACTTTGTCAAAGAATAGTATTGACACTCATAAAACCGGACAAAAAGAAGATAAGGCTGTTAACGGTAATAATGAGGAACAGCTTGAAAGTCTTGTTATATCAACAGGCATCGGCTTATCCAAACTTAAAAGCCTTATTAAATTTGTTGATACAGTCATTGATGACGAAATAAATTTTAATAAAAATGATTTTGAGAATCTGATTATTATCTTAAGAAATATGATTGACGAAACATCGGAACAATTCGAAAAAATTGAAAAATATTTGGATATTTAATGTTATGATTTATCCTGATATTTTTCATAGTATTTTATTGTTTAATGATTTTTCTAATCCGCAGATATTTACTTTAAAAGGAATATTGCTAAATAAAAAAAATAATTTTTAAGAAAACACCTTAAATATATTCGGGCGGGCATATATATGCCTGCTGTTTTAAAAACATTTTAAAGCCGAACATTCCGGTCAAAAGTTTAATCTGATATAAATTAATATAAATCGGGTTTCCTGCCGGATTTTAATAAAACAAATTTATCAGTTTAAATTGTTCGTTTTCATTCTTCTAATTCCTGCTTAATATATCTGCGAATTTAAAAAAAATTTTAAATATTCATATATTTAACTTCTTCCAAAATCTGCCTGACCGGTTAAAAAAAGAAAAAACAATTTTGCAGAAAATGCCTAAAGCCTGTTCGGGCGGGCATGTATATGCCTGCCGTTTTTTATTTTTTTTCATGCCTTCCCATTTCCATAAAAAAGGGCTTCCCGCCATCCGTTCTTCATTTTTTATTCCCCGCACAAATACAAAGGAGGAGGTAAGAGGAAAGGAGGAGAAGTTTTACCGTTCTTTCTCTCACATGTTTTTTCACTTGTTTTTCTTTCCATTTTCCCAACCAAAGATTTTTCCTCCATGCTTTTTTCCTTTTTGCCTTTTTTTTCCCCCCCCCCGTCCATGATTTTTTTACTCCGCATTTTTTCTTTTTTATCTCATTTTGGCAATATCTCTTTTTCACCCTGCACGCCACACTTTTTTCATATTACATTTTTATTTTTTTATCTTTCTTTCCTGCTACCAATTCGCCCACTGCTCCTAAAAACTCATTTACTTCCTGTCTTTCTTCTTTTTTTTATCTCCCCTCCCGCCCAT
>CAZBFV010000079.1:0-3369 GCA_964491345.1 uncultured Muribaculaceae bacterium
AATTTTTTCTGTTGTCAGCGGAATTGCGGACTCGTGAAACGAGGTAAGCGAGCAGTGGCGGAACGACTTGAAGCCGACAGGCTTCAAAAAGTGAAGTTCTAACCTGCGAGCGAAAAGCAATTCCAAGACAGCGGAATTCTGTACGGACGAAGTCCGGTAAGCGGATTTTGAAGCTGCGGCTGCGATAGCTAAACAGCGACAAAAACGAGTGCAAAGAATTACAAGACAAAAGACAAAATGATGAATTACCCGTATTGTTTTATAATAGCATCGTTTACCAGATGCGATACAGATACATTTTCTTTTTGTGCAAGTTTAATGAGTTTTAAATGAGTTGATTTTTTTGTCCGTACATTTAAAACACCGCTACACTCATCAGCTGTAAACGCAAAAGAAGAAGTAGGCTGCGGAATAGGTAAGCCATCCTCTTTTAAACCCTCAAAATGAAACTCAAGAGCTTCTAAAAAATTCTTTCTTGCTTCCTCGGGAGTTTTACCCGTAGCAATACAACCGTCCACATCCGGACAATAAGCACTATAATTGTTTTTTTGTTTTTCAATAATAATTAAATAATTGTCTAACATATTACTCCTTTAATTTCGCTTGTTTAATAATACTGTTTAAAGTTCCTTTGTCTATATCATCTGATAGTTTTCCTGCAACAGTTACATGCCCGTTTTTTTATTATGTTTAAATTGTATATGGCAGCCACGTTGTGAAATTTGATACCAACCGTCATTTTTTATAAGTTTAATAATTTCTTTAATCTTCATATTGTAATTATATATCATTACAATAAATTTGTCAATCGAGAAAATAAGAATGATGAATTATATAAATTATAAAACTTCCGCAGAGTGAATCCGAGCGATATCGGGCAGTAGCGGAGCCTCATTGCGGGGAGTTCTAAATATTTTTGTTCAAAAAACTATAAGCTGCGTTCATAAAATTCCCATTGTTCATTTTACCGCCGGAATAATTGCGGACCTGCAAAAAGGAAAGAAAAAAATCAATGAATATACCTGATTTAATAGCTGTTACTGCATTAGGAATAACGATATTAAGCAATGTAATATCAATAACAATATATTCCGCAAAACAAACAGCCTGCATTGAAGCACTTAAAAGCTCTTTTAACGAGTTTAAAAAAGACATCAGAGAAAAAATAAAAGAAGCACGTCAAAACACCGATGAACATATAAAAAGGCTTGAACAAAAGCAGGATAAACATAACTCCGTAATAGAGAGAATGGCGATAGTAGAGCAGTCCGTAAAATCCGCCCATCACAGGATAGATGATATGAAAGACCATAGAAAATAGGAACTTATCGGAAAAATACAGTCTTTTAGATAAACAAATTGAGTTTTTAAGTATTCCGCATAATAATAATTTAGATGTAGTTATATATTAGGCGGCTACGGTTCAGGTAAAATTTGGGCGGGTTCTTTACTTGGCATATTAATGGCAGGAAAATATCCGTGCTGCCGGGGCTTATCGGAGCAAAAGAATATGAACTTGTCAGAAAAACTACACTTGTAAAATATTTTGAACATTTATAAACGCTTAGTTATAAAAAGAATGTTCATTATAATGCAAAAGTTTTAAGCGCAGACGGTACAAGACGATTATTTGTTGATAAAAAATGTAAGTACATTTCAAAAAAAATATATAACTTGAAATATAAAGAAGGAATATCCTTAATAGATGCCCCCTCAATTCATCAGATTAAAACAATAGGGGGATATTATAAACCCTATTTTTCATTTAAGGGGGCTTAAAGGCGATTCTGTGAGGTTATTTTTTTAAAAGGAGAAAATTATGTTAAATTTCAAAATGTCCGAGCTTATCCATTCCGATACGGCAGTTAAACATAATATAAACAATATGCCCGATATTGACAGTTTGGATTGTATGCTTGATTTGATTTTTTATTGCCTGCAGCCGCTGAGAGATAAAATCAGGAAACCGATTATTATTACTAATGGTTTTAGGTCCTGGGCTTTATGGAATAAACTATATCAGCTTGGATTAAACCCCTCTAAAACTTCCCAACATCTAAAAGGACAAGCTGCCGACCTCAAAGTTAACGGGATGACAAAAGAACAGCTATTTGATTTCATAAGAAAATCGGGTATTGAATATGACCAATTGATATGGGAGCAAGACAATAATTGTGTTCATATAAGTTATATTAAAGGCAAAAACAGAAAAGAAACATTGATAAGAAATGAAAAAAGAAATTATAAAAAAGTTTAAAAAGAACCGTAAATAATTTTGCATAAACCTCCAAAAAGAAGTAAATTAAGTAAAAAGAATATCAAACGGGGATATTTCCCATCCATAGATGATAAATACTTTCAATATATGCCAAGGGAATGAGGATTAAAGCAATAAATTCTCATATAAAAGTTTATTATTTTTCTGTATAGGAAGAACAAATATATCAAGAGTAACGGATAAAATACTGCCATCGGAAAAATGGCAGAACAGACCTTTAAAAAGACTTTTATTTATTCATCTCCTTTTATAATTGCTTTATAGTTTTTTCTCCAACTCTGCAATATCCGCCTATGTTTTTTCTTTTTTATCTCATTTCGGCAATATCTTTTTTTCACTCTGCACGCCACGCTTTTTTCATCTCACATTTTTATTTTTTTACCTTTCTTTCCTGCTACCGCCTCGCCCACTGCTTCTAAAAACTCATTTACTTCCTGTCTTTCTTCTTTTTTTTATCTCCTCCCAAAAAAAGCCCATTCACTCCCAGTCTTTTTCTTTTTTTCTTCTCCTGCCTTACTCTCTTTTTCTTTGCATTCTCTGCTTTTTTTCTACTGCTACACACCGTAAAAAATTCCTCCCCGCCCCGCCGTTCTTCATTTTTTTATTCCCCGCACAAATACAAAAAAGGGAAGGTTAGGGGATGTTTTACCGTTCTTTCTCTCTCATGTTTTTTCACTTGTTTTTTTCCTTTTTTGCCATCCCCCATCCATGATTTTTTATTTTGCATTTTTTTCTTTTTTTATCCAATATTTTCAACCAAAAGATTTTTTCCTTTTTTTCTCTACCCCTTCCTATCCATGATTTTTTTACTTTGCATTTTTTTCTTTTTTTTACCTGTTTTTTCCTATCTTCCAAAACAAAAACTTTTTCCTCTATGCTTTTTCCTTTTTTGTCCTCCCCTATCCATGATTTTTTCGCTCCGCACCTCTTTCCTTTTTTCATTTCATTTCTGCCGTCATTTTTCCCCAATTCTGCACATCTGCCTATGTTTTTTCTTTTTTATTCAACTCTGCACTATCTTTTTTTAACTCAGCCCCGCCACGCCTTTTTTTATCTCTTACCTTTTATTTTTTTATCTTTTTTTTCTGTCA
>CAZBFV010000080.1:0-3332 GCA_964491345.1 uncultured Muribaculaceae bacterium
TTCCGATATAGATTCGGACACAAATAAAAATGCTTATCTTACATATTACAGTTTTGACGATGTTGGAGAATTTTTTGAATATATGGATTTATCATTTTCCGGTAAAAAAATACACTATGAATTTAATGATTTACATTCAAACAGTATATACATAGGGAGCAATTATGGAAATAAAAGTTGCAGCCGAAAAATAAATATCAATTATTTTCTGCAATACATTAACGATACAAATATTCTAAAAATCATATTTTTTTATATACTTGGCGAAAACATTGAAATATTAAAAAAATATTCTCAAACGGCAAATGGGAAGAAATGCGATTTAAAGAAAATTACAAGTTCGCATTTTAAGGGCAGATTAAATGTATCGGATGACAATCAGCTGTTATTTATATCTATACCTTATGATGAAAGCTGGCAGATTAAAATTAACGGCAGAAAACGAAAAGCAGTAAAAGTTTTTGATGCAATGACCGCCGTGCCTCTTTTTAAAGATGATGCCGAAATTGAAATGATATATGTTCCTAAAGGTCTGTATATGGGAATTTTAATCTCTATGCTGAGTTTTCTTTTATTATCGGCTGATATATTTTTAAGAAGGAAAAAAGTGAAATATGACTAAAAAAAACATAACAATATATATATTATCTTTTATTCTGCCGGTATTTGCAGTAATCATAAATCTTTTTATATTTAAAAAGTTTCCTTTCGGCGATGAGTCTTTTATATATTGGGATAGTGAATTTCAGTATATAAATTATTTTGAGTATTTGAAAACAATTTTTACTTCAAATAATAATATTTTTTACTCATTTTCTCAGCTGGGCGGAAATAATATGCTGGATTTTGCCGGATATTATAACTTTTTCAGCCCGCTTAACATAATATTTTTTCTTTTTCCTGATAAATATTTAAATATTGCCTTGGAATTATTAATGATTATTAAATTCGGGCTTTGCGGTCTTGCATGCTCATACTTTTTAAATAATGAAGTCAAGAAAAGCTGTTTATCCGTATTTTTATCCCTGTCTTATGCTTTATCCATGCACTCTTTAATTACTACTATGTCTAATTTCATTCTTATGGACGGCATTATACTGCTTCCTCTGGTTTTATCGGGAATTTCAAATATAGTAGAACATAAAAATTATAAATTATATTTAGTTGCAATGTTTTTATCACTCTTAACCAACGCTTACGCCGGTTATGTTAATCTTTTGTTTTCCTCTGTTTATTTTATATATAAAGCTGTATTAAAAGATAAAAACACAATATTAGAACATTTAAAGAACATAAAAACTTATTTATTTGCGACAACAATAGCTTTAGGACTGAATGCCTGGCTCTTTCTGCCCGTTAAGTATGCTCTTGAAAACGGTAAATACAGCTATTTTGATATTCCGGGCAGATTCTTTGTTATCAGAGCAGACTTTATAAGTATTTTTTCCAAATTTTTTACGGGAAATTTAGAAAAAATGTATTTTTGTGATAATAATTACCCGTATTTATTTACAGGTTTGCTTATAGTTGTACTATTTATTTTATACTTTTTTAATTCGGCTTATTCAAAAAAAGAAAGAATAGTTTCATTTATCTTTTCTTTATTTTTATATGCGTGCTTATCTGTTAATGTATTATTCACGCTGTTTAACATGGGGGTTGAATATCCCAACGGAACCATATACAGATATACTATTGTTCAAATATTATTTATTGTACTTCTTGCATATAAATCAATTACAAATCTTTCTTCAATAAAACCCAGATTTGTTATTCTATCCGGATTAATATTATCCGATTTATGCTGGTTCGTTAATCAAAAAATGGATTTAATTCATGACTTTAATTTTCAAATTGATATACTGCTGTTTTCCGTTATCTTGGTTTTTGTATTAATTGTTTCAACATTTCGAAAGAAAATTTTATCAATTTGTTTTATATCTCTATTATGTTTAATAAATGTTTTCAACATAATATACAATATGGAAGAAGTCTTTAAATCTCAAAAAATGTGCTTAAGCAGTCCTAATATTAATTCTTTCATAACTTATGTAAAAGCGGGAAAAAACGCTGTTAAATACTTAAATAATATTGATGACGGCTTTTACAGGACAGAAACTCAATTAAATTTTATTGATTTCTACGAAAATGCTTTTTATAATAATTCGCCTCAACTGCTTAATTTCAACGGCATAACTTATTACGGCTCATTTGGCAAGCCTAAAGTAAAAGAGTTTTACGGGAATATCGGATATCTTATACTTTATGATAACAATATCGGCATAACATATAAAGATACAATGCCTGTATTTCCGTTATTCTTATCGGGAGTTAAATATATAATCACAAAAAATGAACTGCAGCATCCATATAAATATATAACAACTTTAAATGATATTGAGGATATGCCTCTTAACATATATCAAAATCCTTACAGTCTTCCTGTTGCATTTATAATCGATAAAAATAAAGAAATTCAAAACAATCTTAAATTTACAAATGTTCAGGATTACCAGAACAGTATTGCTAAAATCCTGTCAAATGAAGATTATGGAAATATTTATAACTGTATTTTTAAAGAAAATTTCCATTGGTTTTTAAAGAATGCTTTTGTAGAACAGAATACATTTGAATTTTCGTATATTACAGATAATTTTCAAAAATTACAAAACATTTATTTGGGAATATATTATAATGTAGAATTTAAGGATTCATTGGTATTTAACATTTGGTATAATGATAACTTCATAAAAAATTATTGTACTGACTCTAAATTTGAAACAGTATTTTTAGATAACAGGAAGTTTAATAATCAGCTTAATATAAAATTTAATATATCAGGTATGAACGAAATACATAAATATGATTTAGAAAAATACTATATTGGACTTGTTACGGAAAATTTAGATATTCTGAAAAAATATTATGATAAATTATCACAGAATCCTTGTAATCTTAAAAAAATATCAAGCTCGCATTTAAAAGGAACGCTAAAAGTACAAGATAACGATAAAATGTTATACCTGAGCATACCTTATGATGAGAGCTGGCAGATTAAAATTAACGGCAGAAAACGAAAAGCAGTAAAAGTTTTTGATGCAATGACCGCCGTGCCTCTTTTTAAAGATGATGCCGAAATTGAGATGATATATATTCCTAAAGGTTTTTATCCGGGGCTTATAATATCCCTTCTCAGTTTACTAGTACTTTCAGCAAATTTATTCTTAAAAAGAAAGAGGCAAAATTAAGAATGCAGAAAAACTTTTTAATATACTTATCATCGTTTTTTGCCCCCATATTAATTTTATTGCCGGCATTATATTTATTGCATA
>CAZBFV010000081.1:0-3243 GCA_964491345.1 uncultured Muribaculaceae bacterium
CGCAGCCGCAACTTCAAAACTCGCTTACCGGACTTCGTCCGTCCGCAATTCCGCTTCTTGGAATTTCTTTGCGCTCGTTTTTGTCGTTGCTTATGCTGTCGCAGCCGCAACTTCAAAACTCGCTTACCGGACTTCGTCCGTCCGCAATTCCGCTTCTTAAAATTTTTGCGTTAAACGGTGTTTCGTCGGGGCATCCGTTTTTTTCCCCCCCCCTCCAGCCTCTGCAAAAGTTCCGCTGTTGTCGCTTCATTTCCCGCTCACCGGAATTCTTCCGTACGGAATTTTGTTTCAAGAACCTGTCGGTTTTTGCATTTTTAATACTTGCTGAGCCTATAGAAGCATTATAATAAAAAAATCTTTTATAACAGGTATAGAAATTATATTCTTTTGATAATTCTTTAATCTTTTCTAGAACCATCGAAAACATATAAGTCATTATAATAGGCATTCTTTCCGCATTATAAACTGTAAGGCAAAACCTGCCCGTAAAATTGCCGATGCATCAGCAATTTAATATTAAATATAAAATAAAAAATATAAAATATAAAATATTAATATCTGCCCTGATAATTGTCAGCTTTAACGGGACGCAAAACCCAATTTTTGCCGTTTTTAGAAATCCGGTATGCAGAAAGACTTATTAAAACTCCGGCAAAACAATAAACATGAGATTTTATCTTCATAATTTATTACCCTTTTTTCCCACTGGAACATTTTAAATCTTTTTTATATTTTTACCGGTATTCTATGTATATTTGTACGGCTATACAAAATAGTCTATATGATAATTTTTTTCGGCTTTTTTGGCAACGGCTTTAAAATCAGATTTTTGTAATTCCCAAACACCGCTTTCAAGTTTTTTAAACTTTGATTGTTCTAAAATAGGCAATTCGTCGCTGTCTACAGCACTGACAACGCTTGTGTCATATACATCGTGAGCATTTTTTACAATACCTGCTATCATAGGCTCTTCGCCATTTTCATATTTAGGGTTATATACCAGCTCATTTATTAAAGTAGCAGTCCCTTCATTATCGGTATCAACTCTATAGTAGCGTACGGTTTTGGCTGCACTTATTATTTCATCAGTATCATCATTTTGAAGTATATAATAATTTGCATAATTTATATGACTGCCTGTATTGTACATATAATCACGATACAGCTTTCTGCCTGTTCTGCTGTAAAATAAAGTATTTGCATCCTGCTCGGAGTTTTTTTCCAATTTATATAATGTTGCATTTACGGCTTCTTGTTTATTTCCGTTTATGCCGGTCGGCTGACGCTTAACTGTGCATGCAAATATCGGTAATTTACCAAATGAAATGTTCATTACTGTAATCCTCTGCTCATATTATATTGTATTTAAAACTAAACAATATTAAATTTGCTTTAAATTTGAAAAATTGTAAAAAAATATTATAATTTAGATATTATGAAATATTTAGCCCTTCTGATTATTTTGATGTCTGTACCGTTATATGCCGCAGCTCAAGGCTATGATATGAAACTGCCGGTTGAAGGAAACTCTATTGCAAACGATGCACTTCAATTTGATATTATGAAAAATCTTTATAAAGAACTTTCTGCAAAATATCCTTCCTGTTACAATTTTTCAATTTCAAACACTCAAATTGTACAGTTTCCTTATGATGTAAAAATAAAAAACGGAAATTATGTTAAAGGATACTGGAAAGAATTATGGACAATTGACGCCTGTTCGCAAAAAGTACAGGTCCCGATATCTTATACAATTAATAAGGCTTCTTCATCTTATAAAATTGAAAGTAATTTTTACACAAAATAATCAATTATTCAGCCTTTTTTGTATAAGCAGAAAAACATATACCTAATCTGAAGCAAAGGGCAGGAAAAAAATATTTCTGATGTTTTTTTATTATATTCGTCGATTCGTCATAACTGTTTGCCGATTTAAAACAGTCCACAGCAAACATCTTAATAATCATGGCGCAGATATTCAGGCTTATGGCGGATATTATGCAGTTGTAATTCCTCTTTATTAAACGGCATGAGCAATCGCATAATTTCGGCTATGGAGCTGTTTATACAAATTGCCGTAATTTATCCGTATTTTTCCTCTGCCGTTTTGCACTTTCGAAAATATTTATAATAATTTACAGCCTTCCGGACGTAAGCTACAAAACAGCTAAAAACAAAATTCCGCATAAATAGAGCGGAATATTACCCTGAATTCAGAAAAATATGCTTAATTTAATATGTATCCAAACTTAATATACTGCTTCTATTATTATAAAAAATATGATAAAATAAAAATGGTCTTGTTTATTATTTAATTTTATAATTAATATTTTTAATCTGGAATATTAAATATTGTAAACATATAGAATATTATTAGCAATTAACAGCATTCAGAAGTTTTTCATATAATAAAATGCAAGGAGGTAATATGATAAATCAGGTAAGTTTTAAAGGCGCAGATGAAAGTGCATTTAAAAAGTTGGTGAATAGTTCACAGGCATTTCCTGCAGCAAATACAAATGCTGCAAGTAAAGTGGGAGATACTTTTGAGAAAAAACATTCCAAACTGAAAAAAGCAGGCATAGTATTAGGTGCTGCGGCTGCGATTGTTGGCGCTCTTGCATTGGGGCATAAAACAAATATATCAGAAAAAATTCCATTAGTCGGCAAATATATTGATAATGCAGGAGAAGCAATCTGTAACGGAGTAAAAACTGTTGTAAGTAAAGTTAGAGGCTTTTTTAAGTCTGATGAAGGAATAAAAGATACAGTAGACAATGTCACCGAAACATTACAAGAGACTGCATCGAATTCTGAAGAAACTGTAAAAAATGCTGTTGAAGATGCTGCTGAAGAAGTTTCTCAGAAAATCGAAAAAGATATAAAAAATGCTGCTGAAGATGTTATCAAATAAACGGCTTTAAATGCTGAAAAACTACACAAAAGCAGTAAATGAAGCTGTCTGTTTTCGGAATCGGATACGGCAAAAAGGCTGAATAAATATAGTCTGCATTGTAAAAAGCAGTGCAGGATGCGTATTTTTCCAGAAAACAGCAAGATATAATGAATAAAAATCTATAATTAAATTTTGTACTTTGACCCAAATAATAGTCAAAGTTTTTTTATAAACTGCGGACAACCGAAGCGGAATTTCTGACAGGTGAAACCTGTAAAGCGAACAGCGGCGGAGTGCAAAAAACCGACAGGTTTTTGAAACGAAGTTCCAGCCTGTGAGCCGTTAAG
>CAZBFV010000082.1:0-2523 GCA_964491345.1 uncultured Muribaculaceae bacterium
TTTTTGAAGTGAGGTTGCAGGGCTTGTGCGAACAGCAATTCCAAGAAGCGGAATTTCTGACGGACGGAGCGAAGCGCAGTTCCGTAAAGCGAAATTCTGTACGGACGAAGTCCGGTTAGCGAGCAGTGGCGAAACGGCTTGAAGCCGGCAGGCTTCAAAAAGTGAAGTCCTAACCTGCGAGCGAAAAGAATTTCAAGAGGCGAAATTCTGTACGGACGAAGTCCGGTTAGCGAGCAGTGGCGAAACGGCTTGAAGCCGGCAGGCTTCAAAAAGTGAAGTCCTAACCTGCGAGCGAAAAGAATTTCAAGAGGCGAAATTCTGTACGGACGAAGTCCGGTTAGCGAGAAAATCTAAGAAGTGAACCGGCGGAGCAATCCGGAAGAAGAAACCGGCTTGCTTCACTTTGTCCGCAATGACGCAAGATAAATGACGAAAAGATTTAAAATTTTCTTACAATACCTTGTGCAACGCCGAAAATAATAAGCTCCTCTTTAGGATATAAATCCGGATAATTTTTATTCGCAGGCTCAAGATAGATTTTGCCTTGTTTGTTTCTGTAAGTTTTTAATGTATAACCTCCATCTATAAATGCAACTACTATATCTCCGTTTTTTGCAGTAACGGTTTTCTTTACAATTACTTTGTCGCCTTCAAATATGCCTAAATCAATCATCGAGTCTCCTGAAACCGTAAACACAAATGTCGACGGATTATCTATATCAAAACTTTCATCAAGCGATATTCTTTTTTCAATATAATCGTCTGCTTCAGAGGCAAAACCTGCTTTTATGGAAGATGAAAATAATACTGCACCGAATAACTCTCTGTTTATATAGAACCTGTTATTTTGCTCCTGCACTAAATTTTCTTCTTTTAGTCTGCTAAAATACTGCCATACAGAATTTTTGTGTTTAAAGCCAAACTCTTTTGCTATTGTATCAAAACTCGGAAGCACCTCTTTTCCATATAATTCCTTTAATCTTTCAAAGAATTTTTTTTGTTTTTCAGTAAGCATATTTATATTATAGACAAATGTCTATAATATGTCAAGTGTATAAATAATATTGATAAGAAAATTTTTTTATATTAATCTGTAATTAGATTTTGAAAGGATATAATATGCTTCGAGCCGGAATTGTGGGACTGCCTAATGTCGGAAAATCAACTTTATTTAATGCATTAACTTCTTCTAAGAATGCACAGAGCGAGAATTATCCGTTTTGTACTATTGAACCTAATGTAGGAGTAGTCAGTGTTCCTGATGAACGGCTGCAAATCTTAAAAAATCTTGTTAAAACGAATGTTGTTATTCCTACGGCTGTTGAATTTGTTGATATTGCAGGGCTTGTTAAAGGGGCGAGCAAAGGTGAAGGTTTAGGCAACCAGTTTTTGGCAAATATTAGAGAAGTTGATGCTATAATTCAGGTTGTACGATGTTTTGATGATGATAACACAATTCATGTTTCAGGCAGAATAAATCCTTTAGATGATATTGAAACAATTAATACGGAGCTTGCACTTGCGGATATGGCTTCTCTTGAGAAAAGAATTGAAAGAGTTTCAAAGCAGGCTAAATCGGGTGATAAACAGGCAAAACTTGAGCTGGGCGTATATACAAAATTGGCTGATTTACTCTCATCCGCTTCGTTTATAAATTTAGAGGAACATTTTAAGGATGATGAACTTACGGCTGCTAAAACTTCTCAATTAATGTGTATAAAACCTGTTATTTATGCTGCAAATGTCAGTGAGTTTGATTTAGCAAAAGGAAATCATTATGTTGATATTGTCAGAGAGTATGCTTTAAAGCATGGTGCGGATGTTGTTGTTATTTCAGCTAAAATCGAATCAGAGCTTGTCGATTTAACTCCTGAAGAAGCCGCATCTTATCTTAATGATTTAGGTGTTTCAAATTCGGGTATTGAAAGAATGATACAGTCTGTTTATAAATTGCTTGATTTAACTACTTTTATTACAGCAGGAGAAAAAGAAGTCAGAGCATGGACAGTTAAATCAGGTTCTAAGGCGCCACAGGCAGCCGGTGTTATTCATACGGATTTTGAGAAAGGTTTTATAAGAGCGGAAGTTACTTCTTATGATGATTTTGTTTCGGCAGGTTCTTATGCCGCAGCACGTGAAAGAGGAGTTACAAGGCTTGAGGGTAAGGATTATATTATTCAAGACGGCGATATTGTGCATTTCAGATTTAATGTGTAATATTTACCTCAGCTGATTTTACAGACCGGTATTTTTTCTTTTTTTCCCTCCCGCCATACACAGCCCCGCCCCCAGAAAAGAAAACATTAGGCGGAATTGCGCAGAGTGGAGCCGAGCGGAGCGAGCGGACTCGAGGGAGCAGCAAGCCGGCCGAACGCAAAAAGCCGACAGGTTTTTGAAGTGAGGCTGCAGGGCTTGTGCGAACAGCAATTCCAAGAGGGCGGAATTTCTGACAGGTGAAATCTGTAAACCAATTAAAAGGATGTGAACAAGAAATAAAAATAAAAATCATCAAACGGATACTCT
>CAZBFV010000083.1:0-2503 GCA_964491345.1 uncultured Muribaculaceae bacterium
TTTCGGCGTTACTTCGAGTTTGAGCCTGTGGCTCATCACTCTGCGCAAAATCCGCCTCTTGGAATTGCTTTCCGCACAAGCCCTGCAACCTCACTTCAAAAACCTGTCGGTTTTTTGCGTTCGGTCGGCTTGTTGCTCCCTCGAGTTCGCTCGCTCCGCTCGGCTTCACTCTGCGCAATTCCGCCTCTTGGAATTGCTTTCCGCTCGCAGGTTAGGACTTCACTTTTTGAAGCCTGCCGGCTTCAAGCCGCTTCGCCGCTGCTCGCTTACCTCGTTTCACGAGTCCGCAATTCCGCTTCCGGAGGTTTCAGCTTAGTTTTCTTTTTTGTTTTAATGCTTCAAGTTCTTTTTGAAACGGTGAAATTTTTGCAAGTTTTTCTATTATATTTGGCATAACTTTCAGCGTATAATCAATTTCATCTTCCGTTGTAAATCTGCTTAAGCTGAATCTGATACTGCCATGCAAAGCAGTAAACGGGACATTCATGGCTTTTAAAACAGGACTTGGCTCTAAACTCCCTGATGTACAAGCGCTTCCGGAACTTGCGCAAATGCCGGACTCATCCATATTCAATAAAATAAGCTCGCCCTCGATAAATTCAAAGCCGATATTTGTAGTATTAGGAACTCTGTTTTCCGCTAGAGAATTTAATCTTGCATTAAATACGGTATTTAAAAGCCCTGTTTCCAGTTTATCTCTTAATTTTTTAACCTGAACAGATTCATAATCAAGCCCATCTTTAGCCAGCTGTGCTGCCTCTGCAATTCCTATAATATAAGGAACATTTTCAGTGCCTGCTCTTTTCCCTCTTTCCTGATGCCCGCCGTAAATAAAAGGTTCAAGAATAACCGATGAATTAACATATAATGCACCGATGCCTTTAGGCGCATGAAATTTATGTCCTGAAACTCCCATCATATCAATCTGCGTGTTTTTGACGCTTAAAGGAATTTTACCCGCTGCCTGAACAGCATCAACATAAATTTTTACATCAGGGTTAATGTCCTTAACTTTTTGCGCAATTTGTTCAACAGGGAAAACTGCTCCTGTTTCATTGTTTGCGTACATACAAGATACAAGTGCGGTATTATCATTAACAGCATTGTATAATTCATCAATATTTAATTCGCCTTTTTCATTAACTCCGATATAAGTAACTTCATACCCCTCCTTTGCCAGCCGTTTATAGAGGTTAAGCACGCAAGGATGTTCAACTTTTGTTGTAATAATATGCTTTTTATCTAAAGCATATTTTGAAGCTAACAGACCTCTGATTGCCATATTTGCACATTCACTGCCCGATGCAGTGAAAAAAATTTCCTTGTCGCTTTCGGCTCCAAAAAAATCTTTCATCTTGCTGCGGGCTTCTTTTATTTTATGAGAGCTTCTGCCTCCGAACTTATATATGCTTGACGGATTGCCGTAATACTGCGAAAAATAAGGAAGCATAGCTTCAAGAACTCTTTCGTCGGTTTTTGTTGTAGCATTATTATCTAGATATATAAGTTTTGACTCTGACATTTTACACCTTAACAATTTCTATATTATCATCTGCATATTTTTTTAAAGTATCTTCCACAAAATGCGTAAGAGTAAGCTGTGAACGGCTGCAGGTATTACAGCGTCCTGTGAGCGAAACTTTGACTTTATTATCATCAACATCTATTAACTCGATATTTCCGCCGTCTTTTTGAAGCTCCGGCGCAATATACTTTTCAATTACATTATTTATTTTAATAATTAACTGGGTTTTTGTAAGTTTTGCCTGCGTTTTTCCGACACCGTTAATACTGTTTATTATATCCTGAATTTTACTTCGGCATCTTCCGCACCCGCCGCCTGCTTTAGTATAATTCATAACATCTTCGAGTGTTTTAAGGTTATTATTCTTTATTTCGGTTTCCAAAAAGGACCTTGAAACATTAAAACAACTACACACTATGTCTGAATTTGTATTATGGGAAATATCTTCTTTGTAATAATCGGCAATAGCAGCTTCCAAGGCTTCATGCCCCATAACAGAACAATGCATCTTTTCGGGCGGTAATCCGCCTAAAGCATCGACTATCTGCTTATTAGTAATTTTCTTAGCTTCGTTAATATGCTTGCCGATAATCATTTCCGTTAAAATACTTGAACTTGCAACCGCACTTCCGCATCCGAATGTTTGAAATTTAGCATCGGTAATTATGCCTGATTTATCAATTTTTAAATAAAGTTTGAGCATATCTCCGCATGATAATGAACCCGCCTCACCGATTGCATCAGCATCTTCTATCGAGCCGGCATTCCTTGGATTTTTATAATGTTCTATGACTTTTTCGGAATAATCCCACATTGTTTCCACCTATACCCTTTTCTCTTCCTTATTATACTCCAAATAAAAAAATTAATGATAAAAATTTAAAACAAACTAAATATATACAATTTAAAAGAAGAAAAAAATAAATAAAAGTTCCGCTGTATTGTGCGGAACTTTTGCATGAAACGAAAATGAGCCAA
>CAZBFV010000084.1:0-2413 GCA_964491345.1 uncultured Muribaculaceae bacterium
TTGGATATATTGTAATCCGTTTAAAATGTAATGCAATTCCTTTATTAGAGAGTGTTTTGAACTATAAAACAAAGTTATTGTAAGAATAGTCAATTTGCTCCTGTTCAATTCCTATATAACGCAGGGTTATCTGCTGGCTTGAATGATTAAAGATTTTTTGCAGCAGTGCAATATCTTTAAATTGTTTATAATGATGGTATCCGAACGTTTTTCTCATCGAATGAGTTCCGATTTTTTCTTCAAGTCCGGCATTCTTGCAGGCTTCTCTAATCATATAATAGGCAGTAATCCTATTATATCTTCTGCCCCACAGAGATTTAAACAAAGGTTCTTTATCTCTTTTTCTTTTAACAAAATCAGAAATTAAACCTTTTAGTTTGTCATTTAAGGGAAACCTTTTAGTCTTGCCCGTTTTCTTTTCTACGATTTGAACGTAGTTTTTACCTCTTACATCGCCGACATTTAGTGCGACAATATCTGAAATTCTAAGACCGCAGTTTGTACCGAATACAAAAATTAAATGATCTCTTTTGCTTTGTTTTTCAAGATATTTTTCAACACGCTCGACATCTTTTTTGTTTCTTATTGGTTCTACCGTTGTCATGTTCACTCCTTTCTTTTTTTGTATGCGACCAATAAACAGAGATAAATCTCTGTACCTTTTAATTGTCGGCTAAATATTTTCCGCATTCGTTTAGGATTTCTTGATAATCGGAGCCGGTCAGTTGTAAATAAGGTCTTGCAGGTATTGTGACAGCTTTATTTTTTCCTGCCTGCCCGCCGAGTTGATGAATTGCGGCATAAGAAAGATTTGAACCGATAACTGCTGAATCATCTTCATAAAAAGTATTAACCGATGCAGCAAGTTTTCCTTCTACTTGAAGAATCTGCCCCGGCCATTTCCTTTTCTGCTTGGTTGCCCGCATTAAACGGGTCTGCGAACGAAAACTCTTCGTTTCCGTTCTCCGCCCTCTGCTCGCAATCCGCTTCTCTCTCTGCTTTTTCGTTGATTCAGCTAAGTCTGTCCATTTATCAGGTCTGCCCTCGCTTTTGAAATTTTCTTCAGTTGAATACGCAAAAACGCTAACGATGTTTTTCATTAATATCCGCAGGTTTTCGCCTCGTCTTGCAAGTTCGAGAAGTTTTGCATTAACGGCTTTATTGTCGATTTTAATTTCAATAGGTTTATCGGGCATTTTTGTGCTACAATTCCTGTGTAAGGAGTAAAAGATGAGCTGGTTATATTTATTTTTAGCAATAGTGTTTGAAACAGCTGCTACATCATTGCTTAAAATGTCGAACGGTTTTACTGTTTTGATGCCTTAAATAGGAACAGCTGCCGGCTATATACTTTGCTTTTACTTCTTATCATTGGCATTTAGAACAATTGATATAAGTATTGCTTATGCGGTTTGGGGTACTGTCGGCATTGTCCTTGTTTCATTGATTGGATTTTTCTTTTTCCACGAAACATTTTCAGCATTAAAAATATTATTTATTGTTCTAATTATTATCAGCACAATTGGTTTAAGACTTATTAAATAATTCTTTAATCGGATAATTAGCAATTAAAAGTTCTTTAAACATTTTATTGCGTTGCGTTCCCTCACGATTATTAATTCCGTTTAATCGCTCTATTTCTATCATTTCATATCCTTTGTATAATTCTCTTATTTTAGGAGAATTATCATAAGATAATAAAAATCTGCCTTTAATACCGCCTAAAACTTCTCTTAAACGCTCGTGTTCAAAGTCTTTTGTAGAAGTTACATCATAACCGCAGCCTTTTGAATAAGGAGGATCGCAATAGAAAAATGCATTTTCGTGGTCATATTGCTGAATCAGCTTTTCAAAATCTCTGTTTTCTATCATTACGGTATCAAGTCTTTCGTGGATTGCATCTATTTTTAAAGGAACATTATGCAGGACTTGCAAGCACCGCCCGATGTCTTTTTTACCGTTCCAAATGTATTCGCCGAATGAACGTGTGATTAGGAAATAAAACCGGACTGCTTTTTGAATATCAGTAATAAATGTACCGTTTAAGAACTGCAGAAACATCTCACGAGAGCCGAGCAGATTTTTCCATTCTTCGATAAAGGCTTTCGGATGATACTTAACAATACGGAATAAATTAACCAATCTTCCGTCTAAATCATTATAAACCTCTAATTCTGCCACTTGTCTTTATAAAATAAAACCCAGGCGCCGCCGCCGAACGGTTCAATATATGAACCTATATCTTCGGGGATTAATCTTGCAATAGTTTTCCTTAACAGTCTTTTGCCTCCGACCCAGTTGATGAGGCATTTTTTATCAATAGTCATAAATTAAACTCCTTTTAATTAGTGTTCAATAAACTGTACCCGAAAAAGTGGACAATTAACTAACAAGTAAAAAGTTTTTGTATTCA
>CAZBFV010000085.1:0-2354 GCA_964491345.1 uncultured Muribaculaceae bacterium
CACTTGATACTCTGCTGGCCGCAAAAAATAAACTCGGCAGTTTTATATTTAACGGAAGTGATATTTCGAAAATATTAACTTTCGTAACTCCCGAAAATAAAGAGCAACTTTGCATTTTGCCGGAACTTGTAAGAATCGGTTCAATTGAACCTAGACATGTAAGCATAATACTTAATCCCGAGTATAATGTATCTTTTAAGGATATTAAAGAGTTAGAGAGTATAATCGGCAGACAGGATCTGAAAAAGTTAGATGATGATGATTTAGTTACTGCTGTCCTGTTTAAAGGGCTTGCAAAGAAACAAAATATTAACGAAATTCCTCTTGTTGAAAAGAGAAATATTTTAAGAACTCTTGTAAAATATAATACGAATCTGTTTTATTTAAATGATGAAATAAGGCGATATTTTCCGCTTCTGCCGAAAAACAGCGAAGAATACTGCTCTCTGCTTCCGGCTCTTGTTAAATCATTAGGTATAGAAACAAACGAACTGACACCTTCCGAAATAAAGCAGACGGAAACGAATATAATTAATCTTTCAAATTCCCTTGCAGCATTATCGGATGAACAGTTTGACGGCTTATCCGCAGTTCAGGAATACTCAACTGAACAGTTTATTAAAGATACATTTGATACGATTAAAAATTTAACTCCTCAGGAACGGCAAAAAGTCTATGATTATTTTGGTTTTGAACTTCATCACAATAAAAACGGAACTCAGGTTGATAATCAAGGTAAAAACACCTGCTTTTCCTTATACGGCTACCCTGTCAATCTGAATAACGGAAAAAAGCTGGCCGAAATTGCAGACAAAAATACAAAAGATGCTGTTGAAAAACTCCGCCCTTATGTAATTAAGTACAGTGAAAACAACAAAATAAAATCAAATAATAAGGAAATAGAAGAGCTTTTAAATCAAATAGTTAATGTTTTCCCCGAATTAAGAACGGAAATAGGCAAAAAACAGCATGCGCCCCATAAATACGATTTATTAAAACACAGTTTAAAGGTTGTTCAAAAAACGGCACAAAATCCCGAATTCAAAAACTTAAATGATTCTGATAAAAAACTTATGATTCTTGCGGGGCTTTTCCATGATATAACCAAAAAAGACGGATATGTTGATAAAACGCATCCTGACGAGAGCGCTTTTGATACATACTATATATTAAAGAAAATGAATTTATCAAGAGATGAAGAATTAAAACTGTATTCTTTAATAAAGAATCACGAATGGTTTGAATACATAAATAAAGCGGATGATAAAGAAGCGGTTAAAAGAATGCAGTCGGCTGCATTTGACCTGCAGTATGATAATTTGTTTGATATGTCAAAAATATTCACCTGTGCAGATTTAAGCGCCGTAAATGATTCGTTCTATCAAAAATATGCAAAAGAATTTGATTCAAAATCCGGCAAGACGGCAGAATTTGTTTCCGAATTAAAAAAATCCCGGCCGCTTCTTCCCGTAACGCCCATACCGAGCGCTTCCAGAATTAATTCCGCTGTAACTTATGTTAATAAAAATGACGGTTCAACTAATCTTAAGGGTATTTATAAAGATAAATCGGGGCTGATTATTATTAAATTTAACGAGGTTGAAGATGATACATGGGAAAAAATCGGATTTCCCAAGGGGTCTGTTTCTCACGGCATAGATACAAAAGGAGCATCGACAAGATACGGTAAGAGTTTAGATTATGATGTTGATACTGGTAATATTAAATTTTTTGCACATGGTTTAGACAATGCCGAGAGCCTGTACACATTTAACGCATTTGCGCTTCCGGATTCCGATGCGCTTTTATCCGCAAGCTATGCGGAAAGACCCGAAAGCAAATACCGGTTTTTTAGACCGCAGGGCGTATTGTTAAAAACCGATGCCAAGTATGTTCATGGCGGAGGCATGACGGATGCCGGCTCCGGATGTAAGAAAAATATTAAAGAATTTAAAGAGAATTACGTTTTCGGCGGTGCAAGAGAAGACGACAGAGTGTTTATTTCCGATTTAATAAAAGATGCGCTTAATTTATCCGATGATGAATATGTTCAATTCGTCAAGCAAAATGAAGATAAACCTTTCAGCGAGATTCAGCCGGAAGAAACCAGAAATAAAATTATCAAAGCCTTTTCGACAATCAATTCGAACTCCAGAAGGGGGCATAGGGAATACAACGAAATGTATATTTCCAACCCTGAAGTTATGGGGGTATTTGCATACAGTCCGGATGATAAAATAGGAAATACAATAGATTTTGTATCAAGGCAGAAAGATTTTCTTAAACAGTATGCTCTTGATAATGATCTTCCATTTATTGTGTTTGGAAACTGAATATCCGCATCTGCTCATTTT